>CAJVXN010000015.1 GCA_913009335.1 uncultured bacterium
TCTAGAGATATACTTCGTTTTACTAATTTAGATGTTTTGCTTAAGGCTATTACACATGGCTTGATTAAAATTATGCAGATAAGGCTAGCTGCCGTATATTTAGTCGATGAAGATAAAAAGGTATATAGTTTAAAATCTGCCTGGCAGCCGCCGATTAAAAATCCTGATCTTCCTAAGCAATTAGCTTTTGGTTCTGTGTTAATTAAGGCACTAAATAAGCAGAAAAATAGAGCTTTAAGTCTCGATGAGATAAGGTTTCATTCTCAGGGCACTAATCTATTAGATGCTCTTGAGCTTAAGCAGACTTTTGAATCTTTAAAATCTCAGTTAATTATTCCTACATATCGAGCTGGTAATCTTCAAGGCTTTCTTGTTCTGGGAGATAAGTATTCAGAGCAAGGTTATTCCCATGCGGATATTCAGGTGCTAATGGTTCTGGCAAATCATGCAACTCTTGCTATTGAAAATGCTATATTTAGCGATCAGGAAAGAGAACGTCAGGCAATACTATTTCATTCAGCCAGCCTTGCTTCTTTAGGGACAATGGCTTCGATGATGGGACATCAGGTAAATAACAGATTCCAGGCAGTAAATAATCTGGCGGGATTTTCAGAGACGTTGGAGCTTTTATCACAGGCTAAGGATACCTTTTCTCCTGAAAAATGGCGAGGTTTGATTAAACAGACAATCACCTCTCTACGCCGTATCTCCGATGAGGCAACTAAGGGTGGGGAGACGGTAGCCTCAATCCGTAGATTAGGGAAGCTTTCATCCGAGGAGTTTAGTCCTGTTGCTTTAGGTGAGGTTTTAGATGTTGCTTTGGGGGTATTGCGCTATAAGATAAAATTTGATGAGTTTAGTTTTAATAAGGATGTCCCTGATACTTTACCTAAAATATCAGGTGATTTAACACAGTTAGGTGAGGTTTTCTTTAACTTAATAGATAATGCTTATGATGCAATAAAAGAACGCGCAGAAGCAAATAGCAATCCTGATTATAGACCTCAATTAACTATCAGGGCCTACATTAAACAAAATGACAAGCATCTACATATTGATGTATCTGATACAGGTATGGGTATTAAAGATGACTTTATGTCAAAGCTTTTTGTTCCTTTTTATACTACCAAGACTTTATCCGGAAAGGGAACAGGACTTGGACTTCATGTTATAAAAAGAATTATTGAATTTCATAAAGGTAGAATATTAGTTGAATCAAAATACGGAGAAGGGACTACTTTTAAGATTGAACTTCCTATTGCGGAAGTATCCGAAGGAGAAAAAGCAAATAAAAGGCGCTAAATATGAGTAAGAATATTTTAGTAATTGATGATGAAGAGTTGCTTGTTAGGTCGCTTTTAAAATTACTGAAAAACACGATTTTGAGGCTTTTATTGCAAAGAACGGACAGGATGCTCTAACAATGGTTGAAGAGGAAAATTTTAGTTTAATCATTGCTGATATTTGAATGCCGGGAATGAATGGGATCTTATCCATAGAACTAAAGACGAATTTAGAAGGATTTTTCTAAAAGCGGGTTTTGAGCCAGAAAATTTACAAATTATAACGCAGCATAATAAAGTGATGCAATATTGTTTTGCAAAAATTGACTAATTTTTTATTCAGTTTTTTTAAGGTGCAGAAATGAGTATGTATCAAATAACAGCCTGGATTACAACTTTTATTACTTCTGTAATATGTGTTATTACTTATCTGAGTAATTCAAGGAAAGAAGTCAATAAAAGATGGTTTTTAATGAGCTTAAGTATTGCGCTATGGAGTTTATTTCTAGGTTTTATGTTTGGCGCAAAAGATGCTAAATCTGCTTTTATTTATAGTAAAACTTTAATGATGGGGGCGAGTTTTATACCCATTACTTTCTATCATTTTGTATTGGTATTGATAGAAAAGCAAAAAGAAAAAAAACAAAGAAGTATATTATTATTCGGTTACTTAATAGCAATTTTTGTATTCCTATTAAATTTTACTTCTCTACTTGTAAAGAGTGTTAGTTACAAAACAATTGTAAGGTGTTTTTATCCAGATGCCGGGTATTTATTTATATTATATATTTTTAGCTACTTTGCGTTTTTTGGATATGGATGTTTTTTACTATTTAAATCAGAAAAAATGTTACCCATGTTTAAGAAAAATCAAGTTAGATATATTTTAATTGCGTCTGGTATAGGTTCTGTAGGCGGTGCGACCACCTTTCCTCTTTGGTATCAAATTCAGATTGTGCCTTTTGGCTCCCATTTCGTATGGCTTTATACCTTTGCGATCAGCATTGCGTTTCTTCGCTATATTCTTATGGATATACGTGTTGTTGTAACTCGCGCTAGTATCTTTGCTTTTGTTTATGTCCTTGTCTTAGGTATTCCTTTTATGATTGCTAAGGTTGCGAAACCTTATTTAGTAGGGGCATTTAGTGAGAGGTGGTGGCTTGTTATCTTAGGCATAGGCATGATACTTGCCGGCATAGGGCCTTTTATCTATATTAGACTAAAAAGTCGTGCTGAAGCCATACTTCTTAAGGAGGAAAGAAAGAGACATCAGGATCTTGCTCGTGCATCCAGGGATATACTTCGTTTTACTAATTTAGATGCCTTGCTTAAAGCTATTATACACAGCTTAATACGAATTATGCGGATAAAGCTAGCGGCCATATATTTAGCCGATGAAGATAAAAAAGTATATAGTTTAAAATCAGCTTGGCAGCCACCAATTAAAAATCCTGATTTGCCTAAGCAAGTAATTTTTAATTCAGCATTAATCAAAATGTTAAGCAATCGAAAGGATAAGCCGTTAACTATTGATGAGTTGAATTTTTATAGAAGAGGCAGTGATGATTTAGAGTTTTTAGAGCTCAAGCAGATCTTTGAATCATTAAAATCTCAGTTAATTATTCCTGCCTATCGCACTGGAAAACTTATGGGTTTTTTATGTTTAGGTAATAAATATTCAGAACGAGGTTATTCTCAGGAAGATATTCAAGTGCTGATGGTTTTAGCAAGCCATGCAACTCTTGCTATTGAAAACGCTATATTTAGCGGTCAGGAAAGGGAACGTCAGGCAATATTGTTTCATTCAGCAAGTTTAGCCTCTTTAGGTACAATGGCTTCAATGATGGGGCATCAGGTAAATAATAGATTTCAGGCAGTAAACAACTTAGCAGGGTTTTCAGAGACGTTGGAGTTGATGCTAGATTCAAAAAAAGATTTTTCGCTAGATGAGAGAAAACAATTAATTGAGAAATCAATCACCTCTCTACGCCGTATCTCCGATGAAGCAACCAAGGGTGGTGAGACAGTAGCTTCAATCCGCAGATTAGGGAAGCTTTCATCCGAGGAGTTTAGTCCTGTTGCTTTAGGTGAGGTTTTAGATGTTGCTTTGGGGGTACTGCGTTATAAGATAAAATTTGATGAGTTTAATTTTAATATGGATGTTCTGGATACTCTACCTAAGATATTAGGTGATTCAACGCAGCTAGGTGAAGTATTCTTTAATTTAATAGATAATGCATATGATGCAATAAAAGAACGCGCAGAAGCAAATAGCAATCCTGATTATAAGGTGGAGGGCGATGGTTTGGCAGCCGATAGCCAAAGCCATAAGCTAGAGGGCGATGGTTTGGCAACCGATAGCCAAAGCCATAAGCTAGAGGGCGATGGTTTGGCAGCCGATAGCCAAAGCCATAAGTTAGAGGGCGATGGTTTGGCATCCGATAGTCAAAGCCGTAAGCCGGAATTAACCATTAAAGCCTATATTAAAAGAAATGATAAACATCTGCATATCGAAGTATCTGATACAGGCATGGGTATTAAAGATGACTTTATGCCAAAGCTTTTTGTTCCTTTCTATACCACTAAGACTTCATCCGGAAAAGGAACAGGGCTCGGGCTTCATGTTATAAAAAGAATCATTGAGTTTCATAAAGGTAAAATATCAGTTGAGTCAAAATATGGAGAAGGCACTACTTTTAAGATTGAACTTCCAACTGCGGAAGCAAGAGAAGGAGAAAAAACAAATGCCTAAACTTTTTATTGTTGATGATGAGCCTAGTTTCGAAGAAGCAATAAAACCTTTTTTTGAATTAAAAGGTTTTACGGTGTTTACTGCCCAAAGCGGAGAAGAGGCGTTACCTAAAATAGAAATTGAAAAACCCGATGTTATTCTTTTGGATATGCACTTAAAAGGAAAACTCGACGGCCTAGGGATATTAAAAGAGATTAAGGAAAAATCTCTATCTGCGAAAATTATCATGCTTACGGGTATGGAAAATGATGTTAAGGATGAGGCTTTAAAAATAGGCGCGGATAAATTTTTGACTAAGCCTGTAACGGTTAAGGTGTTGTATGAATCAGTAGCAGAGGTCTTAGCTCAAGATAAATAGGCGTATGCTTGTTGAGGCTTGGCCTCAACAGTAGGCGGCGCAGTTTTTATTACGAGAAAAAACTTGCTAAATAAAATTAAATATATATAATATGTGTATCCTTGAGGAGGAGGTCATATGATTAGAAGATTCATCTCTGGTGTTAGCATTGTATTGTTGTTATGTTTTAGTCTTTCCGGATGCGTATGGGCTATTTTGGGCGCGGGGGCTGTGGGAGGGTATGCAGTTAGTAAAGATACAATTGTCGGTGAGATAGATTCAGATTATGACACTCTTTGGATGGCCGCCGAAAGAGTAGCCGGGATTATGGGAGAGATAAAGACCCAGGATAGAGAGAAGGGTACGATTGAATTAGATGTTGATAGGGCAAGGATCTCAATTCAAATCGAAAGGTTAACGCTTGAGACTTTACGCCTGCAGGTTAAGGGGCGTAAATATATGATGCCAAATATCGGCCTGGCACAGAAGGTATTTATTAAGATACAACAGCAAATAGAAGAATAAATTCGGAGCCGAGGTAGCTCAAACGGTAGAGCGAAGGACTGAAAATCCTTGCGTAGTCGGTTCGATCCCGACCCTCGGCACCACGTAAAATGAAATTCTAAAAGAATTTCATCACGTGCGAAGGCACGTGGACGTAAGTCTTTACGTGTGTAGGGGCGTGGTTGCCGTAGGCAACTTTACGGTTCCACCACTTAAGCCCCGTTAGAGATAGTCCGCCAGAGTTTTTTTGGCGGACGTATATTAACTTTAGACTTAGGGATAAAATTTACTTCCTATAATACATATTAATTATATAAATAGTTCGGTTGTTATCTCTAAACGGGGTAAGAAAAGAGCATTTCCTTATAATACTAAGGGAGTGCTCTTTTTTCTTGTATGTGCCAGCCAGGGGTGCCAAATATTGCCTCAGCTGAAAATACTGGACAAATAGGCTAGTTTAAAGTATCATACTTAGCGTAAAAGCAGTCTGTCTAACAGGGGCAAAACTCCTTAGCAAGAAAGGGGATAGAGAAGATTTAATCATGGCTAAAAAAAATAAAAAAAGCTTGGTAATTGTTGAGTCTCCCGCAAAGGCAAAGACTCTCGGTAAATTCTTGGGTGGTGATTTTATAATTATCGCTTCTTATGGGCATATTGTGGATTTACCCAGGGGTAATATGGGTGTGGATATTGAGAATGGTTTTACGCCTACATACGTGGTATTAAAAGCAAAGCAGAAAGTACTCTCCAGCATAAAAAAACATATAAAGGATATAGATAAAGTATATCTGGCCACTGACCCTGACCGTGAAGGTGAGGCAATAGGCTGGCATATTATGAATAAGTTAAGCCAGAAGGCGATGGTTCGGCTTCCGATAGCCGAAGCCGTAAATGAGAAGAAGACTAAAACTAAGGCTAAGACTAAGAAAACCCCGGCAAAGCCAAAAAAACCCGTAGCAGAGAAAGAATACTTACGCGTAGTATTCCATGAGATTACGAAATCAGCAGTAGAAGAGGCTTTCAAGCATCCCCGGCCCATTGATTTTAATTTAATAGAGGCCCAGCAAGGCAGAAGGATATTAGACAGAGTATTGGGTTATTTGTTAAGCCCTCTTCTCTGGAAAAAGATAAGCAGGGGCCTTTCCGCGGGAAGAGTGCAATCTATAGCCCTAAGGTTAATAGTTGAGCGGGAACAGGAGATCCTTGCCTTTAAGCCGGAAGAATACTGGAGTATTGAGGCAGAATTATCAAGGCAGGATGAAAAGGATAAAATCGTTACGGCAAAATTAGAAAAGGTAAATAGCGAAAAAGCTGAAATTAAGAATAAGGAAACTGCTGAAAACATAGTTGAGGATTTAAATGGGCAGGAATTCATTGTTGAAAGTATAAGAAAGACCCAGAAAAAAAGAAGGCCTGTTGCGCCATTTATTACCAGCACATTACAGCAGGCAGCATTTAATAAGTTGAGATTTACCGCAAACAGGACAATGAGTTTAGCACAAGTCCTTTATGAGGGCGTTGAGCTTCCTGATGGTCCAGAGGGTTTGATTACCTACATGCGAACAGATTCTCCCAAGGTGGCTAATTCCGCAATAGAGCAGGTACGTAAATACATAGAAAATGAGATAGGTGAAGACTACCTGCCGGATGAACCTATTGTTTATAAATCCAAAAAGTCAGCCCAGGAAGCACATGAAGCAATAAGGCCGACATCGGTTTTAAATACCCCTGAAAAATTAGAGTCGTTTTTAGATGATGATTTATTAAAATTATATCGTTTGATCTGGAGGCGGTTTGTGGCTAGTCAGATGAATGCGGCAGTTTATCTGCAGATGTCTGTAGATGTTAAAGCAGGAAATTGTATTTTCCGGGCCTCGGGATCAAAATTATTATTTGCCGGATTTTCTACTGTATATATTGATAATGATAAAGACAAAGAATCCAAATTTTTACCCGAATTTATAAAAGGCGAGAAATTAAATTTAATAAAATTAACTTCGGATCAGCATTTTACCAAGCCGCCGCCAAGATTTTCTGATGCTTCCTTAGTGAAGTTGCTTGAGGAAAATGGTATTGGCCGGCCGTCAACTTACGCGCCTACCTTACAGACATTGCTTTATCGTGATTATGCGCGTAGGGTTTCAGGGTATTTTCACCCTACGGAGTTGGGGATGAAAGTAGTGGCTATGCTGGTTGAGTATTTTGGTAATGTGGTAAATGTCGAATTTACCGCGCGTCTTGAAGAAAGGCTTGATGAAATCGAAGAGGGTAAGTTTAAATATCCCGAGGTATTGAGTGATTTCTACGAACCGTTTAAGAAAAACCTGGATTACGCCCATGAGAATATCAAGAAAGAAATTGTCTATGTAGATGAGATATGTCCTGAATGCTCAAAGCGCATGGTCATTAAGTGGGGAAGAAGCGGAAAATTCCTGAGTTGTTCAGGATTCCCTGAATGTAAGTTTGCTAAGTCTATTACCACAGGCATTAAGTGTTCTGAGGATGGTTGTGATGGTGAGATACTTGAGCGTCGCGGAAGAAGAGGCAGATTTTTTTATGGTTGTACGTCGTATCCTAAATGCCGTTTTACAAGCAATAAATTACCCGAGGCACCCGTAGATAAGAAAGAGGAAGATAATAATCAGAGCAGTGATCCTTTGGATAACAAGGAAGCAGATAGCGAGTAGTAAACCCCGTTAGAGATAGGTCGTCTTTAGACGACCGTCTATTAACTTTAGGCTTAGGGGGTAAAATTTACTTTCTATAATCCGCATTAATTATATAAATGTAGCAGGAGTTATCTCTAAACGGGGTAAAAATGCAAAGATATATAGATAAATTCGTAAGATATCTGGAAATTGAAAAGAATGCTTCAGTTTACACTATTTTAAATTATAAATCAGATTTAGAAGAATTTGCTAGGTTTTTACGTGGGCCGGATAAAACAGTAAGTCCTATTGCGCTTGAGAAAATAGATTATTTAACCCTAAGAAAATTTTTAGCCGCCCTAAAACAGAGGAATGTCAAACCCAGGACGGTTTCGCGTAAGATATCATGCCTCAGGACATTTTTTAAATTTTTCTTACGTGAAGGGCATTTAAAAGAGAATCCCGCGCTGCTTATCTCAACGCCTAAGGTAGATAAGCATCTGCCTAATTTTTTGACGGAAGCGGAAGTAACGCGGTTGATTGAATTGCCTTCAAAGGATACGGTTTCGGGCCTAAGAGATAGGGCAATTTTTGAAACACTATATTCAACGGGAATGAGAATAGGTGAACTAGTTGCTTTGTCTGATGATTCGATTGATTATATTTCCGGTGTGACTAAGGTAAGAGGAAAAGGTAAAAAGGAACGGCTTGTTCCCATAGGAGATAAGGCAATAACAGCTATACGGCGGTATCTTTCAAAAAGGCCGCATAAAACAAGAAGTTTATTTTTAAATAATCGGGGTAAGCGAATTACTGATAGAGGGGTAAGAGTTATTTTAGATAAATATCTGCAAAAAATGTGTGAGAAGAGGAATATATCCCCACATACTTTCCGGCATTCATTTGCTACGCATTTATTAAATCGAGGCGCGGATTTACGTTCCGTGCAGGAGTTGTTGGGCCATGCCAATCTTTCTACGACGCAAGTGTACACACATCTTACTACTGACAGGTTAAAGGCCATATATGATAAGGCTCATTCTCGGGCCTGATTAATCTTATGATGAGAATACTATACGATATAATTTTTATATTTTTTTCTTTGCTTTATCTTCCTTACATGGTTTTTAAGGGTAAGCTGCATGGGGAATTAGCCAGGCGTTTTGCTTTATCTTCCGATTTAAAATTTCAGGCGAAGTCCATGGCAATGTCCATGGGAAGGCCCATATGGATACATGCCGTAAGTGTAGGAGAGGTGCGCATCGCGGCTCTTTTAGTTGAGGCATTAGGGAAGCGTTCTAAAAAAGATATTGTTGTTTCAACGGTAACCCCCACAGGCAATAATTTGGCACGCAGGATTCTCGAAAAAGATATAACTGTTATTTATGCGCCGCTTGATTTAAGTTTTATAGTAAATAAATTCGTTAGATCGATTAATCCGGCTATTTTTCTTATGATGGAGACTGAGCTTTGGCCGAATCTAATATACGCACTGCATAAAAAGAACATACCCATAGCCCTGATAAACGGTAGAATATCTCCTGCATCGTTTAAGGGTTACAGTAAGATAAAATTTATCACAAGTAAGATTCTACCGAAGATTTCATTATTATGTATGCAGACAGAAGAAGATAAAAAAAGAATAATTAGTTTGGGTGCTGTAGTGGATAAGATCAAGGTTACCGGAAGCATGAAGTTTGATAACAAAGATGACGTAATTAGCGATAAAGAAGAGTATGATTACCGTTTAAAATTAGGCATCTGTGAAAACGATAGGCTATTAATCGCAGGAAGCACCCATCCGGGAGAAGAAGAGATTATATTAAATATATATAAAAGATTGTGTTTTAAGTTTCCTAATCTTAAGCTTTTAATTGCCCCCAGGCATCCACAAAGGGCTCCCGCAATTATAAAGATGGCGATAAGATTTGACCTCGAAGCAATGAGGTTTAGTTTTTTGAATAAGCATATAAGACCCCTCCGTCAAAGGTGTCGGGAGGGTCTATCCCCGTGGATAAATATTGATAAAGATAAAAAGGTGGTATTTGTGATAGACACTATCGGCCATTTAAATAAACTCTATAAGCTTGCTTCTGTTGTTTTTATTGGAGGAAGCCTGGTTGAAAGAGGCGGGCAGAATATACTGGAGCCGGCTAGTTTTGCAAAACCGATAATATTCGGGCCGCATATGTTTAATTTTTCCCGGATTGCCTCTTTGTATTTATCGCACCAGGCAGCTATCAGGGTTGAGGCAGAAGAAGATTTAGAAGCGGCAATAGTTAGGATTTTAACGCATCCTGAAGATGCCAGAAAAATTGGTCAGCGGGCAAAGGAGCTAATAGCTCAAAATAAAGGGGCAGTGGAGCGTAATTTGAATTTAATTACGCAGCTGGTTAAACTTCATTGACATTTTTATAAGCCAGATGGCAATGGTTTGGCAACCGATAGCCAAAGCCATTATTAATGGAAGCCAATATTACTTTTCCTTTTTTAAATTGAGTCTAAATAATATTCCATTAGGTAGAAAAAGTTTAATAAATAATGTTCTAATAGGTAAGGAAAAGTTTAATAATGTTTAGATATCTTTATTCTTTGGCCCGCGATGAGAAAAAAGGGATATTAGCTTGTTTTTTTAAGGCTATTTTATTAGGTCTATCATTTATCTACGGATTTATTGTTGTTTTTACCCGCGCGCTTTATAGCCTGGGTGTTATTAAGAAGGCAGAGCTTGAATCGAGCGTTATAAGCGTAGGCAATATAACTTGCGGTGGTACGGGGAAGACACCGTTTGTAAGAATGCTAATTAAATATTTATCCGATAAAGGTGATAAAACGGCAATATTAATCAGGGGTTACAAGCGCAGGCCGGTTAATAATCAGAAGTTACATAATCCGCAAACTATGGGTGATGAAGGTTATCTTTTATCTAAGATAACGGATGTACCTGTTTTAGTAGGACGCGACCGTATAAAAACAGGCAGAAAGGCTCAGCTTGAATATAATCCGGATGTGATAATATTGGATGATGCTTTTCAGCACTGGAGATTAAAACGAGATTTAGATATTGTGCTTATCAATGCGACAAACCCTTTTGGGAATAATTGTCTTATTCCCAGGGGTATTTTACGCGAACGTATTTCTAATTTAAAAAGAGCGGATGTTTTTGCTCTAAGCAAAGTTGATTTAGCGGATGATGTTTTGGCTCTTACGAATAAATTAAAGAGTATTAATTCGCAGGCTTTAATTATTGAAACAGTACATAAGCCTGTATGTTTTTTAAATTTAGGCGGCAGGCAATTTAAACTTCAGGAAATAGCAGGTAAAGAGGTTTGTATTTTTTCTGCTATAGCTGATTTTTCTTCTTTTGAGAGGACGATTTTAGGGCTTGGCGCTGCGGTAAAACGCAAATTTGAATTTAGCGATCATTATAGTTATAAGCAAGAAGATTTAGATGAGATATTATCAAATTCTAAAGAGGCTGGCATATCACTTGTGGTTACAACGCAAAAAGATGCCGTAAAGCTTACCAATCTTAGGATGGATAGTTCAATTCGCCTGTTTATATTAAACATTGAATTAAAAATTATAAAAAATGAGCAAGAATTTCAATCTAGATTACATAGCGTATAATTTTGCCCGAATGTCCGGTGTTTTATTTTCGCGACTTGCGCCCGAAATCTATATCTGGATGGGCAAGATATTCGGCAGGATGCTTTTTATCTTGGATAAAAAGCATAGAAATATCGTCTATAGGAATTTAAGATTTGTTTTCCATAAGGATAAATCACCGCAAGAGTTAAACAGGATAGCCAGGCTTAGTTTTGAAAATTTGGGGAAGAACCTGTTTGAGACATTGGCCTTGCCCCGGGTAAATAAAGAATACATAGATAAATATCTTACTTTCGAAGGGAAGAATTTTATAGATGAGGCTCTTAAACAAAAAAGAGGCTTAATTTATATTACTCTGCATTTAGGTAATTGGGAATTATCTAACGCTGCCTACGGTCTAATGCATAAAAACTGCAGTGTTATTGTTAAAGAGCAGAAGCATAACGGCCTAAATCAATTACTTAATTCATACCGCAGGAAGTTTGGTGTTAGGCTTATTGAGCTAGGCGCCTTACGTGATGTAGTAAGAGCCTTAGAGAATAATGAAAGTGTAAGTATAGTTGCCGATCACGGAGCGCGCAAAGGCGATAAATTTGTTAATTTCTTTGGAAGAGAAGTACCTGTACCTGTCGGGGCGGTAAAACTCGCCCTTAAATTTAAGGCCCCTATTTTATTTGGTTATATTGTGCGAACGCATGGAGCTTATCATAAGGTAGTAATTGAGCCATTTAGATCTTTTTCTGATACGGGAAATAAAGAGAATGACCTGGATGATAATTTAGTCGCAATAAATAAACAACTGGAAAAATATATCCACGCTAATCCCGAACAATATCTTTGGTCGTATAAAAGGTGGAAGCATTCTAAAAAGCGTTCTATTTTGATATTAGATGATGGAAAAGTTGGGCATCTGAGGCAGTCTCAAACAGTAGCGAAGATT
This sequence comes from uncultured bacterium, assembly GCA_913009335.1. GTDB lineage: Bacteria > Omnitrophota > Gorgyraeia > Ghiorseimicrobiales > Ghiorseimicrobiaceae > DRER01. Next base: position 12,074 of record CAJVXN010000015.1, read on the forward strand.
ATCCAGGATTTAGGTTTTGATACAGAAGTAACTATAATTGAGGCAAAATTCTATAATAAATTTATCCATCATTTGTTAAAAATATGTTTGGCTATGTTTGGGAGAAGCAGGGTATGGTTATCTATCCTGAAAATCATTATGGATAAAGATTCTTTTGAGAAAATAATTAACGGATTTTTTGATATTGTTATATCCGCGGGTTCATCTTTTGCTGCGGTCAATCTTATCATCTCCTACGAAAATAAAGCAAAATCCATACATATCATGCGTCCGGGGTTTGCTTCTGTGAAGAGGTTTGATTTGGTAATTATGCCCAAGCATGATAACCCTCCTAATTATAAAAATGTAGTAGAAACAGGCGGCGCTTTAAATCTTATAAATTCCGATTATCTTAAAGAGGAAGCAGCGAAGCTGGTCAAGAAAGATGAAAGCTTAAATAGTAATATACTTAAGATTGGCTTGCTTCTAGGGGGAAATACTAAGGAATATAGGCTGACGCCTTCTATAGTGCAGAAGGCTATTGTTCGCATAAAACGTATCTCCATTGAGACGAATACGGAGATTTTAGTTACCACTTCACGCCGCACGCCAAAGGATGTAGAGGAGGTACTCAAGAAGGAATTATCCGGTTTTAAAAAATGTAAACTATTAATAATCGCTAACGAGAAAAATATTCCTGAGGCAGTAGGGGCAATATTGGGATTATCGACAATAGTAATTGTTAGCGCGGAAAGTATCTCTATGGTTTCAGAAGCGGTGAGTTCTCAAAAGTTAGTCATTGCTCTTGATATGCCGCATAAGGATGAGGCCATTCTTTCCGATATCGGCAAACGCCATAGGTTATTTTTAGAGAACCTAGAAAAACAGAAATATATTTATCTTGTTGAGGCTGAACAGATTGGATATAAGTTAAAGGAGTTAATAAAAACTAAGCCAAACGGAAAAAAATTAGATGATGTAGGCGCAGTAGAAAATAAACTAAAAAATATACTATGAACATATTACAGATTATTCCCGAGCTTAATGTAGGGGGAGTTGAGACAGGTGTTTTGGATTTATCAAGCTCTATTGTAAAGATGGGGCATAAAGCAGTGGTTGTATCAAACGGCGGTGAGCTGGTTTCAGAGTTAGAAAAATCAGGAGTAAAGCATTACGTTTTAGGTGTGCATAAAAAAAACCCAGTTGTTATTTTGCGGAACATAAAGGAATTAGTCAATATTATAAAGAAAGAAAATATTGATATTGTTCATGCGCGTTCCCGCGCACCTGCCTGGTCGGCATTTTTTGCCGCAAGATCAACAAATACCCCTTTTATAACAACCTGTCATGGGTATTATTCGCAGCATTTATTTAGTAATGTTATGGGTTGGGGTAAGCTTGTGATTGTGCCCAGTAATATTATCGGCAAGCATCAAATACAGGATTTTGGCGTGCCTTTTTCGCGCATAAGGCACATCCCTCGAAGCGTAAATATAAACCGTTTTCAATTTAAATCTCCCCAGGATAAGAGTAAGACAGAATTTATCATAGGGATTATCGGCCGTATAACGCCTTTAAAAGGGCATACGTATTTTTTTAAATCAATGGCTAAAGTGATGCGTAAGATGCCCAATGTTTCAATATGGGTTATTGGAGATGCCGGTAAAGGGAAGGAAAGATATAAGGATGAGATAGATGTTTTAGTCAAACGCCTGGGTCTTTCATCAAGCGTTGAATTTTTCGGAAGACAAAGAGATATTCCTCATATTCTAAATCAATTAAATTTATTGGTCGTTCCTACTGTAGGCGAGGAGGCTTTTGGAAGGGTAATCATTGAGGCTCAGGCAGCAGGTGTCCCGGTAGTTGCCTCTCGCGTAGGAGGAATAGTTGATATAATCGAGGATGGTGTAAATGGTTTGCTTGTGCCTGCCCGTGATGTAGGGGCTATGAGTGAGGCGGTCGTTAAGATTTTGCATGACGCGCCCCTTGCTAAGAGAATAGTAAATGCTGGACGCAAATCAGTAGCACAGAAGTTTACGCTAGATAAGATGGTTAATGCCACTTTAGGTGTTTATGATGAGGCAAAAAAAGCCAATATCCTTATTATTAAATTCAGCGCTTTAGGCGATGTGATACTTTCAACTCCTGCGTTTCGTGCAATACGCAACAAATACCCGGATGCAAAAATTACTTGCCTTACGTCAAAAGAATCAGAAGAGATACTTTCCAGATGCCCGTATATTGATGAGTTGGTTATATGTGACTTTAAATCCAAAGATAAAGGCATAGCAGGATTATTTAAGCTAGGTAAGCTTTTAAGGAACAGGTGTCTGGATATATGTGTTGATTTGCAGAACAACTTGAAAAGTCATGTTTTAGCTTTTTTAAGTTTTGCGCCGCAACGTTATGGCTATAATAATAAAAAATTTGCCCGTCTCTTGAATAAAAGAATAGATTTACCGACTAAGGTCTTTGCTCCCGTGGAGCATCAGTCAAAAATTTTAGAGATGCTGGATATAGATGACTATAGTAAGAATTTGGAGTTATGGCCGAGCGAGGCAGATGAAAAATACATAGACGGATTATTAAGCACGGAATGGATAACAAAAGAACAGCAACTAGTAGGCATAAATATCGCATCAAGCTCTCGCTGGAAAACAAAAATGTGGCCGGCCAAATTTATTGTTAAGCTTAGCGATCTTCTGATGCATAAAGACATGAGGTTGGTACTTACCGGAACAGAGGCAGATTTAGAACTTGCCAGAGACATCTTTCGGCTTTCAAAGGCTAAGCCGATAATTGCCTGTGGAAAAACTAGTTTAAATCAGCTTGCCTGTTTGATTAAAAAATGCAGTGTATATGTAAGTGTGGATTCAGCACCTTTGCATATTGCATCAGCCGTTAACAGGCCTTTTGTAGCGTTTTTTGGGCCTACTGACCCTAAAAAGCATTTGCCCCCAGCGGATAAATTTGTTGTAATTTCCAAGAGCTTAAAATGTGCTCCGTGCTATAAGCCGGATTGTCCTGATATAAAATGCATGTATCAGATTACTCCAGATGAAGTATTTAAGGCAATAGAAGGCTTGTTAAAGTAACTTTGTATCTTAGGACCTAAAGAGATGTAGGGGATATTTATAATTATATGAACCCCGCTCTTCCTAAAGGGCGGGATAAGCTTGGGAAGGAAGGACGGGGTGAACATTTTACTTCTAACTACACATCTTAATTTTGGCGGCATAGCCAGCTATATTGTAAATCTGGCCGGTGAGCTTAAGAAAAGGGGACATAACGTGCTTGTGGTCTCGAGCGGAGGAAATTTTACGGATGCTCTCGCGAGAAAAGGTGTTGAGCATATAGATATAGATATAAAAACTAAATCAGAATTGAGTCCGAAACTTATTTTCGCTTTTTTTAAACTAAAGCGCATAATTATAAAAAGGAATATTCAGATTATTCATTCCCATACTCGCGTAACACAAATACTTTCACATTTTTTAAATAAATCGCTTAATATTCCCTATGTTACAACTTGTCACGGTTATTTTAAGCCACACTGGGGCAGGAGAGTATTTGCATGCTGGGGAGATATAACAATTGCCATAAGTGCGGCAGTAAAGAAGCATTTAATAGATGATTTTCGCCTAGACGAGAACAAAATAAGGTTAGTTTATAATGGGGTCAATGTAAAACCAAAGACTCAATATGACAATGAAAAAATAAGGGTAGGTTTGGGCTTTCCTAGAGAGGCGCCGATCATAGGTATAATCGCCCGTTTGTCTCCCGTTAAAGGACATAAATATCTCATTGCCGCAATGAAGCATATTTTAAATATTGAAACAGACGCGCGTCTTTTAATCATAGGAGACGGTCCTTCTAAAGAGAAAATAGTTGAATTAATTAAAGACGAAAAAATAGCTGATAATACACTTATGATTTGCGCGCGCAGTAATCTGGAAGAACTTTTTTCGATTATGTCGGTTTATGCATCTCCCTCTGTAAACGAAGGATTAGGTTTGTCTCTTCTGGAGGCGCAGGCAAATTATGTTCCTGCCGTTGGTTTTAAGACAGGGGGAATAACTGATGTAATTGAGCATGAGGTAACCGGACTTCTAGTCGAGGCCTTTGATACAAAGGCATTGGCTGGCGCAATAGTAAGATTGATTCAAGATGAGGAATTAGCTGGCCAGATAAAGCGAGCAGCTTATAAAAACGTCTGGGAAAAATTTAGTATTATCAATATGGCAGAAAATACAATCAACGTATACAAAGAGGTTGTAAAATGAAAAAACGTATTTTTATGATTAGTTTGGTTATAGTAGTTTTAGTTTTGTTAAACATTCCCGTAAGAAGCGCCTATGTTGCGCCTATATTAATGTATCACAAGATAGATGCTGCGGAATCTTTAATCAGCAAGATTGCTATCTCGCCCGAAACATTCCAAAGGCAGATGGAATTTTTGTATCGCAATAAATATAATGTTATTCCTTTGACTGAGCTTATTGAATTAATCTCAAAGGGTGAAAAGATTCCCCATAACACCGTATGTATTACGTTTGATGATGGATACGAAAATAATTACACAAAGGCCTTTCCTATACTTGAGGAATATAATCTTCCAGCGACAATATTTATAATAGTTGATTTCGTTGGTAAGCCCGGATACTTAAGTAGAAGGCAGCTTAAGGAATTAGGGGACAGTAAAACAATAACTCTCGGGAGTCATACCTCAACGCATCCCGTTCTAACCAAGATCGATAAAAAATATTTTAAAAAAGAGATAGTTGATTCTAAGGGGAGACTTGATATACGGGTGGCTAAATCCGTAGAATTATTTTCTTATCCCTTAGGAGCATTTGATGAAAACGTCCGTAAAGCGGTAATAGATGCAGGTTATAGCGGTGCGGTAGTTACGAATCCCGGTAAGGATTACCCAAGAGATGATATATATGCTTTAAGGAGAGTGCGTATTTCAGAAAGCTCTGCGAATATGTTTGTATTTTGGATTGAGACTAGTGGTTACTATACATTTATTAAGGAGCGTAGAGATGACTAGGCATAAGGGGAAGTTAAAGATTTTAATTTTTAACGTTAACTGGTTAGGGGATGTTTTATTTTCTACTCCGGCGATAAAATTAATACGTAAGATTTATCCGCATGCTTTTATCGCCTGCATAGTTCCTCCGCGCTGCAAAGAAATACTAGAAGAGAATCCTAATTTAGATGAGATAATAGTTTTCGATGAAAGAGGTATCCATCGCAGTATATGGGAGAAGTTGAAATTTATAAAATTATTGTATCGGAAGAAATTTAATAAGGCTTTTTTGTTTCATCGCTCATTTACCAGGGCGTTGGTTTTATATCTTGCTCGAATACCTGAAAGAATAGGTTATTATACGAAAAAAAGATTTTATCTTTTAACTTCTGCCATAAAATCACCGGATACAAGTAAGATGCATCGAGCCGATTATTATCTTTATATAGTGGCCGAGCATGAAAAGTATACCGGTGAAATTAATTTTAAGCCTGATTTTTTTATTTCTCAGAACGACAAAGAAATAGTCGCGGCTTTATTAAAAGAAGAAGGAGTAGGAGATAATGATTTTACTGTAGTATTAAATCCGGGCGGAAACTGGACGCAGAAGAGATGGCCGAAAGAAAATTTTTCCGTGCTTTCTGCGGTGTTGATTCGTGATTATGGTGCCAAAATTATACTAACGGGTGCGGCAAAAGATAAAGATTTGGCAGATGAAATTGCTAATCTTTCCGGAATGCCGCTTATTAATCTTTGCGGGAAGACCAACCTTAAGCAATTGGCAGCATTGATGCAGAAGGTAGATGTAGTCGTATCTAACGATTCGGGGCCTTTGCATATCGGATCAAGCGTAGGTGCGAAAATAATAGGAATTTTTGGTCCAACATCTATTCTACTAACCGGTCCGTACAAAATCGATAACTCTAAAACGATCTCAAGGGATGTAGGATGTGCCATACCTTGCTATAAGCAGGGCTGTAGTGATATACGTTGTATGAAAGCAGTAACTATTGATGATGTTTTAGATGTAATAAAGAAAATAACCGGAAAATAGATATAGAGTGAACCCCACCCTTCCTAAAGGGCGGGATAATCTTAAGAAGGAAGGACGGGGTGAAAATACTTTTTATTACTTTAAGTAATATCGGTGATTGCATATTGACTTTACCCGTATTAGATGCATTGATAGATAAATATCCTGATGCAGCTCTGGATGTTCTCTCTGGCCCGCGCGTAAAAGAGATATTTATTAATAACAGCTTTATTAAAAAATCTATTGTTTATAATAAACAAAGCTCTTTAAGGGAAAAATTAGGTTTGGTTTTACAATTATATAAAGAAGGCTATGATTTGATTATAGATTTAAAACATACAATGCTGCCTTTTTTATTGCGGGCTAGATTAGGTACTAGGTTATTTAATCCGCCCAAGAATATTTTACATGCGCGCAAGAGGAATTTTGCAAGGTTAAAAAATGATTTAGGACTTGATGCAAAATTTACAGAAAAGCATTTTTTTAATAAGTCAAAAACAGCGCTTGATGATTTTGGGAAATACGTCGTAGTTGCTGCCGGGGCAAGGGGAATTTTAAAGCGTTGGAATAAGGAAGAATTTGCCAAGCTTTCAAAGTGGATAATTGATGACTATGGATTGAATATAGTTTTAGTCGGTGATAATGACGATAAGGTAATTACTGATAGCATTGCATCCGCAATAGGAAAGGGTGTGTTTAACCTCGCAGGTAAGACTGATCTTGCCGGCCTTTCTGATATTATTAGAGGGTCCTCTCTTATCATTTCTTGTGATAGCGCTTCTCTTCATCTTGCGAGTTATTTAAACAGGCCCATTATTGCTGTGTTTACAGCCACTGATCCAAAAAAATACGGACCGTGGTCAGATGAAAATATTGTAGTATGTGCAGATATTGATTGTGCGCCTTGTGAGAAGGCGGAATGCGAGAGAGGCAGTTTTGAATGTATAAATTCAATTACTGCCGATGCAGTATACAGAATAGTTAAGAAAATACTAAAATGAATCAATATAAACGGATATTAATTATACGTACGGATAGGATCGGTGATGTTGTTTTATCTACTCCTGTTGTTAAGGTCTTGCGGGATAATTTCCCCCATGCGCATATCACTATAATGGTGAGTCCGTTTACCCGCGAATTAGTTCAGGGTAATCCCTATATTAATGAAGTTATTGTTTATGATAAAGATAATAAACACAAGGGTATTTTAAGTTCTATTAAATTTGCCTTAGATTTACGAAGGAAAAAATTTGATTTAGCCATAATATTGCATTCGACAAACAGGGTTAATATTATTGCTTACTTAGCCGGTATAAAAAATCGCGTGGGATACTCTCGCCGTTTAGGATTCCTGCTTACGAAAAATATTCCTTATTGTAAATATAAAGGAGAGAAACATGAAGTGGAATATAATCTCGATCTATTGCGCTATCTGGGTCTTAAGATCACAGAAACAGCACTGCTGATTCCTAAAAATAGCCAATCTGAGGCCTGGGCAGAAGAAGTGTTAAAGGTGAATAATGTAAAAGAAAGCGATAGAATTATAGTGTTGCATCCTTCGGCAAGTTGCGTTTCCCGGATGTGGCCGTTGGAAAAATTTGCTGAAGTCGCCGATGATTTAATTAATAGGTATAAAGTTAAAATTTTAATTGTCTCGGGAGAGAATGATGTTTCTTTGGCTAATAAACTTTGCAAACTAATGAAACACTCCGTAATTAATATTTCCGGTAAAACTAATCTTATGCAGCTGGCAAGTATATTGCGACGGGCAAAGATTATGATTTCCAACGATTCGGGTCCGGTGCATATTGCCGTGGGTTGCGGCCTGTCGGTGGTTGTGCTTTTTGGCAGGAGTCAGCCGGGGATAAGCCCTACCCGCTGGGGCCCTAGAGGTAAAGACGATGTAGTTTTGCATAAGAAAATCGGCTGTCCTATCTGTCTTGCTCATGATTGCGAAAAGGGGTTTGTTTGTCTAAAGTCGATTAAAACCTCAGATGTTCTCGATGCGGTTGACGGCATACTCAAACTATGATAAAATTAGTTTCTATATGGAGCATAAATTATGACGATAAATTTTAATAAAGTAAAGACACATTCTTTAAAAAATCGTAAAAGCAAGGTTAACTTTAAAGATTTTGCTGCTTTAGGAAGCCGCGGTGTGGGATTTAAGAAGTTTTATGACTCATTGCCGGATTTTTTAGCCGTAAATAGCTTTAAAAATGTCGTTGATGCAATAGTTTCAGCGCGTAAGAAGAAAAAGCCTGTTGTATTTATGATGGGGGCGCATGTAATTAAATGCGGATTAAGCCCTTTGATTATCGATTTATTAAAGAAAAAAGTTATTACTTGTATAAGTCTTAACGGTGCCGGAATAATACATGATTTTGAGCTTGCTTTTTGCGGTAATACATCCGAGGATGTAAGTGTTGCTTTAGAAAACGGTGTTTTTGGCATGAGCAGAGAGACGGCAGATTTTTTAAATCATGCCGTAGTTGACGGAAATAATAAGGCCCTAGGATTAGGGGAAGCCGTAGGATACGGAATGATTAATGAAAAATTAAAATTTAACCGTTACAGTTTGCTTTATAATTGCTTTAAGATGAATATTCCCCTAACAGTGCATGTTGCTTTAGGTACAGATATAATTCATCAGCATCCTTCTGCTGACGGGGCCGCGATTGGAGCTGCAAGTCTTAGGGATTTTAAAAAGCTGACCAAAGTTATATCTAATTTAGGGGAGGGTGGTGTTGTGGTTAATATCGGCTCTGCCGTAATACTTCCGGAAGTATTTTTAAAGGCGCTTAATCTGGCAAGGAACGTGGGGTGTTCTGTTAAAAACTTTACCACGGTTAATTTTGATATGATGTATCATTATCGGCCTCATCAGAATGTAGTTGTGCGTCCTTCTTGCGGTATAAGATCAAAAGGATATTATATTATAGGGCATCATGAAATAATGGTTCCTTTGCTTTATCAGGCAATACTGGAGAAGATATGAACCCCGCCCTTCTTAAAGGGCGGGATAATATTGGGAAGGAAGGGCGGGGTGAAAAGTTTAGTACGAGCAAGAAAGATAATTTCAAAGTTTTCCCAGGGGAAAATTCTGGTAGTCGGTGATTTAATATTAGATGAGTTTATTTGGGGCAAGGTAAACAGAATTTCTCCCGAGGCTCCTGTGCCGGTAGTTTGTGTTGAATCGGAATCGTTTATGCCCGGAGGAGCAGCTAATGTGGCAAGTAATATCGCGGCATTAGGAGGAGAGGTTTATTTAAGTGGCGTAGTCGGTAATGATAAAAACGCCGATATACTATTAGACGAGATGCGCAAGCAAAAGGTAGATGTCGGTGGTGTAGTTATAGACGGAGATCGCCCGACGATAATGAAAACACGCATTATTGCTCATCATCAGCAGGTGGTAAGGGTAGATAGGGAAAGAAGTGAATTTATGAGTGATAATATAGCTGGACAGATTTTAGGTTATGTGCGTCGTAAGATTGATGATGTGGATGCAATAATTATAGAGGATTACGGAAAGGGCGTAATAACTGCTAAGCTGTTGGCTAAAATTATCCCTATGGCCCGCGCGCATAAGAAGATTATTATGGTAGACCCCAAAGCAGATCATTTTTCCTATTATAAAGGGGTTACTTGCATTACTCCTAATTTACAGGAGGCTCAAGAGATTTCCGGAATAAAAATAAAAACAGACTCCGATATTATTAGAGTGGGCAAAAAAATTATTAAAGAATTAAATGCCCAGACAGTGCTTTTGACTTTAGGCGAAGATGGTATGAAGCTTTTTATAAAGAATGGCAAGATTAAGCATATTTCTACGGTTGCACAAGATGTATTTGATGTATCCGGTGCCGGGGATACAGTAATTGCCGCGTTTACATTAGGCCTTTCTTGTGGGGCAAGAGCTGAGGATGCAGCATACATTGCAAATTATGCCGCCGGTATTGTAGTGGGAAAAGTCGGAGTTGCCGCAATAACCAAAGAAGAGTTAACGCGTAAAATAAGGGCCAATAAATAAGGATATCCGCCACAAATATTGGCGGATTAAATTCGACCATGCAATTTACGAAAATATTAATTTCCGTAAATTACGGTCTCATTCAATATGGAAGTTTTAGGAGTAATACCGGCGCGGTTTGCCTCCACACGTTTTGAGGGAAAGGTTCTTGCTGATATTTTAGGTAAACCGATGATTCAATGGGTTTATGAGGCAGCCAGCAAGGTCAAGCTTTTAGATGATTTAATTATTGCTTGCGATGATGAGAGGATTAAAAAGGAAGCAGAACGTTTCGGCGCAAAGGCGATCCTTACCTCCCGTGATCATGCAAGCGGCACCGATAGGATTGCCGAAGTGGTAAACCCTATAGATACAAAAATTATTGTGAATATTCAGGCAGATGAACCATTAATTGACCCTTCAATGATTGATAGCGTAGCACGGACATTACTTGATAATGAAACTGTGCCGATGTCAAGCCTGCGTAAGAAGATTACCGATCCCCATGAGCTATATAATCCGGATATAGTTAAGGTAGTAGTGGATAAAGATGAATTTGCTTTATATTTTTCCCGTTCGCCGATTCCTTCACCAAAAAGAGAGATAGATAAATATAATCCTGTTTTACCAGTTGGTTTTTTTAAACATATTGGTATCTATGGCTATACCAAGGATTTTTTATTTACATTTAAGAATCTTCCGGTATCTACGGCTGAGAGAATAGAAAAATTAGAACAGTTAAGGGCGCTGGAAAACGGTTACAAGATAAAAGTACTTGCTACAGAAATTGAGACTATCGGCGTAGACACCCCGGAGGATTTGGCTTGCGTAAAAAACAGGCTGAGTAATAAAAGATGAAGATATTCCGCCTCATAGGCATGGGGAAATTCTGTTCCATAATTTCCCTCATATTCGGCGGAATCAATTCAACCAAATACCTTACGAAATTGTCGTTTCGTAAGGTATGGTTTCATTGAAATGATAAAGACAAAGCAAATACGCGTAAAGAATGTAAAGATAGGGGGTAATAACCCTCTTGTTTTAATTGCCGGACCGTGCGTAATAGAGGATGAGAAATCAACCTTTGAAATCGCAAAATCTATAAAAGAGATATCTTCTGAGTTTAATATCCCTTTTATATTTAAAGCAAGTTTTGATAAAGCAAATCGTTCTTCTGTAAAATCTTATAGGGGCCCGGGTATAGTTAAGGGACTTAAAATTTTATCAAATATAAAGAAAAAACTCGGTATTCCTATTACTTCAGATGTTCACTGCCTTACTGATATCGAACGGGCAAAAAAGGTATTGGATATAATTCAGATTCCCGCTTTTTTATCGCGCCAGACAGATTTGATAGTGGCTGCCGCAGGCACGGGTAAAATTGTTAACGTAAAAAAGGGGCAATTTTTAGCGCCTCGAGATGTAAAAAACATAATTGATAAAATTAAATCAACCGGTAATAAGAATATCTTAATTACCGAGAGGGGAACGACTTTCGGATACAATAATTTAGTAACTGATATGCGTTCATTTTCTATAATCCAGAAGTTAGGTTATCCGGTTATCTATGATGTCACGCACAGTGTTCAGCTTCCCGGTGGGGCAGGCACATCCAGCGCAGGTGAGCGTGAGTTTGTGTTGCCGCTTTCGCGTGCCGCAGTAGCCTTTGGGTGTAATGGTTTGTTTCTAGAGGTGCATAAAAATCCCGCTAAAGCGCTTTGTGATGGACCAAATTCCATAAATATCTCAACGCTTAATAAATTATTAAAACAGATCAAACAGATCCAGGAGATAGTAGTATGACGATAAAACGCGCAAAAGAAGTATTGCGGCTTGAAGCAAAAGCCATAGAGGATTTATGTAGTAGATTAAATAAGGATTTCGAAAAAGCCGTTGATTTAGTCGTAAAATGTAAGGGAAGAGTAGTTATAACCGGAATGGGTAAAGGCGGTATAATCGGACGTAAGATATCTGCTACTATTTCTTCGCTGGGGACTCCCAGCCTTTGGCTCCACAGTGCCGAGGCATCACACGGAGATTTAGGCAGGATCAAAAAGGAAGACGTAGTAATTGCCATATCAAATAGCGGGGAAACACAGGAAGTAAAAGGCTTGCTTCCTCAGATTAAGAAAATCGGTGCAAAAATTATTGCTATAACCGGCAATGTGACGTCTACCCTTGCTAAATACAGCGATGCTGTATTGGATACGCATGTTAAAAAAGAAGCTTGCTCGCTAGGCCTTGCACCTACTTCCAGCACGACGGCAATGCTTGCTATGGGGGATGCTCTTGCTGTTTGCGTGGTTGAGAAAAAAGGTTTCAAAAAAGAAGATTTTGCTTTTTTGCATCCCGGGGGAAGCCTAGGCAAAAGTCTTCTTCTTACTGTTGAAGCTATTATGCGAAAAGGGAGGAGTAACTGCATTGTGCGTTACGAAACATCAGTAAAAAACACACTGCTTTCTATTACTTCATCCCGTGCCGGAGCAGCAATCGTAGTGGATAAAAAAGGTAAATTAATGGGCATATTCACCGATGGAGATCTAAGGCGTCACTTAGAAGAAGGGGAAGATCTAGTAAGTAAAAAAGTAAAAGATGTAATGACGAAAAACCCCATTACTATCAATAGTAAAAAACTTGCCTCCGAAGCTCTTAGAATCCTGCGAGAGAAAAAAGTTGATGAATTACCTGTCGTTGATGATAAGAATAGGCCCGTGGGTTTATTAGACGTTCAGGATTTACTTAAGGCAGGGTTGCTATAGCATATATTAAAAAATAAGGTATGCTGATCTTTAAAGGAAACCTTGATTCTTTCCGCAAGGAAGTTTATTTTGACCCGATATCTCTTGCCGGTTCTTTAATCATTCCGCTGTGCATTCTAGGGGAATATCTTTTTTCCCTTTATGGATTATATATTTGTTGTTTTTGGTTATGGCAGCATGTATTGGGATACTTTTTGGTTCTCTCTGCAATAATTTTTATTTTGATGACCAGAAAAAACAACTAGTCAAAAAATTTCCCTTTGGTATTTCAAAATCCGTTCCTTATCATAAAATAAAGGTTATTGACGTACTTAACGGTAAAGAGTTTGTCGCAGTCAATGCCTATTTAACTAAATTTAGCCGTTTTCCGATTATTACAACGGATAAGAGTGATAAGCAATCCTTAATCCAGGAATTTAAAAATAGATCCTTTGCGATAAAAGAAAAGAATAGTCCTTTGCAGCTTTTGAGTGTATTATCATTTTTGATACCTTTTTTTGCGGCGGTCGCGTTTCATGCTTATATATATCAGAGATTTCCTCAGGCAGTAGTAAGGGCCGTTGAATATAAGAGGGATATTAAAAAATCCGGCAGGGGTGAGCTCCTTGCTTATGCTCTCGGTGATACAAAATTTTTTCTGCCTTACAGAATAATGTTTCAAAAAGAGACAGAAATCGGATTAGCTTTTGAGTCTATGGATAAGAAAGAAGTTGTAGTTGCAAACAATCCTTTGTCTTTTGATTTTTTAAGGGATTATGGTTTTTTATTAAGGTTCGCGGGAATGAAAACCGAGCATGATTTTTTCCGTGCGATTTATAGAAGCCGCATAGGGATTGTACCTTTAATACTCAGAAGCTGTTCTTTTCCCAGTGAGATACGTAAGAGAAAAATCTATGAAATCAATAATAATAAAGTTAAAGGTTTTTTATTTACGGGTCTGCGTGAAGACGAGGATGGTCAGACTCAGGTGGAGCAACTGTATCTTGCAGATGAGGAAGGAAGGCGGCGCGTAGATTTTACTATTATTTCTTCTTACCCGGATAAAATTTATTCGGGGCTTTGCGATATTCTGATAAATACAACTATTTTTGATGTTGGAGATAATTCGACGCAATAGAAAGGATTGATATGGAACTGGATGCGCGTATTGAGAAAATTAAACTGTTGATACTTGATGTTGACGGGGTATTAACAGACGGAAGAATTATTTATGATTCTAAAGGGTGTGATTCAAAGTTTTTTGATGTCCATGATGGATTAGGTGTTTATTTGCTAAAGGAGGCGGGAATAAAGACGGTTTTGCTTACGGCAAAAGCTTCAGCAGTTCTTAGGCATCGGGCAAAAGATATGGGAGTGGCAGAGATTTATGCAGATGCTTTCCCGAAAACAGACGCATTCGGAAAAATTTTGAAAAAGTACAAATTGCGCGATGATGAAATCTGCTTTATCGGTGATGATCTAGTAGACTTATCGGTTATGAGACGCGTGGGATTACCTGTTGCGGTTGTAAACGCCTGTCCGGAGATTAAACAAGCTGCTGTCTATATTACCAATAAAAGTGGTGGAAGAGGGGCAGTAAGAGAGACGGCAGAATTGATACTTAAGGTGCAGAAAAAGTGGGATGAGGTCATAAAAATATTCGATAAATAAAGGGAGGAAAAATGAAGAAAACATTGATTTTAACAGTTTGTTTTATGTTTATGATTGTGGGAGTTGCTTTAGCCGGGGTAGGCCCGATAAAACATGAAGCGGAATTAGCCACGGAGATTTCCTATGTTACCTATGAGGAACCTGATGTTATGGAAGAAGAAGGTCTTATGTGCGGGATATCCGGCATATACGCGTATAACAATAATTTTATGTTTAAAGCCGAAAGCAAGATAAGCTGGGGAGCCCAGGATTATTCATCAACAAGTACGGGCAGTGTGGATAATATAGATAATCTTATGTTTGAAGTACGCGGTTTAGTCGGCAGAAGTTTTGACGCATTTAGCCAAACGAGTATTACCCCATATATAGGATTTGGCTATAGATACTTAAATGATGATTCATCCGGGATGACTACTTCAACAGGGCACGTTGGTTATGAAAGGGAATCAAACTATTATTACAGCCCTATTGGCATTGAGACACTTACAGAATTAGACAATGGTTGGTTATTGGGCTTTATGGTTGAATATGATATTTTCTGGAAAGGAAAACAGAAAAGCCATTTAAGTGACGCAAACCTTGGTTTTGCCGATTTAGAAAACGACCAAAATGATGGCTATGGTATAAGAGGGTCTGTAAAGTTTTTAAAGAAACGGGAAAATACAGATTTATTGATTGAGCCATTTATAAAATATTGGGATATAGATAAGTCTGAAGAGGTAAATGTTACATATTCCGGGATTATTATCGGCAGGGGGTATGAGCCGAAAAATAATTCTACAGAAATTGGAATTAAAGTGGCTATAAGGTTCTAGTAAGGCAAAATATAATTTTAGGAAAATTCGTAAGAAAAATTTAAATAACGAATAAGGAGAAAGATGAATGTAAAGCAATTAATAATTGTTGTTTTAATGATTTTACTAATTGGATTTATTTTGTTGTTTCCGCCTAAAATGTTAGTCCGTAATGGAAAAGCAGTAATGAGATTCCTGCCTTTTGAAACAAAAAAATTTGAAAGCACAGGTATTACTATAGAAACAAGTTATAATGACCCGAATCTTTCTGTCGATTGGGAAAGGGTAGCACCGTTTGCCGCCTCTGTTGTGTTAGTAGGGGGTTTGCTTGTATGCGTCGCGAGAAAGAAGAATGAAAAAGAGGACGTAAAGTGAAGGAAAAATTAAATAATCTATTTTCTACAGTAGATAATATGGATGTCGAGGGTTTTGTATCGTTTCTAACAGATGATGCATGCTTTCGCTTTGCAAATTCGCCTGTTGTATACAATAAGAAAAATATACGCAATGTAATCTCCGATTTTTTTACCAGTATAAAATCTTTGCATCATTATATAATAGATGTATGGGTAGATGCTAATGTTTTGATTTGTGAAGGGAAAGTAACCTATACTCGCCATGATGATAAAAAATTAACACTCCCGTTTGTAAATATTATGCGTATGCAAGATGAATTAATTGCCGATTATCGCATTTTTATTGATCTATCTGCTTTATATGCGTAAGGAGATTTTTAAATAATATTTGCTCCTTGTTGTATATTGACGTGGGAAAGCTACGGGTTTATTTAGGCTTTGTTTATTCGGAGTTAGTCTATGGAGACGAATATTGAGTTAATTAGAGGAGATATTACTCAAATTTCCGCCGATGCTATCGTGAATGCGGCGAATAAGACATTGCTCGGAGGGGGAGGGGTAGATGGTGCAATCCACCGTGTTGCCGGGGCAGGATTACTCAGAGAATGCGTAAAACTCGGAGGTTGTGCTACGGGGAGTGCTAAAATTACGAAAGGCTATAATTTAGCGGCTAGGTATGTTATTCATACGGTAGGTCCTGTATGGTGCGGCGGAAAGCGTAACGAAGAAGAACTACTTGCTTCTTGTTATCGGGAATCACTCAAGCTTGCTAAAGAGCATAATTTAAAAACTATTGCTTTTCCTTCAATATCTACAGGGGTTTATCGTTTTCCACTTGCGAAGGCTTGCCCTATTGCCCTGGAAATAGCTTTAGCTTTTATCCGGGATAACAGCGATGCCTTGGATAAGATAATATTTGTTTTATTTTCAGATAATGATTTTAATGTTTATAAGGATGTATATAATAGTTTAAATGAAGAAGCAAACAAAGTTTCTTGAGCTTAAAAAAATATTTCACCGTCTTCATAGTTCAAAGGGTTGTCTCTGGGATAGGGAACAAACACATCAAACGCTTATCCCATATCTTAGAGAGGAGTCAGAGGAGCTTATTTCTGCGATAGAAAGCCAAGACTATTCGCATATGAAGGAAGAGTTGGGAGATTTATTAATTCAGGTAATGTTTCATTCTCAGATTGCATCAAAAAATGGAAGATTCGATGTAGAAGATGTAATTGACGTATTAATAAAGAAATTAAAAAGAAGGCACCCGCATGTATTCGGCAATAAGAAAGTAAAATCAAGCCGGGAAATCATTAGCAATTGGAATAAAATTAAAGAAAAAGAAAGAAGAAGTAAAAAGGTATAGCTTAATATGGATATATTAGATACTATTATAACCAGGCGTTCGATAAGGGCATATAATAACCAGATACCGGAAGATTCACAAATTGAAAATATTCTTGATGCGGGCAGATGGGCGCCGTCAGGGTTGAATAATCAGCCTTGGAGATTTATGGTGATTAAGGATAAGACGCGTAAGGATGGTCTTGCGCGGTTTAGCGAATACGGAGGAATTATTGAGAGTGCTCCTATGGTCTTGTTGGTTTTTATGGATAAAAATACTTCTTATAATCGCGATAAAGATTTAATGGCTATCGGCGCAAGCATACAAAATATGTTGCTTTACGCGCATTCTCAAGGGTTGGCTGCTTGTTGGTTGGGTGAGATATTAAATAAGAAGGTAGAAGTATCTAAGTTCCTTAAACTAAGTAGTAATTTAGAACTCGCTGCCGTTGTTGCATACGGGTATTGCGATGAAGGTGTAAAAGAGGGTAAGCGAAAGATGTTAAAAGATCTGCTTATAAAATAATAAAATAAAAAAGCAATTTTAGGAGGTATAAGATGAAAATACTTTTTGCTGATGATACAAGGGGACTGCTTGAATTATTAGAGAATCGGGCAGATCTTAAAGAACATAATATCGACGGTGTTTTTGACGGAACAAAGGCACTGGAGCTTATAAAATCGGATAATTATGATCTAGTCTTCGTTGATTATAATATGCCGGGGGTAGACGGCGCTGATTTAATTAAGTATGCAAAGGCAAATAATCTTAGGGCAAAGATGGTAATGATTACGGGTGATCCGGATATGGACTATTTTTCCGCAAAAACATTAGGCGTAGATGAATATTTGGCTAAGCCGATTAAGATAGAAATGGTAGAAAATATTATTAATAAGTATACACTTAAAGATGGATAGGGTAGAATAGGGCAAGAGGAGATTTAGCTTGGGGTTTTTTATATTTAGAAGTATAATGTTAAATGGGACGGGGTTTATGATAAAATATTTATTTTCGGAGGTATTCTAGATATGCGTAAAAAGATAAAGACTATAAAAGCACCCAATCGCCGGCATTTTATTCGCCATCCAATGTGTTTCCCTCTTAGTTATAAAGTTATTCATAGATGGCAGAGTGACGATATCAAAGAAGGATTATCTACGGCAATAAATGTAAGCCGGGGGGGGCTATTGTTTTCATCTAAACAGCTTGTTAAGAAAAATTCCATGATTTCTTTAGCTATACCGTTTGAACATAAAGTATTTAAGGTTAAAGCGCAGGTTGTTAGGTGTTCAAAGGATTCTGAGACAGGCTTTTACAATATCGGTGTTTGTTTTAAAAGGATTAATGATGCTTTTAAGGTTAAACTGATTGAACAGATATATCTTATTAGCGAATATCGTGATTTACGCAGCTTGCAGCTAGGCAAAGATATCTCGCTAGAGGAAGCATCTAAGGAATGGATAAAGCGTTACTCAAAACGTTTTCAGAAGCTTTATTGGTAGTATTCTAAAAAGTGTAAATTAATAGAGGTATCTGTATGAAAAAAAAGCTAATTCTTATAATCGAAGATGAGCAAAGCCTTGCTAAATTAGTTAAATCTAATCTTGAATCTACTGATAAATATAGTGTTGTTATTGCCTCCGCAGGTAAAGAGGGATTGGATAAGGTAAAGGAACATATACCTGATTTAATCTTATTAGATTTAATGCTTCCGGACATCCCCGGGGAGGAAGTTTGTAAGGAAATTAGGAGAAACCCCTTGATTGCCGATATTCCCGTTATTATGGTAACAGCTAAATCATTAGATGTTGATAGGATTATTGGTAAAGTTGTCGGTGCAAATTATTACATGACTAAGCCTTTTTCGAGCGATGAGTTGTTACAGCAGATTGATAAGCTGCTTGAGGGTGATAATCTGTAGGTAGCAGGTTGTGTTATCTATAGATCCTTTTAATACCTTTAAAGGGTGGGTTTTAAAAGATGGGCAATTATGATTAAGGTAAAATCAAAAAAACTAAAAATTCCCAAGATTTACCAGATTGAGAATAAATGCAACAGGATACATAAAAAGATTATAAAGTTACAGTCAGGAATGAAGGAAATCAAGAAGAGTGCTAGGAATAATATAGCCTGGAAGAATCTTTTTGACTCTGCAGTTTGCAATATGGATGAGGCATTGAATGATTTTGAGAATAAACTAAATCATATATGTAGTGAAGTGAAGGAATTCAAATAATTTGTTAAAATAAATGCTTATGTTAAAGCTGATTTTTTGGAGGAAAGATGTATAGAGATAAAATTAAAGTATTGGATTGCACGATCCGCGATGGCGGGCTTATTAATAATCATGATTTCGATATCGAATTTGTTCGTAAAGTTTATAAGGCTATTAATGCTTCGGGTGTAGATTATATGGAGATAGGATATAAGAATTCTAAAAATCTTTTTTCATCTAAAGAATACGGTCTATGGAAATTTTGTGACGATGATCAAATAAAACGTGTAATCGAAGGAATAAAAGCCAGGACAAAGATTTCTGTTATGGTGGATGTAGGCCGTGTTGATATGGATGGTATAAAGCCGAAAAAACAAAGCCCGGTTGATATGATGCGGACGGCAGCATACGTTAAGGATATTGATAAGGCAATATTTATGACCAATCATTTTAAACAAAAAGGATATGAGACGACAATTAACATTATGGCTGTCTCCCGCAATATGGGGTCTGAGCTGGATGATGCTCTTGCTCAGATTGAAAGTGAATGCAGCGTTGATGTGGTTTATATAGTTGACAGCTTCGGTGCTTTATATCAAGAACCCGTTGAGTTACTTGTTAAAAAATTTTGTAGCATTCTAAAGACAAAAGAAGTGGGTTTTCACGGGCATAATCATCAGCAACTTGCTTTTGGGAATACCATAGAGGCAATAATGCATAACGCGAATTATCTTGATGCTACGGTTTACGGCATCGGCCGTGCAGCGGGGAATTGTCCTCTTGAGCTTCTGGTGGGGTTTTTAAAGAATCCAAAGTTTGATATACGGCCAATATTAGATTTAATATCCAATGAGTTTATACCCCTAAGGGAAAAGATAGAATGGGGTTATATTATTCCTTATGCTATATCCGGTATGATGAATGAGCATCCCCGGGATGCCATGGCATTGCGTAAAACCGGCGATAAGGAAAACTACCGTGAGTTCTACGAAAGCCTTACCAATACAGGCATAGATTAATAGCTTATGGATCCCGCCCTTCCTAAAGGACTGGGGTAGAGACTGGAAGGAAGAGTGGGGTGGATATTAAAAGTTTTAAACAACTCCCGATTATGGGGATATTGCGGGGTGTAGATAAGGATTCTATTATACCTCTTGCCGAATGCATAGTTTCTTCCGGGCTTAAAACAGTTGAAATCACCATGAATGCGCATGGTGCCCCTGAATTAATAAGGGTTATGGTAAAGGCGGCAAATAATCGTTTTACCGTAGGCGCTGGTACAGTTCTTTCAATGGATGATTTGCATCGCGCCTTAGATAGCGGAGCAACGTTTATCGTCTCTCCGGTTCTCATAGATGATGTTCTCCGATATTGTGTTAAAAATAATATCTGTGTATTTCCCGGAGCATTAACACCGCAGGAGATATACAAGGCAGTATTACTAGGTGCTACAATGGTAAAAGTATTTCCGGCAAGATTTTTTGGCCCGGAATATTTTAAAGAGTTAAAAGGACCTTTTAATAATGTAGAACTTCTTGCCTGCGGAGGCGTTAATCTTAAGAATATCGGTTTATTTTTCTCTTATGGTGCCGCTGGCGTTGCCTTCGGGGGGAGCATATTCAAAAAGGAATGGTTGAGTGCGGGTGATTTTTTTCGTATTCAGGAAAGCATTAAAGCGCTTATTGAGTCATGGCAGAAGAGCCTATCAGATAAAGGAAAGAGCCGCAGTAAAATTTTTTCTTAATACTAGTTTTTAAATAATTCTCTCTAATATGATAAAACTTTCACCGACAACCGGGCTGCATCTTTTTCAGGAATGCCCGAGGTGTTTCTGGATGCATTATAATAAGAGAGTGCGACGTCCGCGGGGTATATTTCCTTCACTACCCGGAGGCATGGATCTTGTGATTAAAGATTATTTTGATAAGTATCGCTCAGAATTGCCGCCGGAGCTTGTTGGTAAAGTTGAAGGAACATTGATGCCGAATTTAAATCTGATGCAGGAGTGGCGTAATTGGCGCACGGGATTAGAATATCATGATAAAAAACTGGATGCTGTTTTATTTGGAGCCCTGGATGATTGCTTGTTAGATGAAGTCGCCTATATTCCCATAGATTATAAAACACGCGGTAGTGCTCCGGGTGAAGCTGATTCAAAGAAATATTATCGGACTCAGCTTGAGACATATAATCTTCTTTTAAGCGCAAATGGTTATAAAATAAAGGATTTTGCTTATTTAGTCTATTATTATCCGAAAGAGGTTAGAAGAGGTGGATTAATAGAGTTTGATATTAAAATAGTTAAGATTGAGACCGATATAGAAAGAACTAGAAAGATATTTTCCTCAGCGGTAGAGCTGCTTAGAGGGCCAATGCCTTCTGATGCGGGCAGCTGTGAGCATTGCCTCTGGCTTAAAAAAAGAGGCAGTTGGGAACCTAAGAAATTACCTACGGATTTATTCGAATAAACAATCTTAAAAACTTACTTAACTCTTCTGTTATCATAGCGTTCCTCTCTAGCAATATTCGCAAAAAATCTTGGCAATAAGGGATAAATTTGGTATGATATAGCCCTGTAAATTTGTCGATGTAGCTTGAGTTGGCAGAGTCCCGAAGGTAGCAATTTCAAAACTAGCTTAGCTTCGGGATCCCGAAGAGAAAACTGTGTAGAATAAACTTCATTCGGGACAACGTTTTCGTAAAGCGTGGGTTGCCCTGCTCGTGAGACGGGGGCATCGGCTTGAAATGATATGCCCGCATAGCTCAGTTGGCAGAGCGATGCTTTCGTAAAGCAAAGGTCGTGGGTTCGATTCCCTCTGCGGGCTTTAGATTTAAAAACTAAAGAAATGGCAAGATTTGCAGAAGTATTAAAAAATAAAAATTTTTTCCTGCTCTGGCTGGGGCAGATTATTTCCCAATTTGGCGATAAACTAACCCAGATGGCCCTGATTGCTCTTGTTTATCAACGGGCGCCGGGTTCAGCCCTGCAGCTTGCCAAGGTAATTTCTTTTACGATTATTCCCGTATTTATAATTGGACCTCTCGCCGGTGTGTATGTAGATAGATGGGATAGGCGCAAGACGATGTATATCTGTGATGTATTGCGCTGTCTGTTTGTTTTATTGATCCCGTTGTCGATGTTCTTTTATAAAGATTTAATATTATCCATTTATATAATCGTATTTCTTATCTTTTGCATAGGAAGATTTTTCGTACCAGCGAAGATGTCAATAATTCCTGATTTAGTAGAAGAAAAAGATCTCCTTTTAGCTAATTCTTTGTTTACCAACACAGGCATGATTGCTGCGGTTTTAGGTCTCGGTTTAAGTGGAATACTTGTTTTTTGGGTAGGGGCAAAGGGTGGTTTTTATTTAGATTCCTTAACATTTTTGATTTCCGGAATTTGTATCTTTTTAATCAGCAAGAAAATAGGTTCTTTTAAGAAAGAAAGCATTGTAACTGTTAGTAAAGAAGTTCTAGAGGTAATCCAAAAATCCGTTGCCGGAGAAATGAAAGAAGGTATTTTATATCTGGTTAGGCATAAAGAATTACGTTTTGTTATCGGAATTCTTTTTTTATTGTGGGCAGCCTTAGGCAGTATTTATACGGTAATCATTGTCTTTGTTCAGCAGTCACTTCATTCCGTGACTAGAGATTTAGGGATTTTAGGAATGTTTATCGGCGCGGGGTTATTTGTCGGCTCGCTTATATACGGTAGGTTCGGGCAAAAAATGTCCTTATTTAAAACGATATTTTTATCACTTAGCTCCAGCGGAATTGTTTTGGCAGTTTTTGCCTTTGTTTTAAAGGTCGCTCCCAGTTTTTCATCAGCGGCAGTTTTAGTATTCATCTTAGGTGTGTTTGCTTCACCGATAGTAATCGCTTGTACTACTTTGGTTCATCAGGTAAGTCATAATGAGATGCGTGGTAAGATATTTAGTTCTTTAGAGATCATAAACCACTTTGCTTTTCTAGTGTTTATGTTTATAAGTGCGCTTATTGCTGATAAAGTAGGACAGGATAAAATCCTTATTGGAGTAGGGGTTATTTTGATAATTTCAGGAATTTTAGGGTTAATATTTGATGACAAAAATAGACGAGAAAAAAGAATTAACTGAAAAAGTATCCGTAAAAAATGCGCCTTTGCCGGATACGGTATATATCTCCTTGGTACAGCATTTGGGAAAGCCGAATGATTTATTAGATGTAGGAGTCGGCGATATTGTTAAGACGGGACAGTTGCTTGCTCATGCGGATGCTCTTGTTACAAGCCCGATACATTCTTCTGTAAATGGCAAGGTTTTAAAAATTACTGATTGGCCGCATCCTGTTTTAGGTAAAACAAAGACAATCGTTATTGAAAGGGATAAGGAAGCTGTTGAAGAGGAATTTGTCTTACGTAGCAAGGAAGAGGTTGATGGTTTATCCATTGATCAATTACGCAATATAATAAAAGACTGCGGTATTGTAGGCATGGGGGGTGCTACATTTCCTTCTCATGTAAAACTCGCTCCTCCAAAGCCGATAGACAGTCTTATTATAAACGGCGCGGAATGTGAGCCGTATCTAACAAGCGATAACCGTCTTATGGTGGAAAACCCTAAAGAAATATTAGAAGGCGTGTGTATTATTGCTAAAATATTAAATACTGCGAATGTTTACATTGCTGTTGAAGATAATAAGCCTGAAGCAATCAAGGAATTTAAAAATCAAGTTTTAGATTTTAAATTAAAAGTTTTAAAGACGCAGTATCCGCAGGGCGCTGAGAAACAATTAATATATTCGGTATTAAAGAGAAAGGTTCCTTCAGGTAAGCTTCCGTTTGAAGTGGGAGTGGTTGTACATAATGTAGCAACGGCATTCGCCATATTTGAGGCAGTATATAAAAATAAGCCTCTTTATGAAAGAATAGTTACGGTAACAGGTGATATATTTGAGAATCCCGGTAATTTTAAAGTAAGGATTGGGACACCGATTAAAGATTTGATTTCTATCGCAGGTCCTTTAAAGAAAGAAATAAAAAAGATAATTATGGGTGGCCCGATGATGGGCATAGCGCAGGGCACTGATGAAGTACCCATAATTAAAGGAAGCAGCGGCGTGCTTGTTTTGGCTGATGATGAAGTAGCAGAAGCAGAAGAGGGAGCTTGTATAAGATGCGGTGAATGTATTAAGAATTGCCCTATGGGGCTTTCACCTGCTTTAATAAGTGCGGCTGCATCTAAGGGGAAGTGGGATTTAGCTAAGGATTATGGTTTGCTGGATTGTGTTGAATGTGGTTTATGCGCCTACAGCTGTCCTGTAAATAAGAATATTGTCCAGTGGGTTAAATACGCCAAAACAAAAATTAAACGATGAAGAATGATTTATTAAAATTCAGCCTGATTCTTTTTGCGATATGTTTTTTTGCGGGTGGTCTTCTTTCTTGGGTAAATTTTATTACTAAGGATAAAATTGCTTTTCAGAAATATCAACAAGAGCAAAATGCTTTACGGGAAGTTTTTTCTTACGCGGATAATTTCGAGTCGGTTACAAAAGATGGTGATATTCTGTATTATAAGGCTTTAAATCAAGAAGGGGATGTTTTAGGTTATTGTGTTTTAGCATCAAGACGTGGATATTCCAGCGTAATTGAGACAATGGTGGGGATAGATAAAGAAGGCAAAGTTTCCGGGATTAAAATATTAGCACAGAATGAAACACCGGGGTTAGGGGTAAAAATAATAGAGCTGGCCAGCCAGGTGACACTTATTGAGGTTTTAACAGGTAAAGCCAAGAAAGATGAAAAGCAAAAACCCTGGTTTGAGGAACGTTTTAGCAATAAGAAAATAGCGGATATTGATACGGTTGAAGCTATAACAGGCGCGACTATTTCATCCGAGGCTGTTATAAAATCCGTTAAAGAAAAAGCAGAAGAAATCATAAGCTTGGTTAAATATGAATAATAATTTAGTTGTTTCAACATCTCCGCACATACACCGTCACGAATCTACCGCGACTATTATGTGGGCAGTGGTTATCGCTCTTATTCCTTCCGGTATTGGCTCTGTGTGGATATTCGGATTAAGCGCTCTTTGGGTAATACTAACCGGGGTTTTATCTGCTGTAGTATTTGAAGTATTGATACAGCGTTTAAGAGGGCAGGAGGTTTCTGTATTAGACGGCAGTGCTGTTTTAACAGGCCTTTTACTTACTTATAATTTACCGCCAGTTGTTCCTTTGTGGATTCCGGTTGTGGGGAGTTTTTTTGCTATTGCAATTGTCAAACATGCGTTTGGAGGATTAGGTAGAAATATTTTTAACCCGGCTTTGGCGGGCAGGGCGTTTTTACTTGCGGCCTGGCCCACATATATGACTACGTTTCATGCTCCTTATGATGCGCTAACTACTGCTACGCCTCTTGCTTTATTGAAAGAGGGTAAGATTTTAAATTTGGCAGAAATGAATTTAACTTATGGTGATTTATTCTTTGGTGGCAGAGCCGGATGTATCGGAGAGGTTTGTATTGGGTTGCTTATTTTAGGAGCGATATTTTTATGGGTAAGAGGGGTATTTTCGCTTCATGCTCCATTTGCATTTATCGCGACTCTTGCTTTATTTAGCTGGGCGTTTGGGGGTACAGCGTTATTTTCCGGAGATTGGATATTTGCCATTCTTTCCGGAGGTCTTATTCTGGGCGCATTCTTCATGGCTACCGATTATGTAACTACACCTTTAACGCTCAAGGGGCAGGCGATTTTTGGTATAGGATGCGGATTGATTACATTTGTTATAAGAAAATGGGGCGGGTATCCTGAAGGGGTTAGTTATTCTATACTTATGATGAATGCCTTTACTCCTTTAATAGATAGGTATGTTAGGCCGAAGAGGTATTAAGTGAGGCCACATCTTATGGAGCGTAAGAGCTCATAAGATGTTTGGCCGAATCTAACCCTTGACATCAAAGATGTCAAGGGTCTAACTCGCACAGTGAGCTATGTTCATTAACATTTCATAACCCACGTGTTCATAAGATGAAAAAGTTAATAGTCGAATTCATCAAAGGAATAATTAAAGAAAATCCCGTACTTGTTTTAGTATTGGGCCTGTGCCCCATACTTGCGGTATCGGTATCTTGTGTAAATGCCATTGGTATGGGAGTAGCTTCTACGTTTGTTCTTTTAGGCTCGAATATTATTATTTCATCTTTACGAAAGATTATTCCGGAAAAAATTCGTATCCCTTGTTTTGTCGTAGTAATTGCGACATTTGTAACGATTGTTGAGATGTTGCTTAAAGCTTACTTTCCTGTGCTGGATAGGTCCTTGGGAATTTTTGTTCCTTTGATAGTGGTTAATTGTATTGTATTAGGCAGGGCAGAGGCCTTTGCTTCAAAGCGTAATATCGTACATTCAATATTTGACGCTTTAGGTATGGGCTGCGGTTTTACATTAGCGCTTCTTATAATATCATCAATCAGGGAAATTCTAGGCTCAGGTAAAATTTTCGGTTTTGTCCTGATAAAAGGGTTTGAACCGGCCTCGATTATGATTTTAGCCCCCGGGGCATTATTGACACTAGGTTTTATAATTGCTTTTACGCAACTAAAAAAAAGTAAAGGGAAAGAGTTATGAGTTTAAGTAGTTTAATAATGATCATCATTAGCATGGTCTTTATTAATAATTTCATCCTTTCGAAATTCCTGGGGATGTGCCCGTTTATCGGTGTATCCCGCGAAACAAAACCCGCGGTAAGTATGGGTATTGCCGTTACATTTGTTATGGGCTGTTCATCCGTTATCACCTGGCTATTGTATAGATATATACTCATCCCTTTTAATGTAACATATCTTAGAACGATTACATTCATTTTGGTTATTGCCGCCTTTGTGCAATTAGTTGAGATGATTATCAGAAAGTTTAGTATTACTTTATACCGGGCCTTAGGAATATATCTTCCGCTTATAACTACTAATTGCGCGATTTTGGGTGTTACGATATTAAACACAAATGAATTTTTTAAGGATTCAGCTACTTTACCGGGTAGTTTTATCCTTAGTTTTACCCAGAGTATATTCGCTGGCGTAGGTTTTACCTTAGCTTTACTTTTGATGTCGGCGATAAGGGAGAGACTGGAGTTTGTTGATGTTCCCGAGAGCATGAAGGGCATTCCTATTGCGTTTATTGTCGCAGCATTGATGAGTCTTGCGTTTATGGGATTTGGAGGTTTTAAATTTTAAGTGAAGCCACAACTTATGGAAGCTGTAGGCTTAGCATAAGTTGTATGGGTGAACTTATCCCGACAGTTGCAAGAAAATTTATTCTAAATTTTAGCAGTGTTTTGCTGTCGGGGTTAGTCATAGGATAATTATGGAATTTTTACTGCCTGTTATAGTTTTAAGTTTATTAGGCCTTGGTTTTGGTTTGGGTTTAGCTCTTGCTTCAAAGAAATTATGTGTCCAGGAAGACCCCAGGCTTACCCAGATAATGAAGGCTCTTCCCGGGGCAAACTGCGGAGCATGCGGTAAACCGGGATGTATTGGTTTTGCTGAGGAATTGATACAGGGGGCGGTTAGTATTTCCGCATGTGTTGCTACAGAGGAAGAAGAAAAGGCTGAGATATCTAAAGTTTTAGGTGTGGAGGTAGGTGAGACGGTAAAGACCGTGGCTGTTCTTCATTGCAATGGCGGTAAAAAGGTAAAAGACAGATTTGTATATAAAGGAGTTAAGACGTGTGCCGCGAGTAATTTAGTCATGGGAGGGCAAAAGGCATGCGCATACGGATGCTTAGGATTTGGTGATTGTGTTTTAGCCTGCCCTTTCGGGGCGATGGAGATGGGAGAAGAGGGGCTTCCTAAAGTAATCGAAGGTAAATGTAAGGCATGCGGTAAGTGTGTTTCTGCCTGTCCTAAAAATTTATTTTCTCTTAACCGTCAAGATAAGCCTTATTATACAAATTGTGTATCGAAGGATTTAGGCAAGCAGGTAATGAGTGTATGTAAGGTAGGATGTATTGCCTGTCGTAAGTGTCAAAGGTCGTGCCCTCATCAGGCAATAGAGATAAAGAATAACCTGGCAGTATTTGATTATGCAAAATGTCAAAATTCCGGCGAGTGTCTTAAGGTTTGTCCGACAAAGGCAATAGCAAAGCGAGGGTGATAAAATGAATATTGCTGTATTTGCTTCAGGCAGAGGTACTAATTTATCGGCAATCATCAGAGCGCAAAAGACAGGCAAGCTTAATGTTAATATCTCTCTTATGATTACGGATAATCCTAAAGCGCCTGCTATCAGCAAGGCAAAAAGGGCAGGGGTTAAGACTGTCGTTATAAAGCGTAAAGATTTTGCTGATAAGACAGGGTTTGAGCGGGAGATTATAAAGAACCTAAAAGCAGCTAATATTGATTTAATAGTACTTGCCGGTTTTATGCGTATATTAGGCCCGGATTTAATTAATGGTTTTCATAATAAAATTATTAATATCCATCCCGCGCTTCTTCCTTCTTTTAAGGGGGCGCACGCAATAGCTGATGCTTTTGACTATGGAGTTAAGATTACGGGGGTTACGGTTCATTTTGTAGATAGCCAAATAGATTGCGGCCCGATAATACTTCAGAAAGAAATAGAGATCAAAGAAACTGAAACTCCCCAAAGTCTAGAGAAGAAGATCCATAAAACAGAACACAAGATTTATCCTGAGGCGATTAATTTAATTCTGCAGGGCAGGGTAAAAATCGAGGGAAGAAAAGTTAAAATAACTTCTCTTTCTTAAGAGCGGGGGTTTTTTCTATGAATTCTTCTAAAGATCTCTGGCTTAGAATTAATTTCTCACCCGTTGAAAGATCAGATAATTCCAGTCGCTCAAAATCCGCAAAATCATAAGCAGAGATTACGTAGTAACAAATAGAAGTTATTGTTTGCTCTAAATCAATTTCTTTGTCTAATCCGTAAGCAAATTCATTATTTATTCTTTGCAGTATCTGATAAGAAAGAAAATCTACCATTTGAATATCAGTAAATTGGATATGTTTTCCCTCTTTATCTCCCAGTGCCTCAGAATTAAGCCGCAAATCAGTAATAATTCTCTTGCGATATTCAGTGGGTGATATTTTAGATACGCTGCTTTTTCTTATATCAATGACAGCGCCAATATAGAAGAAGTCAATTCCTGCGTCATCTATATCCGATGCGACAACTGCAAAAAAATCAATCTCAGCATCAGTGCTTAAAATTACTCGCGAGATTGCTGTTATTATGCGATCAATCTTTTTTGATGCTGTCTTTGTTAGCGCCGGATATGTTTTTTCTATCGGTGTATCTTGTTTGTTTTCTCCTGTCGCGAAATTTATCTTAAATGAGGAATGTTCAAAATAAGAGCTGATGTCCGTAAGAAGCATTTCTTTTTTTTCTGGTTGCTCGGGGATTTCCTTTTCTTCGACTAAAGAATCAAAAGGGGCATAAACCCAGAGACTTTTTCCGACAAGTTCTGCCTTTACGGTTATATTATCTTTTGCGCAGATATCAGTTAAAGATTGACTAAGAGTTTTTTTAGGGAAACTGTAGCGTGGGCCGCAAGAAGAGGTAAATGTTATAATTATTAATATAAATAAAAGATTAGGTGCGAGACTTGCCGTGTTCTTTAAATATGGCCTCAATTTCATCGTAGTCTAATTCTTCTTTCTCAAGCAGTTCTTTAGCGAATCTATCCAGGATGGGGCGTTCATCTGTAAGAAGTGTTTCAACTTCTGATAAACAGTCTTTAATTATTTTATTCGTGTCGTTATTTAATTGTTGTTTAGTGTGTTCAGAAAGTTGGTCCTTAGGTATTGCCGTATAGTCTCCGATAAGTTCACTCTCACCCATGCCGATTTTCCAAACCATCATGTGTGCCCAGAACATGGCGCCTTCAAAATCGCTGGCAACACCACTTGAGGTAGTGCCATATTTGAGTTTTTCTGCCACATATCCTCCGATGCCGACCTTTATATTAGCAATAATTCTCTCGCGCGAGAAAGTGTGTAGTTCTTCTCTGGGGGGATGATATACCGCGCCAAGACTCGGGCCGCGCGGGATAATCGTAGCTTTAAATACGTCATCTGTGGGGTGGTGCATATAGGTTACGATTAAGTGTCCTGCTTCATGATAGGCAGTCATTTCTTTTTCATGAGGTGTAAAAGTTACCCTATGCTTGATGCCCATATCTATGCGTTCCATAGCCTCGGCTATTTCTTCAAATCCTACCAGATCTTTTTTATGCCTGGCAGCAATTAGAGCTGCTTCTTGTATAATGCTGGCGATATCTGCGGGAGATTTTTGCACGGAACGTCTGGCAAGCCGGCCGATGTTAATATCAGGGTTATATTTAATTTTTTTCAGATAGTATTCAAAAAGTTTTTCTCTTCCTTCGAGATTCGGCAGGCGAAAGTATATTTTCCTGTCAAATCTTCCCGGGCGCTTGATTGCTTCATCAAGTACTTGCTCGCGGTTTGTCGCGGCTATAACTAAGAGATTATAATCTTTTTCCTTTAGGCCGTCCATCTCTACTAAAAGCTGATTTAGGGTTTGGTTGTATTCTGTAGCGCCTCCACTGGAAGATTCTGTACGACGGGCGGCAACAGCGTCAATCTCATCGATAAAGATAATGCATCCGTTGTCCGATTCGGCAAGTTGTCTGGCGCGTTTAAATAGTTTTCTAACACGGCTGGCACCTACGCCTACGTACATCTCGACAAATTCTGAACCCGATATGGAAATAAAAGGAATATTTGCCTCTGTTGCGATTGCCTTGGCAAGATATGTCTTGCCACATCCCGGAGGCCCTAGCATGAGCATGCCTCGTAATATTTGTCCTCCAACTCGTTGCAAGCGAGCTCTATCTTTTAGCAGGCTTACGACTTCCCATGCCTCTTCTTTTGCCTCGTCAATACCGATAACCTCATCCCAGCTGACATTCAGATGTTCTCCTCCGATTGATTTATGTTTAAGTTTAGCAAATCCGCCGTGTGAAAAGCCATAGATAAAGTAGACAAAAATTCCCCCGTATACTATAGAAGTAATAATAATAAAAGAGTTAAAGGCCAGTATATAATCACGCTGGTAGGAATCAAGCCGGCCTAAGGCAATAATCGGAAGGGAAATTCCTAAGCAGATTACAAAAGCCGCGATAATTTTTACTAAATGGGTGCGGAAGAAAAGTTTTATTTTTTTCTTATTCATTTTTTGCTTTTTTTGAGTTTTTTGTACTGTAAGTATAATATTAATAACATATATTTGATAGGCTGTCAAAGCAATTTGTCAAGCCAAAGTAGAAATGTCTTATTGTTACCAAAGTAAGAATGTCCTATTTTGTTAATGAACGAGTAGTAGTTCTTTTTCTTTTTTGTTACTTTTTTCTTTTTGTGAATAAACATAGTTCTGTG
>CAJVXN010000016.1 GCA_913009335.1 uncultured bacterium
TAAAATATCCTAAGTCCGCCCCTAATTTTCTATGGTCGCGCTTCTTGGCTTGCTCAAGAAGATCTAAATAAGCAGCCAGTTCTTTTTTTGTAGAAAACGCTGTGCCGTAAATTCTCTGCAGCATGGGGTTTTTCTCATCCCCCCGCCAATAAGCTCCGGCGATAGAAAGCAACTTAAAAGCCTTGATCTCTCCGGCAGATTTTAGGTGCGGCCCGCGGCATAAATCCGTAAAAGCATCTCCTGTTTTATAGATAGAGACTTTCTCACCCGGTAATTCGCTTATTAATTCCAGTTTGTATTTCTCGTGAGTTTCCTCAAATAATTTATTCGCCTCATCTTTTAAAATATCTTCCTTCACAAAAGGAATCTTTTTATTTATAATCTGGCGCATCCTCTCTGTTATTTTTTTTAAGTCCTCCGGAGTAAAAGGTTCTTTCTTGTCAAAATCATAATAAAACCCATCATCTATTGAAGGACCAATACCCAGTTTAGTTTCAGGCCATAGCTCTTTTACGGCGCAAGCTAAAACGTGCGAACAAGAATGTCTTAATATATCTAAATCCATATTACCACTTATTTTAATGGTGGACCGTAAAATTGCCTACGGCAATCACGCCCCTGCAACCGCTACCAAATATTCCTACGAAGCCAAAGGCGAAAGCACTTTGGCAAAGTAGAATGGTGGGCCCAAGAGGACTCGAACCTCTGACCCCTTCCATGTCAAGGAAGTACTCTAACCAACTGAGCTATGAGCCCACAATGCCGGGGGAGGGACTTGAACCCTCAGGGCCTTGCGGCCGACGGATTTTAAGTCCGTTATGTTTGCCAATTTCATCACCCCGGCGCATAAAATTAATAAATACTCTTTATCAAATAACTTTGGAGGCGTGGACCGGGCTCGAACCGGTGAATAGTTGTTTTGCAGACAACTCCCTTAGCCTCTTGGGTACCACGCCATATCTTATTTTATCTATAACGCTCCACTGCGGATGCTCTCTCATAAAACTTAAATATATGTTGTATTTTCGCGATAAAAATAGATCTTCTGAAATAGAACCATAAATTACTTCTAATAATCTTATGGCTTCTCTCGTAGAATATCTAATCTGGAACGCTCTGCTACTAAAAGATATCTTGTGTTTTCTAGCGCCGCATAATTTACTTATGGCTAATAACAACCCCTCTAAAAATAGTTTGCTGCCCGAAGTAAACACGACTGCGAGCCGCGCCTTTTTTCTATAATAGGATATGCAGCCATCGCCATCCAAATACCCTCTTATAAAATGCGGCAAATACTTAAACGGAACATTAATAAATTTCATTGTCTTTGATTTTCGCGGTGTCAAGCCGAGACTAACTAGGTCATCAAAAATTTCATGGCTCCCGATTCGAAGCATGTATTTTTCTTTCCGTTCATATTTTTTACCCCTACTTAAAAATGGCGGCGGATTAGTCACAACCACCCTATGCTCTGAACGCATTACTCTTTTTATCTTTTCAATAATTTCTCCGTCGCTACTATAAAGCCTTAAATATTTACCTTTGATATATGACGCGTCTTCCAGGCTACCATCCGCAGCAATAAAGCCTAAAACATACGACATTTCAGGTGTCCAGGTTTTAAAAAAACCTGAATTTATTTTGTACTTAACGCCCATTTTTCTTTATCTCGTTTTTTACCGCTTTAATAATATCTTCTACTGCGGCCAGACAACCCTCCCCTGTCTTGCCACAAGCTAGCTTGCCCTTCCGGGGCGGAATAAATTTATATTCTATTTTTTCTAATTTTACGATATTTTCTTTAACAATTTTATTATGATACATATTCTCATTCATCGCCGGAGCGATTAACACCTTTGAAGTTGAGGCACACACTGTAGTAGTTAATAAATCATCACAGATACCTGCGGCAATTTTTGCAATAACGTTAGCGGTTGCAGGCGCGATTAAAATTAAACTTGCCTCATCCGCAAGAGAAATATGTTCGATCCTTCGATTTGACTCAGGATCGAATCCTGAGCGGCTTGTGGTGAGCGAAGCCGAACCAAGTCGAATGGATTCGATGTCCGAATACTCGCGCCCGGCAAACATATCCCGATAAACCCTGCCTCCGGAAAGAGTCGCAAGTGTTAAAGAAGTAATAAATGCTTCTGCCTCTTTAGTCATTATTACGGACACAGCAAAACTTTCTTCTCGAAGCCTTCTTATAATATCGCCCGCCTTATATGCCGCAATGCTTCCGCTTACCCCTAGAATTATTTTTTTCTGCTTCACTTCTTTCCCTTGGAAAATTTACACTTCAGCCTGCCTTCGACGATTTCCTGAAGAGCAACACTTGCCGGCTTTACCGACGGACTAACATCACATAGCTTGGGAGAACCCTCGGCTATTTCTATTGCCCTCTTTGAAACCACAAGTACTAATTTAAACAAAGACTTATCCGTTATTGCTAACAACTTTTCTAAAGGAAAAACTTCCATTTATTGTACCCTCCTTACCTGCGTTTATTTATGCTTTCTATTTAGATGTTTTTTTGCGCCACTTTCGTTCTGATAAAATAATCTCGCCTAATTCCTCAGTTGCCTGATTTATGTTTTTATTTATAATAATGTACTCGTAATCGTTACTGCTCATGATTTCTTTCTCCGCCAACTCTAAACGGGCCCTTACCTGCGCGGTAGTTTCACTGGAGCGCATTTTTAGTCTTTTTGCAAGCGTTACGCGCCAATTCCCTGCCGATGGTAAGATAAAAATATATGAAAAACAAAAACTCCTGTTTTGCTTAAGAGACTTTGCGCCTTTTACATCAATACATAAAATAACATCTTTGCCAGAGGCTGCATATTCCGCAACTGCTGCTTTTGGCGTTCCATAATACTGGCCCAAAACTTTCTGCCATTCTAAAAACTCGCCACGTTTAATTTGTTTTTTAAACTCTGCCGGTTTTATAAATATATAATCGCGGCCATCGCGCTCTTTCCCTCTGGGCGCCCTGGTGGTAAAAGTTGTAACTTTCACAACGCTCTTTTTAAAACTATTTCTTTTCAACAATTGCTTTATCAGTGTAGTCTTGCCTGATCCCGACGGACCAGATACGATAAAAACAACTCTCTTCCTTTTATTTGCTACTTTAGGCTTTACCATATGCGCCTG
Organism: uncultured bacterium; assembly: GCA_913009335.1. Lineage (GTDB taxonomy): Bacteria > Omnitrophota > Gorgyraeia > Ghiorseimicrobiales > Ghiorseimicrobiaceae > DRER01. The sequence goes on from CAJVXN010000016.1 coordinate 3,154, forward strand.
CCTTTACAAGCTCTATTCCACATTCTGAACCTGTTCCCTAATTTTCTCAACCTGGCTTTTTATTTCAATAACTGCTGCCCCTAAAAGCGCATCCTGGCATTTAGCCCCCATTGTGTTTGCTTCGCGCTGCATCTCCTGAGCGATAAAATCCAATTCTTTGCCTATAGGATTGTGGTGCCTATTAGAATACACTTTTGCTGCAAAATTTTTTAGATGAAACCCCAGACGCATAACTTCCTCGCTAATATCACAAGCCTTGATAATCCCGCTAATCTCTTCAATATTGCCGGCTATTTCTTTAATACGCCTGCGTTTAGCAGCAATAACTACTGGTGTTCTGCGCTTAACAAACAATAACTTCTTGTGTATCTTACTTGCACGAGAGAGCATATCTTTACTTACTGCTCGCCCTTCCTTTAGGCGCATAGCGCGTAAATCAGAACATGCACTACGCAATAATTTCTCTACCGCGGGCCAGACCATCTTATCCGAGAGCCCGACTTCTCGCAGGCCTAAGACCCCGGGGAAATTACTTAGTTGCGCAAGACTGATTTCGCCGGATAAATTCAAAGTCTTCTTTAAATTGCGCAAAGACCGGAAATAACGCCTTGCCAACTCCTGGTCGATAATAACTTTTGCGTCGAGATTTCCGTGGATAGACAGATTAACTGTAACCCTGCCTCGCTTAACATATTTCTGTATATATTTTTTAATTCTTCCTTCCAGGCAAATAAAATTTTCCGGGATATGAAAGACCACTTCGCAGAAACGATGGTTAACACTTCTTATCTGAAGATTTAATTGCAGCTGTTTGTATTGACATTGCGCCCGGCCAAAGCCGGTCATGCCCACGATCATATTTTTGCCTGTCTTCATGCCCAAACCCTTCTTTTGCATTCCTTATCCGTCCTGACTTGGGCAGGATATAAATCCACGATAATATCATCCGGGGAGAACCAAAGCTTGATTTCTCTTTCTGATTCTTCTTCATTGGCTGAGGCATGAATTACGTTTTCGTATAAACCTTTTGTAGTAATCCTGCCGAATGAACCCCTAATAGTTGTAGACTCCGCCTCTTCAGGATTAGTAGCTCCGGCAAGCTGACGCACCTTGTTTATCGCATCAGGCCCCCAATAAACCATAGCCATTGTTTTCTTACGGTTATGCATTTCTCCCTGGATATATTTTATCAGTTCCCCAAAAAAAGGCTCATCTTTTAAATGACTATAATGTTCCTCGGCTAATTCCTTTGACACTCTTAATACCTTAGCAGCTACAATTTCAAGTTTTGTTTCCGATAGGCGTGTCAGGATATTACCGGTTAAGGATTTCTTTAGCCCGTCGGGCTTAACAACTATTAGAGTGGCTTGATTATGTTTCATTTTTACTCCTAAAATTTCCAGCGCAATAACAATTTAAATATATGCTATTACAGTTTATCTTTTAACACTTCCAGTATTCGCTTAAGGTCCTCTTGAGAATAAAACTCTATCTCGATACGGCCGCGTTTTTTGCGTTGCACGATTTTAACCTTCGTACCAAACATGTGCTGTAGTTGTTCCTCAAGCGCGGATATGTGCGGAGGTTGATTTAAAGCAGCTGTTTTTTTCTTCTTATGCCTAAGAGGTGTTTTTTGTTTTAGCAACCCCTCCAGCTGTCTCACAGAAAGCTCTGAAGCAATAATCCTATCCGCTAAAACTGTCTGCTCGCTAGCATCCTCTATCTCTAATAAAGCTCGCGCGTGACTAAAAGAAAGTAGATTGCTGCTAATGTATCCCTGGATCTTTTCCGGCAATCTTAATATTCGTAACGTATTATTAATTGTTGTCCTTGCCTTGCCCATTGCCTGAGCAATCTTTCCCTGAGTAAATTTAAACTTATCAATTAGCTCCTGATAGGCGCGGGCCTGCTCTAAGGGATTTAACTCCTCTCGCTGAATATTTTCGATTAACGAAAGTTCCAGCGACTCTTCATCATTAACCTCTTTAATAATTACTTGTATCTCTTTGTGCTGCAACAACTTAGCAGCACGTAATCTTCGCTCTCCAGCAATTAATTCATAGCCCCCTGCTTCGCGCTTGCGCACAATAACCGGCTGAATCAAACCTTTTTCTTTTATAGAAGCTGTCAGATCTTGCAAGGCCTGAGGATCAAATTCCTTACGCGGCTGATAAGGGTTTGGAACGATTTCTTCAATCCTTAAATTTGTAATGCCGCCTACTATCACGTGGTCCTGCTTAATCGGTTTCTCGGGAATCAATGCGCTTAGCCCTCTACCTAACGCTTTTTTCTCCATTAGCTTCCTTCCCCTTCTGTGTTTTGGACAACTGTATCTTCGGAATTAACCTGCTCTGAAGTCAATCCCAGCATTTCTTGGGACAACTCAAAATATTTTTTAGCGCCCAACGAGTCTTTATCGTATAGTGCTATTGGTTTACCAAAACCCGGTGCTTCACTCAGACGGATATTACGCGGAATAATTGTATTATACACCCTAACTTTGGGTTGCGCTGAAGCAAAATGCGCCCTTGTCTCGGCAATAACCTCCCGTGTCAAATTAGTACGGAAATCTGCCATGGTCAAAATAACGCCTTCGATATTCAATTCCGGATTCAGATTTTCCCGCACCAGAGATATTGTATTAATCAACTGACCCAATCCTTCAAGCGCATAATACTCGCACTGCACCGGAATACATACCGTATCGGCAGCACAAAGTGCATTTATAGTAGATAAACCCAAAGAAGGCGGACAGTCAATAAAAATTATCTCAAACTCTTCTTTTACTGGTTGCAGGGCTTTTTTAAGGCAATACTCTCTAGACATCATCCCTACCAGTTCCACTTCGCATCCGCTCAAATCCGCATTTGCGGGAACAAGACTTAAGCCAACTATCTTTGTATCAAGGATTAACTCTTTTAGCGCTACATCGCCTAAAATAGCATTGTAAATACTTTTCTCTACAGTTGCCTTATCTATGCCTAACCCGCTAGTAGCATTTGCCTGCGGGTCAATATCAATAAGCAGAGTCTTCTTGCCCCCCAAGGCCGCATAAGACGCAATATTTATCGCCGATGTGGTTTTACCTGTTCCACCCTTCTGATTACAGATTGCGATTACCTTACCCCGTTTAGAGATACCGTCTCCTATACTCATATATAATTACCTTTTTTATGAAAGCAATTCTTTCTATTCGATAATTTCGTTATAGACGTCCGCCAAGGAAACGTGGCGGACTATCTCTAACGGGGCTTACCCATTATAAATCAACGAGTTATGAAACGTTCCACGTGGAACACCCCCCAGGGGAAGTATCCACACGCCTATTTTTGCTTTATGGTTGTAGCCCTGATTTTCGCAGGCTTAGCCCCAGGCATACCAAATAATCCCTTGGTTTCTTCGGAGAGAATTTTAATATCAACTTCCAAACGCTTAGCTTTAAGCTGCTTCAAAGCCTTTTTTATTGCCTCTTCAACGGTTCTACCTTCTATTTCAATACTTTCCATAATTTATCTTTTCGGCTACAGCCCACCCTCTTGTGATAGGCCTCAAGACGTTTTTTTGCGAGTATTAAACCACTGATTTAATCCGCTTAATGTACCGTATATTAACCAATATAAAACTAATCCTGAAGGCATGCGATAAAAAATAAACCCAAAAAGCAACGGCATCATAAACATCATCATTCGCTGCTGGTCCGAAGAACCCCCTCCAGACATTGCTGCTGCGCTAAATTTCTGTTGCATAAACATGCTCCCCATCATTAAGATAGGCAAAAGATTAAATCCATCACCAATAATTGGATATTCCTGGGAAAAAGGAATAAGCCTATCTGGCTGAGATAAATCTTTTATCCATAAAAATGTCGCTCCGCGCAAACCAATAAACCGCATTAATGCTTGATACAGGGCAAAAAACACAGGTATCTGCAAAATCATAGGTAAGCACCCGCCCAGAGGGTTAACTCGATGTTCTTTGTATAACTCCATTGTCGCTTTATTTAACTGCTGAGGATTCTCCTTATAACGCTCTTGCAGCTCTTTAACCTTAGGCTGTAATATCTGCATCTCTTTCATTGAGCGTATTTGCTTAAGCGACAGTGGATACAGAATAAGAGAAATAAATATACCAAATAGCAGAATCGCTACTCCCCAATTATGCGTAAACCTAAAAAAGAATTTTAGCACTGCCAAAAGCACCTGGCTTATTGGATCAAAAAAACCAAAATGCACGATATTCTCAAAACCTACGTTCAGCTTTGATAACTCGTCTAGATCTTGAGGTCCGCAATAAATCGTAAAAACATCTACCTGTTGCGATGAACTTAAAGAAGTAACAGGGGCATCACCAACAGTTAGGCCAATCTTCACGCCAGATGCATCTTTTCCAATAAACACATTTTGTGCTGCTGCTGATGGGCGGACAAGAAAAGTAAAATAGCGATCACGCACTCCAACCCAGTCACTCATCTGAGAAAACAATGTGCCGTCCCGCAGGCTTAGAAGTTTCTTACGAATTGTTTTCTTGGGCGTGTTAATTGCCAACTCCATAAATCTATTTTCATAAGCAGAACGCTCAACGACTTTAGATGCAAGTAAAATCTGCCGGGCAGGATTAGAAACATCGCCGCTTAATCCGCGCTCACTTCGTTCTAACACTATGCTATAGCTATCGTTAGAGATAGAAAAACGCCTGATAATTTCCCTGCCATTGCCCTTGAAGGTAAAAGTTATAACGCCCGGAAGCTGCCTCACCTTAAACTTAGAATTTAGCTCTTCCGGAACGATAAACAAATCTTCAAGGAAAAATTCCTCTGAATACTCCTTTAAAATAATCTTGTGGATATAAGCGCCAGGATTGGCAAAGATGATCTTAAACTTATCATTTTCAAACTCTACATACTCCTGAGGCTCAAGAACAGGAGATAGAGACTCCGTTGGCATAGACGTTAGTTTGCTTGAAGGCACAGAGACAGAAGAAAGAATGTCCACACTTTTTGCCACATTCTCTTTGTTTTCAGTAGGATACATCTTTGAAACCAATAAAGAATAGCCAAATAATACAGTGGCAGATAATACAATAGCTAAAACTGTACGTTTTCCCATAATTTAGATTTTTATTTTAGTTGACTGGATCATAGCCACCGGCAGAGAAAGGATGGCAGCGGATAATGCGCTTTAAAGTCTTGAATCCGCCTTTCAGCGCGCCATATCTTTCTATTGACTCGTGGGCATAACAAGAACAGCTCGGCCTAAAACGACAAGAAGGAGGCAACAAGCCGGAAATATAACTCCTATAGATATTAAGACCCCAAAGAATTGTTTTCTTAATCATAAGCTAGAGAGCGATGGTTTGGCATCCGATAGCCAAAGCCATAACTCTTTACCGTCTGCGCCTCTGCAGCCTTGTCACCCCAGATGAAACTAACAATTCCTCCCGCAAAGCTCACACCACAGCCCCACAAAACAGACAGGCTACTTAGTAAGAACCTTGCGTCCTTTACGTCTTCTTCTTTTTAGAATTATTCTCCCCGCTGACGTACTCTTTCTCCGACGAAAACCGTGTACACGTTTACCCTTTATTTTTGTAGGCGTAGTTAAATTTTTCTTCATGATGTCAAATTATAACATATTAACATTTTAAGTCAAGAAAAATAACCTGGACGCCGGGAATTAAGTAGGATAAATTATACCACTATTCAATCTCTATATTTAAGCAAATTAAAATTTCTCTTGCAAAAAAAACCTACTTTGATATAATACCCACCAGCCAGCAAAAAGGTGCCAGTCGATAAAGTAATTTTCTCATAACCTCGCTGTGAATAACTTGTGAATTTTTAAATAATCATGGATATACTACCCGTCTGGACAAAAGTTCAAAAAATTATTGAGGGGAAAATCGGTTTAACCGCTACACAAACCTGGTTTAGCCCGGTAAAACCCAGCATCAGAGGCGTAGACACCCTTGTGCTTGAAATGCCGGATAATTTTTTCAAAGATTGGTTTAATCAGCACTACCTAGGCTTAGTGGAAGAGACTTTAAAAGATATCGCTCCTACATTTCAAATTAGTCTGGCTGTCGCAGCAACTATTCCTAGCGATAAAAAGTCCCCGCCTATAACACCCCTTGTAAATTCTACCGGATCTCCAAATATAGAAGCAAAGCCCAAACCGGCGCAAACTGCAAAAACCCCCTACATGAACCCGCGGTATTCTTTTAATAATTTCGTTGTTGGCCCGTCTAATAGATTTGCCCACGCCGCAGCCCTGGCAATAGTCGATGCTCCGGCTAAAGCCTACAACCCCTTATCTATCTACGGTGGGGTGGGGTTAGGAAAAACTCATTTAATGCAAGCAATATGCCTGGGAATATACAATAAAAACCCTAAAGCAAAAATTTTCTACACAACATCGGAACGTTTTACTAACGAATTAATCAACGCTATACAACATCACTCAACATCATCATTTCGTGCCAAATACCGTAATGTTGATATTTTACTTATCGATGATATCCAGTTTATCGCCGGGAAAGAATCCACGCAGGAAGAATTTTTTAATACCTTTAACGCTCTTTATGACACACATAAACAAATTATTTTCTCTTCAGACAGACCAACCAAAGAAATACCCAACCTGCAAGAACGGCTAGTTAGCCGCTTTGGATGGGGCCTTGTTACCGATATCCAACCCCCGGATTATGAAACCCGGGTTGCGATTCTTAAAAAAAAGCTGGAGCGGGAGCCGGTGAAAGTTCCCGATGAAGTGGTTTTATTCATTGCTGAACGTGTTAAAACCAACATAAGAGAATTAGAGGGAGCACTTATACGGGTTGTTGCTTATTCATCGCTCGAAGAAAAACCGGTTTCATTATCCCTGGCCCAAGAGATATTAAAAGACATGCTTAGAGAAACTAAAAAAATCATTACTATTGAACTAGTGCAGCGTTCAGTGGCAGAGTTTTTTAACCTAAGCGTTTCAGATCTTAAGAATAAAAAACGCAATAAAAACATAGTCTTACCTCGCCAAATTGCTATGTATTTAGCCAGACAGCTTACAAATCTTTCTTTTCCTGATATTGGCGACGCGTTTGGAGGGAAAGACCACACAACAGTACTTTACGCGTGTAATAAAATTAAACAACTTATTAACAAGGATACAAAAGTATTGGATTTTATCAACAAGTTAACCACAGATATTAAACTTTAATTAAAAGGTTATTAACAGGGTTTTATTTTTACAACATATTGGTATTAAATAAGTTTTGTTTCTATTAAATAAAAAACGTCCCTCTATTACCACGACTACTATTTTTTTATTTAATAATTAATTATATTATAGCCCGAACACATGTTAAAAACTCGGGTGTATTGGAGAAAATCAATGAAAATACAAATTTTTAAAGATGATTTATTAAATAGTATCCAGATTGTACAGAATATAGTAAACCCGAAAGCCAGTTTACCTATTCTTTCAAATATTTTACTTGAAGCAAAAGACAATAAACTTAAATTAATCACAACTGATTTAGATGTAGGTATTTTAGTTTCTATTCCAGTTAACATACAAGAACCTGGGAGTATTACTATTCCCGCGCGTAAGATATTCGAAGTAATTAGGGATTTACCTAGCGGTACCGTGAATATTACTGTGAGGAAGAATAATATTGTCATAATCGAATCACAAAAATGCCAATTTAAATTAATGGGGCTCCCAAAAGACGAATTCCCTAATCTACCAACTTTTGAAGATAAAAAAGTGGTTAAAATAGAGCAAAAAATATTTAAAGAGATGTTGAATTTAACCTATTTTTCTTTATCTCGTGATGAAACACGTTATATTTTAAATGGTATTTTAATGGAGATTAAACAAGATACTATAAAACTAATTTCTACTGATGGGAGGAGGTTGGCTGTTGTTGAGAGAAAACTAAGTACCCATACAAATCAAGAGATAAAAATAGTCGTGCCGACTAAGACAATTCAGGAACTACTCCGTAATTTAAAAGACGACGACATCCTATCTATTGTTTTAGGTTTAAATCAGGTAATGTTTGATTTATCGGGGATGTTGATAATCTCAAGGTTGATTGAAGGGGAATTTCCTAATTATCAACAGGTTATTCCACAGCCTGTGGATACGAAAATCAAGATAGATAAGGGTGATTTTTTACTAGCTTTAAAACGAGCGAGTTTGCTCTCCACGCCTGATTATCAGGCAGTAAAGTTAGAGGTGTTTAAGAATAAAATGGTTGTTTCAAAATCTACCCCTGATATCGGAGAATCAAAAGAAGAGATAGATATAGAATACGGAGCAAAGGAATTAGCCGCGGGCTTTAATCCTAATTATCTAATTGACGTGTTGAAGAACTTGAAATCCGAAGACATTGAGATTGAATTAACAGATAGCGAAAAACCCTGCGTTATAAGGCAAGAGGGGTATGTTTATGTTGTTTTACCTATGAGGCTGAGCTAGTTTTAATGATATGGGAAAACCAATTGCTATTAAAAGTATTATCAAAGAAGTTATTAATGGTTTAAGCCCGGCCGACGGGAATAATAAACAAAATATTACACGCGCATTAAATAAAGCTGTAGATGTAAAAACACTAAAACATATAAAACTAGAGGATTGTAAGGATGATAAATTAATAATACGGGTAGATTCTTCCGTGTGGCTTTACACTTTAAATTTACGGGCACCAAAAATACTCTTACGTATAAATGACGCGCTTGGCGCCCCGGGTATTAAAAGGTTAGTGTTTAGAATTGGGCGTGTGTAAATATATAAACTTGTAAAATAAAAAGATGACGGAGATAGCTTATTATGGCAAAACAGAAAGCAAAAAATAAGGTTGTAAAAGAACCAGCAAAAGATGCGTATGATGCCACTAATATTCAGGTATTAGAGGGTACAGAGGCAGTACGTAGAAGACCGGCAATGTATATCGGAGACACAACAAGCCGGGGTCTGCACCATTTGGTTTATGAGGTTGTGGATAACTGTGTGGATGAAGCCCTGGCAGGGTTCTGTGATACCATAGAGGTGTGCATTAGGGGAGACAATAGTGTCTCGGTTCAAGATAACGGAAGGGGTATCCCCGTAGATATACATAAAACTGAAAAAAAACCTGCTATAGAGGTAGCCCTGACTACTTTGCATGCCGGGGGAAAATTTGATCACCGGGTGTATAAAGTCTCGGGCGGTTTGCATGGCGTAGGGGTTTCCGTGGTAAATGCTTTGTCTGTCTGGCTTGAGGCAGAAGTTAGGCGTGACGGGAAGGTTTATCACCAAAGGTATGAAAAAGGGAAGGCCGTATCAAAACTGGTAGTTGTTGGAAGGTCCAAGGCTAGGGGCACAAAGATAACGTTTAAACCGGATAAGGAAATATTTCCTAAAATAGAATTTTCTTACGATATATTAGCTCAAAGATTAAGGGAGCTTGCTTTTTTAAATAAAGGATTAATTATTAAGCTTGAAGATAAGCGGACCGATAAAGAAGCAGTGTTTCATTTTAAAGGAGGGATCCTTTCTTTTGTCGAGTATCTTAATAAAAATAAGACAGCTCTTCATAAAAAAGTTATTTATTTCGAGAAAGAAAAAGATGGTGTGAAGCTAGAGGTAGCTATGCAATATAATGATGGTTACTCCGAAAACATCTTTTCATTTGCCAATAATATTAATACCATAGAGGGAGGTACGCATCTAACGGGTTTTAAGACCGCTTTAACCCGGGTTCTAAATCAGTATATAAGGAATAAAAATTTATTAAAATCAAAAGATGCCTCTATCAGCGGGGATGATACACGGGAAGGCATAACCGCGGTAATAAACGTTAAGGTTCCTAATCCGCAATATGAGGGGCAGACCAAGACAAAGCTGGGAAACTCAGAGGTTGAGGGCATAGTTTCATCGGGCGTGTTTGATTGTTTGAGCGCTTTTGTGGAACAGAATCCTTCAGTTGCTAATAAGATAGTAGAGAAAGCAGTGCTTGCAGCACGGGCAAGAGATGCCGCGCGCAAGGCTAGGGAGCTTACCAGGCGCAAGGGAGCGCTTGAGGGCGGATCTCTACCGGGTAAATTAGCTGACTGCTCCGAGCGCGATGCTTCGCTTTGCGAACTTTATATCGTAGAGGGCGATTCTGCCGGCGGGTGTTTCGCCGGTAATACCAAAATAGCTTTGCTAGATGGGAGGGATTTATCTTTTGAAGATTTGCTGGTAGAGTGGAAAAGAGGGAAGATTAATTATTGCTACACTATAAAAGAGGATGGAGGTATTGGCGTTGAGAAGATTATTAGCCCTCGGATAACAAAGAAAAAAACCGCGGTGGTAAAGGTAATCTTTGATAATGGGCAGGAAGTGATTTGTACTCCGGACCATAGATTTATGCTGCGCTGCGGATCTTTCATTGAAGCGAAAGACGTAAAAACCGGGGCTAGCCTAATGCCGCTATATAAAAAGCTCTCGGAAGTAAAGCACAGAATCACCATCGAGGGATATGAAATGGTGCTTAACCCTAAGAGCCATAAGTGGGTATTTACGCACACATTGGCCGATAAGCATAATATTGAAAATGGCGTCTATGTGAACACGGAAGGTGTTCATAGGCACCATAGGGATTTTAATAAGTTAAATAATAACCCCGATAATATAATAAGATTAACCAAGGGTGCGCATCTTAAAATTCACCAAGAACAAATAAGCGCTACTCTGCATACAAAAGAGGCTATTGAGAAATGTAACCGTATTAAACGCAGCTTTAGTTATCGCAAGCGGGTATCGAATACAATAAAACAGAAATATTCAGCTATGCTTTCCGCGAAAGCGAAAAAGCAGTGGGCAAATCTAGATTATAAAAACTACATGAAAGCCAAGTTTTTAGATTTTTACAATAATAGTGCAACATACAGAAAGCAAAGCCTGAGGATTCTTAACGCGGCACAACGAAGATACTGGGCTGAGCCTGGCAATAGAAAGCAGCAGTCTAATCGCGTAAAGAGGTTTTTTGTCGAAAATCCTCACAGAAAGAGTTATTTGTCAGCGCTAGCAAAACAACAGTGGCAAGACAATAATCTTTTATCTTGGAGAAGAAAGAAAACTAAGGAACAGTGGACGCTAGGCTTTCGAAAACAACGGCAAGAGGCTTATGACCGAACTTATCTTCGCTGTAGTATGGAATTTTTACGCGCAGTTTATGATAAGTACGGCAATATAGATTATTACGACATCGAAAGAAGAGCTTTAGCAAGGCGCAATACTAACTTGTTAAAATTGGACACCTTAGCAAATCGGTTTTTTAGCGGCGATAAAGCTGCGCTTTTAGAGGCGGTAGATGGGTTTAATCATAAAGTAAAAAAAGTTGAGTTTCTTAAGGAGCGAATTGATGTTTATGATATAGAGGTGCCTAACACTCATAATTTTGCTCTTGCCTCAGGCGTGTTTGTGCACAATAGTGCCAAGCAAGGCAGAGATAGAAGGTTTCAGGCGATACTCCCCATAAAAGGAAAAATTCTAAACGTTGAAAAAGCGCGCCTTGATAGGATATTAGGCAATGAGGAAATTCGCACCATAATTACTGCGGTGGGCACTGGGGTGGGAGATGAGTTTGATATTTCTAAATTGCGTTATCATAAGATTGTTCTTATGGCGGATGCGGATGTAGATGGAAGCCATATACGAACTCTTCTCTTAACCTTGATATTTAGACACCTGCCCAAGCTATTGGAAGGTGGGTTTATCTACATTGCTCAACCGCCGTTATACAAAATAAAACGCGGGCAACGCGAAGAATACATACAGACTGAAACAGAAATGTCTGATTTACTGCTCGAGCTTGGGAGCGATGGGTGTAATTTGGTGCGCATTAAGGATAAGCGGCAGTTTACCCCTGCTCAATTTAAAGAAATTTTAAGTGTTTTGGTTGAGTTGGATAGGTTGGGTAGTCTCTTGGGCAAAAAGGGAGTAAAGATTGCAAAATACCTGGGGTTTTTAGATAAAAAGACCAAAAAACTACCAATTTATAAGGTAGAAGTGGATGGAAAAGCCCATTTCGTGCATAACGAAAAAGAGCTGGCAAAGATAACTAGTAAGGTAGAAAAAGAAAATACTGATTCTGAATTTGTTGAGCTGTTTGAGGCTCAGGAAATTGAGGAGATTCTAAAGCAACTAACTAAGCTCGGCGTTGGAGTCGATACTCTGTATTGCGATGCTTCTGTGAAGCAGAAAGATTCAAATAAGCCGGCAAAGTCTGTTTTCCGGGTAATAAGCGGAAAGGAAAAATTTGACTTTCCGTGCTTAAAAGACGTTTTAGATCTTGTAAGGGCAGAGGCAAGAAAAGGCATGCGCATCCAGCGTTATAAAGGGTTAGGAGAAATGAATCCTCATCAGCTCTGGGATACAACCATGGATCCGGAGAAAAGAACAACTTTGCAGGTAAAATTAGAGGATGCTGTTGAAGCAGAGAAGATTTTTACCGTGCTCATGGGGGATCAGGTTCAACCCAGGCGTGAATTTATTGCTGATAATGCGCATTTGGTACGAAATTTAGACATCTAATTTATAGGAGTGGAAAATATGTATGCTAGAGGAGAAAGAGTAATTTCGGTTTATATAGAAGAGGAAATGAAGGATTCGTATATCTCTTATGCGATGAGTGTTATTGTTGGGCGCGCGCTTCCGGATATAAGAGACGGATTAAAGCCGGTGCATCGGCGAATTCTTTATACGATGCATGAGCTTAATCTGCGCCATAACCAGCCATACAAGAAGAGTGCGCGTATTGTTGGTGACTGTTTTGTTAAAGACACGATGATCCTTACAGAAGAAGGGCTTGTATCTATCCAGGATGTTAAACGGGGGGATGTCGTTTATACGCAGAGAGGATGTGGGCGTGTTAGCGAACTTTATGTGATGCCTCCGAAGGAATTGTTGCGAATAGAGCTTGATAATGGAACATATAATACGGTTACGCCGTCACAGAAAATAAAGGTTTTAAACAGCGATTTTAAGCTGGAATGGAAAGAAGCCAACAGGTTAAAAAGCGGCGATTATATTGTGGTAAAAAGCTGTTATCCGGATATAAAACGCAAGGCAAAATTGCGGAAAACCCATTTTTTAAATCCCGGGTGTTTGAATGAAAACATTGCTTATCTATTAGGTCTTTTTGTTTCGGAGGGGTGGATAGAAAAAAACAAACAGAGAAAAGATACCTATAGGATTAGCATTGCCTGTAATAGCCGCCAGATTATAGAAAAGGCAGCAGATATATTAATGCAGGAATTTGATTACCTAGCGAATATAGAGAAGAAGCGCTATGTATATCAAAACGCCAAGGCAGAAGAGGCGGTAAATTATAGATATACGCTAAGGATTAATAGGGAATATATAACCAAATTTTTCATTAGTAACTTTAAAATCGCGGGCCTTAAGGCGCCCACCAAGCAAATTCCTCGCCAAATTTTTATCTCTCCTGAATCCGTTATTTATGCTTTTATATCCGGCTTGGTAGACGGCGATGGCAGCGTGCATAATAAGCGTAATACTATTCATTATGGCTCTGTGTCGGAGAAGTTAATAAACCAACTACAAATTTTACTTCAGCATTTAGGGGTGTTCGCGGAAAAATATAGTGATGATAATTTTAAAAAGATTCATTTTATTTGCGGCAGGAGGGTGAAGCGTAGATTACCATTTCATAGCCTGGAATTGGGAGGGGTTAATGCTAAATTGCTTGCTTCTAAGATTTCCTTGTGCCAACAGAGCAAGGAAGCAAGGCGCACCCGGATTATCAGCCAAAGATTGAAAAAGGCAGCTTTTGAGGTAGTTCCTTATGCGGGTGAAAATATATTCGCGGAATTGACCAATAAACATATAGGCGGTGGATGGTATAAATCTGCTTCCGGCGAAAAATTCCGAGCGGGAATAAAATATTCCGCGGGATCTAAGATTCGATATTCAAAAGAGCTGAGAAGTTTGCCTCTACGGAAAACACAAATTATTGAATGGGGCATTAAGGAGAAACTAGAAAAGATAAAATCACCGCTCTATGATTTTGTAAACCACATTATAAAAGATAATATATATTTTATAAAAGTCGCCTCCATAACTAAGGCGCCCAGCCAAACTACATATGATATCCAGGTAGACGGCGACCATGAATTTATTGCCAATGGTATGGTGTCGCATAATTGCTTGGGAAAATTTCATCCCCATGGCGATACTGCGGTCTATGACGCTTTGGTGCGCATGGTGCAGGATTTTTCTTTGCGCTATCCGCTTATCGATGGCCAGGGAAATTTTGGTTCTATTGACGGGGATTCCGCTGCGGCAATGCGTTATACAGAGGCCCGAATGAGCCCTATCAGCAATGAAATGCTGCTAGACATAGAAAGAGATACTGTAAATTTCTCTCCGAATTTTGACGCTTCCTTAAAAGAGCCGGTAATTCTCCCTTCCGTATTACCTAATCTATTAATTAATGGTTCATCTGGTATTGCTGTAGGCATGGCCACTAATATTCCTCCGCACAATTTAGGCGAGGTGGTTGACGGGATAGTTTATTTGCTGGATAATCCGGATGCCGATGTGAAACAGTTAATGCGTTTAATAAAGGGGCCGGATTTTCCTACGGGGGGGGTTATTTGCGGGAAGGTTGGCATAAAAAGCGCCTATTCAACGGGGCGCGGTAAGCTTCTTGTGCGTGGAAGGGCCGCGATTGAAAGGCAGAAAAACGGAAAAGATTTAATTCTTATAAATGAAATTCCTTACCAGGTAAATAAAACTTCTCTAATCGAGTCTATCGTGGGTTTAGTGGAAAGCAAAAGAGTAGAAGGGGTTTCGGATATCCGAGATGAGTCGGATAAAGACGGTATGCGTATTGTTATAGAGCTAAAGCGGGGGATCGAGCCGCAGATAATATTAAATCAGCTATATAAGCATACTCAGCTTGAGACGACATACGGCACAATACTTCTTGCTTTGGTAGGGGGAAGGCCCAGAGTTTTAACCCTCAAACAAATACTCTCCGAATATATTGTTCACCGCAAGATAGTTATCCGCCGGCGCACGCAATTTGACTTAGATAAGGCTTTAAAACGCGCCCACATTTTAGAGGGTTTAAAAATTGCCATAAAGTTTCTAGACAGGATCATAAAAACAATACGCGCATCAAAGAACACTTCGGTAGCTAAGGCCGCGTTGATGAAGAACTTTAAACTTTCTGATTTGCAGGCGCAGGCAATTTTGGAAATGCAACTACAGAGATTAACCGCTCTTGAGCGCGATAAGTTGGACGCTGAATACGCAGAAGTTTTAAAAAAGATTGAGTTATGCCGCGCTATCCTTGCCTCGGAGGAAAAAGTCGAGAATATCATAAAAGAGGAACTAAGCGATCTTAAAAAACGTTTTGGGGATGGGCGTAGAACCGAAATAGCCGCGGAACGCGAAGAGATAGAGGTGGAAGATTTAATCGCCGAAGAAGATATGGTAGTGACCATATCGCATGCGGGATACGTAAAGAGACTGTCGGTGTCTGCCTATCGAAAACAGCGTAGGGGCGGGAAAGGTAGTACCGCGATGGGCATGAGGGATGAAGATTTTATTGAGCATTTATTTGTTGCTTCAACTAAAGATTATCTGCTTGTATTTACCAATAAAGGGAAAATCTATTGGCTTAAGGCCCATGAAATTCCCCAGGCAGGCAGGACATCTAAAGGAAAAGCGGTTGTTAATCTTTTAGAGATGTCTAATGATGAGTCAATTTCCGGAGTAATTCCCGTTAAAGACTTTTCGCCGGATAAATATCTTTTGATGATTACAAAATACGGTTTGATTAAGAAGATAGATCTAGCGGCATTTAGCAAACCAAGGCGCGCTGGAATTATCGCTTTAGGTTTAGGTAAAGATGATCAGCTTGTAGATGTACAGCTTACCGATGGAGCAGGGGAGATACTTATTGCGACATCTCAAGGTAAGGCCATAAGATTTAAGGATGCTGATGTGCGAGACATGGGTAGAGGGGCTCGCGGTGTGCGAGGGATTAGGCTTGCAAAAAAAGATATAGTAATCGGGACAGCACTTGTAAGGCGCGATGCGACCGTTCTTACCGTAACCGAACACGGTTTTGGCAAGAGAACTGATTTTGATGAGTATAGACAGCAGTCCAGAGGAGGCAAGGGGATTATTAATCTTAAGACCACCGAAAGAAACGGAAATGCCGTAGCATTAAAATCGGTTATTGATGATGATGAGTTGATAATGATCACGCAAAGTGGCATGTTGGTTAGGTGTGCGATTAAAGATATCCGCGCAACCGGACGTTCGACACAGGGTGTGCGCCTAATAAGATTATCTGATAAAGATAAAGTTGCTTGCGTGGCTCGCGTTGTACCCGAAGAAGAAGATAAAGTCGAGGCATTACGAGCAAAAGAAGAAGCAGCAAGGAAAGAAGAAGGTAAGGCCGAGGAAGAAAGCGCTCCGGGGGCAGTCGAGATAGAGCAGGAGGAAAAGGAATCAGAAGAAAATAAAGTAGTAGAAACGGCAAAGGTGGAAGAAGCAGCTAAGGGGAAAAAAGAAAAACCAAAGGAAAAGACTGTTTCTAAAAGAAAAATAAAAAGGAAAAGATAAATATTGACCCCATCGTCTAGTATGGCTTGGGAACCCCGCCTGCGGCCACCGCCGCTGGCGGGGCAAGCGGGGCGACACCGGTTCAAATATGTTTTATGTTTACATAGTGCAAAGCTTAAAAGATAAGAGATATTATATAGGGCACACAAAGAATTTAAAGAAAAGAATAGAGGAGCATAGTAGGGGGAAATCGAAAGCCGTTCGTTATCGGGGGCCGTTTGAATTGATCTATAAAGAAATGTATCAAACAAAAAACGAAGCTTTTTATAGAGAGCGGCAGATTAAGAGTTATAAAGGTGGAGAGGCTTTTAAGAAATTATTAAGTAGAGCATTGACCCCATCGTCTAGTATGGTCTAGGACAAGAGCTTTTCAAGCTCTCGACACCGGTTCAAATCCGGTTGGGGTCGCTTATAAATAGAGCAGGGTAATCAAGCAGCAAAATTTTTTACTTGCTGCTTTTTACCTTTTGGAGATTAGGGCCATGTTAAAAAAAGCATTAGTAATCTTAGCAGACGGATTTGAAGAAATAGAGGCGATATAATCAGGGGATACAATACTAACTTGTTTAACGTTATCACTCACGAGTTGCGAGAAATAATCCAGTAGTTAGTTTTTATTAACAATTTGAGAGGAGGAAAAAATGTTTAAATTACCAGTGATTAGGTTTTTTGTGTTATCGTTTTGTTTAGTATTTATGTTGTCGGGTTGTTCTGTTTTTATGGCGGCAAAACAGCCAGGGAAAAAAGATATAAGCCTATTTAAAGTGGGTACTTCGAGAAGCTTGCTTATCGCTGAATTTGGCGCACCAATTATTAGTGAAGAAAGAAACGGTAAGAAGTATGAACTATTTAAATTTACTCAAGGCTATGGCGGTGCTTCTAAGGTCGGGAGGGCTATGTTCCATGGCGCAGCTGACGTTTTTACGTTAGGTCTTTGGGAAGTGGTAGGTACTCCCACGGAAATGGTTTTTGATGGATCAGAGATGGCCTATGAAGTAAGTTACGACGCGGATAATCGAGTTGAAACCGTAGCAAACTTGAAGAAAAAATAAATTGGTAAAAATAAGGAGTATTTTATAGCGTTAAATAGGGGACTAGATAATGAAGAATAAGTTTTTATTAATAATATTAGTATTATTTTTGGTAGCTGGATGCGCAACGCCTATGGTAGCCAGTTTAGAAAAACATAAAAATCACTATCTTCCTATTCTTAACCCCCATAAAGGATTGATATATCTTTATAGAGAATCGTCTTATGTAGGGAGTCTAAGAGGGCTTTATGTGGATATTGATGGGAAAAGATCTGGTGCTTTAAATAGCGGCACATATTTTGTATATGAAGCAGACCCTGGCGAAAGAGTAATAGTTGTAGAAAATTGGCTGGGCAAAGCTCCTTATCGCATCGTAAATGTCGAAGCCGGCAAAAGATATTACGTGAAAGCGGGCATTAAAGCGGGCTTATGGGATGCAGTCCCATATATAAATATTAGCGATAAGGAAGAAGGTAGACGGGCAATTAGCGATCTTGTTTATGCAACTATGAAACAGAAAGATTTACAGAAAAATTAGGGGACATAATACTAAATTATACTGTTGAGGCTTAACCTCAACAGCTTTAATAGCGGGCAATTTATTTTATAGTATCTTGGTGAACATAATCTTTTGTTTGTAGTCTATTTTTGGTATAATAGTAACGAATAAGCTCTGTGGTTTTGACAGAAGGAATTATCTATTAGAATTAAAAGAGACCCGCTGGGGGTCGTTAAAAATAAAGCAGGATAGGCAAGCAGCAAAATTTTTGCTGCTTTTTACCTTTTGGAGATTAGAGCTATGTTAAAAAAAGCATTAGTAATTCTAGCAGACGGATTTGAAGAAATAGAGGCGATAACTTCAATAGATATATTGCGACGTGGGTATATTGATGTTACTGTTGCTGCCTTAAGTACAAAAGTGGTTACAGGCGCCCACGGAATTAAAATTAGCGCAGATATCTTACTGGAGCAATTTAATCAGGACATAGATGCTCTTGTTTTGCCCGGAGGCTCGCCCGGATCGGAAAACCTGAATAAGTCAAAAAAAGTCCATGAAATTATCAGCAAAACATTTAAGGCAAATAAGGTAGTTGCGGCAATATGCGCGGCTCCCGCGTTGGTGCTTGAGCCCGCAGGAATTTTAAAAAACAAAAGAGCAACTTGTTATCCGGGGATGGAAAAATTGTTCTCAGAGGATGTAAAATTTATAGACGAGGCTGTTGTACGTGATGGTAATCTTATAACCAGTCGTGGAATAGGGGCGGCATTGCGATTTGCTTTATGCATTGTCGAGACCTTAATTGATAAATCGACAGCGGATGCATTAGCCGAGAAAGTGGTGGTTTAGTTATGTGTGGAATAGTAGGATATGTAGGTAAAAGGCAGGCCCTGCCTATATTGTTGAAAGGCCTAGAGCGCCTGGAGTATCGAGGGTATGATTCTTCAGGCATTGGAGTTGTTGGGAAACAGAAAATTTATCTGCGCAAGTGTCAGGGTAAGATAAGGAATTTGAAAGAGTTATTAAGTAGTAACCCTCTGCCGAACTCTACCATAGGTATTTCTCATACTCGATGGGCAACGCACGGGGCGCCAAACAGTATTAATGCGCATCCCCATGCCGGCTGTAGCAAAACTTTCAGTCTTGTTCATAATGGAATTATTGAAAACCATCAGGAGCTGAAAGCCCGCCTGTTGCGCGAAGGGCATAAATTTGATTCTCAGACTGACACAGAAGTAATTGTTCATTTGATTGAAAAATATTATAAAGGTGACTTGTTAAAAGCCGTGCAAAAGGCAATAGCATTATTGCAGGGTAGTTTTGCGCTGGCGGTTATTGTGGCAGGCCAGCCGGATAAGATTGTCGTAGCACGCCGCGGCAGTCCTTTAGTACTCGGCTTAGGTAAGGAAGAAAACTTTATTGCTTCAGATCTAACACCCATTCTCACCCATACCAAAAAAGCACTTTTTTTAGAAGATAATCAAACCGCACTTGTTACTAAAGACAGGGTTTTAGTTTTTGACTCTATACATAAAAAGATTTCTCCTAAGTCATGCGTAATTAAATGGGACGCAGAAAGTGCCCAGAAAGACGGCTTTCCGCATTTTATGCTTAAAGAGATTTATGAGCAGCCTAAAGTTTTGCGTCAAATACTTGCTACCTATATTAAAAAGAATGCGATAAATTTTAGTCCGTCCCGTATAAGACCCATCTTTCTAAAAAAAATAAGTAATATAGTTATTGTTGCCTGCGGCACGGCGTATCATGCCGGCATGGTAGCAAAGTATGCCATAGAGGAACTCGCGCGCATACCTGTAAGCGTTGACGTATCGTCAGAGTTTAGATATCGAAAACCAATAATTAATCGCAATAGCTTAGTTATCGCTATAAGTCAGTCTGGAGAAACCGCCGATACTTTAGCGGCAATCAATGAGGCACGCAAACAAAAAGCAAAAATTTTAGCCGTGTGTAATGTTGTAGGCTCAACCCTGACTCGAGAGGCGGATTATGTTCTTTATACTTTAGCCGGTCCGGAGATTGGAGTTGCCTCTACTAAGGCTTATACCGCGCAGCTGGCAGTGCTATATCTTTTTGCAATATACCTTGCACATATAATGAAGAAGCAGCCCGCAGCCGCAATCCGCAGGTTGATAAACGAGTTAAAAACTATCGCGAGAAAGCAGGAAAAATTCCTGAAAAAGGAGAGACAGGTTGTGCGTGTTGCAAAATCGCATCATCAACTAGGTTCTTTTTTATATCTGGGACGTAGGATTAATTATCCTTCGGCCTTAGAGGGAGCATTAAAATTAAAAGAAATTTCCTATATCCCCAGCGAAGGCTATGCCGCAGGAGAGATGAAGCATGGCCCTATTGCTTTAATAGATGAATACCGCGCAGTTATCTGCATCGCCCCTGATTCTGACATTTATGAAAAGATGGTTTCCAATATTCAGGAGATTCGCGCAAGAGCAGGTAAGGTGGTAGCAATCGTCTCTGAAAGCAACGCACATATAAAAGATTATATTCGGGAAGTCATTTATATCCCGGAGTCTTTAGAGCTGTTTTCTCCCTTGCTTGTAGCCTTGCCTCTTCAACTGCTAGCCTATCATATTGCGGTGAAACGCGGCTGCGACGTGGATCAGCCGCGCAATCTAGCGAAATCGGTAACGGTAGAGTAAACTAAAGCGTCAGAGAGTCATAGTGTCATAGCAAAAGATTTTAAATGCTTGATGCTTTGATGCTAGTGAGCATAAGCGAGCGGTGACACTTTGATACTTTTTAAAATGCTGTATATAGTCTCAACCCCCATAGGCAATTTAAAAGATATAACCTTGCGCGCCCTGGAAGTTTTAAAGCGTGTAGACTTAATTGCCTGCGAAGATACTCGCCACACAAGAATACTGACTAATCATTATCAAATAAAAACCCCTCTAACAAGCTATTTCGAACACAATAAATTCACAAAGGCTGATTATTTATTGCGCCTGCTGAAAGAGGGCAAGGACGTTGCTTTGGTTTCCGATGCCGGCACGCCAGGAATAAGCGATCCCGGCTACCGTATCATAAAGCTGGCACTTGATAATAATATTATTGTTACTGCTCTACCTGGCCCGTGCGCTTTGGTTAATGCTTTGGTTTTATCGTCTGCTGCGACTGATAAGTTTATATTCGAAGGGTTTTTATCACCAAAAAAACAGGCGCGTCTTAAGCGACTCATGGAGCTTGAAAAAGAAACCCGGACAATTATTCTGTATGAATCTCCCCATCGGCTAATAAAATTATTAATGGATATATTAGAAGTTTTTGGAGATGTGGAGATTGCCTGTGTCCGGGAGATGACCAAAAAATTTGAGGAGCTTAAAAAAGAAAAGGTAGATATTTTAATAAAGCATTTTACCAAACACCGCCCTAGGGGGGAATTTGTAGTTATTCTGCCGCGGCGCGCCAAGGTAGGCAAGAAAAATTATTTTAAAACAAGGTAAACCCCCGTTAGAGATAGGTCATCTTTAGATGACCGTCTATTACGGCAGGACGGTTAAATAAGTTGTTGCTTCCATAACCGCGGTTTATTACATATGAACAATGGAGTAAAAAAATCTCTAACAGGGGTAAACCTTTTCTTGCAAGATGCGTCTAAATAGGTAGAAGGCAAAATTAACCTATTTAGACGGCTGGTTTGCGCGGCAGGCAGGCAGCAAATAGAAGGGAGAGTGGGGAAGATGAAAAAGACAGTGTTTGGATGGATAGTTGTGTTGCTGGCGGTTTTGTTGTTGGGTGTAGGCGCAAGAAATGTTTTAGCCCAGGAAGTGGGTGAGGATATTATTTCCGCCGCGGGAGAAGGCGATACAGTAACCCGGGATATGCCCCGCGCCCGCAAGGCCGAAATAGAAAGATTAAGGCGAATGCGCCAGAAGGATCCGGAGAAATTTAAAGAGATTATAGAAGCGCGGAAGGCGAAGCTGACAGAAAGAATTAGTGATTTAAAAGAAAACAACCCCGAGAAATATCGGGAAGTTATGAAACGAAGACGTGTCAATCAAAAACAGCGCCTTGAGCATTTACGAGAAACAAATCCGGAAAAGTTCAAAGAAATTACGCAGCAGAGAAGAGAAGTTCTGGAAAATAGATTAGTACAGATAAAAGAAAACAATCCTGAGCAATATGAAAGGATTATGAGGAAAAGACGTGTCAATCAAAAACAGCGCCTTGAGCATTTACGAGAAACAAATCCTAAACAGTTTAAAGAGGTAATGAAAAACAATCCTCGCTTGCGTGATCATTTAGAAGATGTCCGTGATAGACGCGAGGATAGAAGAGACAGGGACGGTAATCCTCCGGGACCAAAAGGCGGACCAGGAACTAATTGGGAAAACCCTCCGGGACCAAAAGGCGGGCCAGGTGCAAGCCCTGACATAAGGAGACGAAGAGACAGGGACGGTAATCCTCCGGGACCAAAAGGTGGACCGGGTGCAGGACCGAAGTATAGGAAAGGCAATCCGCCAGGACCAAAAGGTGGACCGGGTGCAGGACCGAAGTATAGGAAAGGCAATCCGCCAGGACCAAAAGGTGGACCGGGTGCAGGACCGAAGTATAGGAAAAAGGGTTTGTCAGGCGCTAAGAGTGGCGGCAGCAGACCTGGTGGTGGCAAGCGTGGTGGCGGAGGCAGACGTGGTGGTGGCAAGCGCGGTGGCGGCGGCAGACGGGGCGGCGGCAGAAGATAGTGTATATAGCCAGGTTTATTTGAGATGGACGCATATAAAGAAGAGGAAATGATCGCACAGATTCGCGCCGGTGACTCCGGCGCCTTCTGTGAATGGGTCGAGAAACACAAAACCAAAGCTGTAAGTGTGGCTTATTCATTTTGCGCCAATTATGAAGACGCAAAAGACATCTCTCAGGAAGCTTTTATAAAAACGTTTAAGGCTATGAAACATTTTAGAGGAAGTTCAAAATTATATACGTGGTTTTATCGCATTTTAGTTAATGTATGCAAGGACTATTTAAGACGTAAGAACAGAAATAGATTTATTAATTTTAATATTAGATTTAATTCCAGGGAAGCGACAACAGGTCAACAAGATATTTTTGAAAGAATCGCCTCAAGCGATCCTACTCCGGGTGAGCAATTACTGAATAAGGAATTGGGCGAAGAATTAACTTCAGCAATAGCTTCTCTTCCGGAGAAGCAAAGGACAGCATTTATTTTAAAGAATATTCATGGGTTAAGTATTAAAGAGATCGCAGAAATTACCAGGTCTGCTGTCGGTACGATAAAGGCGAATTTATTTAAGGCAACGGCTAACCTGCAGAGTAAATTAAAAATATATACTCAAGCAGAAATTCCCGGAGGTGTGATATGAAGAACTGCCAATTTAAAAAAGAAACACTCATTGGTTATTGCTATAATGAGCTTGCGCCAGATGAAGCAAAGCAGGTCAAAGACCATCTGGGTGTATGTAAAAACTGCGAGCTAGAAGTAAGCCGATTAAAAGAGACGATTGCTTTTTTCAAGCAGCATAAATTAAAAGAGCCACCACGGGGATTACTTGATGGCTATACCCAAAAGATAAAAGAAGCAATTGTTGAAGGCGAAGAGAAAAGCGGGATATTTTCCGGTCTAGATAAAAAACTAGCGGTTTTTATGAATAATCTTAGGCTTGCTTTTTATCCTCGGTTGATACCCGTGGCTGTTACTATTTGTATCGTGGCATTTATTTTTCTGGTAACTAGGGGTGAGAGGGCAGAGCATTTAAATACAATAAGTCAGGAAATTGCTCTTTTTGATGAACTTAGCGGAGATGTAGCTGAACTTCTTATGTTAAGCGATGAAAACAACTTGGTAGAGGAGCTTAATAATTCCGATAGGATTTTTCTTGCTCAGCTTGAAGAAAATACGGAGACAGAGGTAGAAGACATGCTTTACGAGCTGGAACTCCTTCAGGAGTTAGGGGAGCTTGATGAGGGGGGAGATTACCTTGAAGATGAACTCGACCTCCTAGACGAAGTAGAGGTTGGGTAATTGTTTTTAGTGATCAGATACAAGGAGAAGATAGCCGGTAAAGAGTGAATATAGTGTTTAAGCTATGGTAATAGCTTAGTAAGCAGTTGCCATTAGTGTGATTAATGTACCTCCGAAAATTCCGGGGGTACTTTTTTTGCGCACATTGCATATATGGAAGGATTAGAATGAAAGCGTTTTCATTGGCTCTATTTTAGCACCTTGTAAAAGGAGTTATATGGTATATATTTAATATAGGGGCAAAAATACATTTTTGCACTTTTGAACTTTGTGCTAATTAACATTTTTATTTAGGAGTGTGCCATGAAAAAGAAAGATAAGCTTTATAGAGTGGTTACCTTCTTGGATAGGGAAGAGCTGGATTTCGTAGACGGTTTAGTAAAAGACATCTATTTTGAATATGGCATAAAAATCCCACGCGCGAAGCTGCTTGAAGAAATTGTTGAGGCTTTAAAGCATAGAGGCTCAAAAAACAAAGAGTCTATCGAGCAAGAACTGGTGCGGATGTTTATAGAAAAGGGAGAATAGGTGTCGCTAAATACGTAATACACCCTTCCGTGATTAAGACAGGAAGGAATATTTTTTGTTTGTTTCGTAAAAAGTTTTAAAAAGATAATAAAATTTGAAAATAGATTAAGCCACGGAGTGTGAGATGAAAAAGAAAAATATTTCTGTTGTTTTAATTATGATGATTGCCTTTAGCATATTATCTATTTCTCAATATCCTGCTTTTTCTGAAACGCAGAGAGATTATGATAATTCCGGGCTTCCTATTTCTTTGGCGGCTCCCCAGTATGAATCTATATATGAAGATTCGCCGTTTGCTATTCATGGGGTGAGATTTTACAACCAAGATGCTGATGAAGGGGAATTAATACAGGGTCTTGGAGCTAGAATGGCAAGGATAGAGCCGATCGGGAGCCTTGTGTGGGATGCTATTGAAATTGAAATAGGTGTGTATGACTGGGTTAAAAGTGATTTTGTAATGAGTGAGGGGCTTAAGGCTGGAGTTAAAATTTTTGGGACAGTGGTTCCTGCAAACAAACTTTATGGGGCAGTTGAGGGAGAACCAATAGGCCTTCCCGATGACATGGGGGCGTATTTGCTTTTTTTGAAAAAGGCCGTTGAGCGTTATGATGGAGATGGGATTGATGATGCTCCTGGTTCTCCGAGGATTGATGTAATTCAGATTTATAACGAAATTGATGGGAAGCATTCTTGGAATGATACCCCGGAGAATTATGCATTGCTTCTGCAGAAATCCTATGTTGCAATAAAAGAGGCTGATCCGACAATGAAAGTGGCAATTGCAGGTGTGGCATCTCCGCGTGGGTATTATGATTTTTACAGGTTGATTTTTGAGGAACTGGCTAAAATAAGCCCGAATCAAAAATGTTTTGATATTTTTGATTTACATTGGCATGGAGTAACAGAGGGTGATAATGATTACGCTGTCAAACATTATTCCTATGGGGATTATTATTTGCGGGATGTAATATCAGATATAAAAGCAGACCTAAGCATACTTAACTATAGCGATGTTAATCTGGTCATTACCGAAATGTCTGACTACAGTGATTCTCCCGCCTCCGGTAACAACCTGACATTTCCTTATCATACAGAAGTTTATCATGCCTCATCAGTTATCAAAAGGTTTGTTTATTCCTTGGCCAGTGATGTTGATAAAATTTTTTGGGCTCAGATAATTGAACATCACAATTTTGGAGAAGAAGTTAACGGCTATTTTGACAATGTTGCTTTAATTAATAATCCGAAAAATACTGATGGTTATTCGCATAAAAAACTTGCCTATTACACATACAAAAAAATGGTTGAAATTTTAGAAGGAAGCGACTGGGATAATATTGAGATTATTCAAGAATCAGATAATGTTTATATTTATAAATTTATAAAAGACGACAAGCCTGTTTGGGTTGCCTGGAATGATAATGAATATTCTCAGACTGTTTCCTTAAGCGATTTAGGGATAACCAGCGCAAAGGTTACTGAAACTATACCT
The DNA here is from genome assembly GCA_913009335.1 of uncultured bacterium. Lineage (GTDB taxonomy): Bacteria > Omnitrophota > Gorgyraeia > Ghiorseimicrobiales > Ghiorseimicrobiaceae > DRER01. The sequence continues at coordinate 29,345 of CAJVXN010000016.1, forward strand.
AACTTCAATGACGGATTGGAAATTGTGAATAGCGGAGCTGATTATAATGATCCCGACTTCTTTAATTCTTACACTGCTTCAAATGATATTACCTTGGGGGATGTTCCGGTGTTTATTGAGGAATGGGGTGGGACGTCTGGTTATGAAGATTCTCCTTTTGGGTTTCATACTGCAGTACCTTATGAAGACGCAAATTATATCGGCGCAGAATGGACCAGGGGCGGAAGCGCGCCATATATATTTTGGTCGCATGTTGATCCTAATAAAACAGGTGATCAAAATCAGTTTCAGTGGCAAGGGGAAACCGCAAAAGGCTATTTTAATTATGATAATCTCAACTTTGCAAAAGATGCAGGATTAAACCAGATGCATAATATTGATGTCCAGCCCGCTCAAGTAAGCGGATACCGGAAAGCCGACTCGTGGCTTCCTGTCGACGAGGAGGCTTATATTAATTTCGTAAAAGCGGCTATTAAGCGTTATCCGTTTATCCGTTATTGGCAGATAGGAAACGAGCCGGTAGCAAGAAAATCCGACTACGGAAGGTTTCTTTCTATAACTTATGATGCCATAAAGGATGCTGATGAAGAATTGAGACAAATCGATCCGGACTTAGCGGAGTCGAAAGTATTTATAGGAGGGGTTGCGGGCCTGCATTCACCGCGGTCTATATCGGAATACAAAGAAACTTTCAATGTTTCTTATCTTCCGCTCTTAGAAGACGTAGCAGAACAGGGTGTGAGATGTTTTGATATTTTTGATTTTCATTGGTACGGCGACGCGGTTGATTATTACAAAATGACCCGGGATATCTATGAATATATTTCAGAGAAAATAGACGAGTTAGGGATTCCTTCCCCTGAGGAATATTGGATAACGGAAATGGGGACTTACAGCGGAGACCCTAAAGCTATATCTAGGGGAGGCAATACTGGGATAGACTGGGGTTATCAATCAGAGAAGCAGCAGGCGCAGGATTTGGTAAAGAGATATATTTATCCTCTATCGAGCGGTATAAAGAAAGTCTTTATGGCCTGGGGGCTTAAAGAGGGTTTTCATTATGATGAAGGGTATTTTGATTTTACGGGTTTGATTTATGACGGCGTGTTTGATCCTGTTTATATCGAAGATGGGGATAAAAAGCTCGGCTATTATACATACAAAAAAATGACTGAAATTTTAGAAGGAAGTGATTGGGATAATATCGAAACTGTCCAGGAAGAGGGCGATGTCTATATATATAAGTTATTAAAAGACGGGAAGCCTATATATGTTGCCTGGAATGACAGTGGCATAGAAAAGAATATTACAATCTCCGATATTAATACAAACGCGGTCAAGATCACCGAGGCCGTGCCGCATTACGCCTTAGGCATAGATGTAGTTAATTACGATGATGCCTTTAGCATTGGAACAAACTCCGTATCAAACGGACAGGTAGATATTACTTTAGGAGATGTCCCTATATTCATCGAGGCCCTATCTCCCGAAGACGACACCACCGGCCCCACAACTCCTGTAGTAACCGATGAGGGCGCGACTACCTCAAGCACCGCCCAGCTTTATGGTCAGTGGCAATCAGAAGATCCCGAATCAGGTATAACCGAGTACCAGTATAGGATTACTAAAGATTCCTCTCAAGGGGCGATTATTAGGGATTGGACCTCTACAGGAGAATATAACTATGTTACAGCGGCAGTTAATCTTGAGCAGGGCACAACCTATTACTTTTCTGTCAAAGCCATAAACGGCGCGGGCCTTGAAAGCATCGGCTATTCAGACGGAATAACTGTTAATTATAACTTCTTTGTCTCCATCACTTCACCAGAGAATGATTCTTATGTTTCCGGGCGCGTAAAAGTTGAAGCAGAGGCTTATGCCGGAGATATAGGTATTGATGAAGTAGAATTCTTTGTTGACGGCGGCTCAATAGGTACTGATTCAAGTGACCCTTATTACCGTAATTTCTACACATCAGATTTTGCGCTTGATTCAACTCACACAATAAAAATAATCGCTTATGATGAAGAGGGTAATACGGCAACTGATTCCGTAAGTGTAACAGTTGACAACGAGGATCCTGAAATCTCCGGGATGGAGGCTACACTTAGAGAAAATAGTTCTTGTGAGATCTCCTGGACTACGGATGAGCCGGTTACCTCCAGGCTCACATATGGAGAGGCCTCTTCTATGGATAACGCGTTAGAGGATGACGCCTTAAAGACCGAACACTCTTTTACCATAGACGGCCTTACCCAGGGAACAAAGTATTACTACAAAGCCTATGCAACAGATAGGGCAGGTAATGAAGATTCCTCTTCCAGGAAGTACTTCTATGCGGACTTTGTTAATGCTTATAGTTTATCCATTACTGCGGGTTCCTCTGGCGGGTATGTTGCAGTAGAACCCGAAAAGGAGAATTATGGCATCGGTGAAACAGTTACCCTAATAGCTACAGCAAATACAGATTATGAATTTGCTTATTGGTCAGGGGATCTATCCGGCAGCCAAAACCCGATTACGATAGCTATGGATTCGAATAAATTCATTACGGCAAATTTTATTTTCACAGCCGATGATGCTACTCCTCCTACTATTCCAGAAGTAGAAGATGAGGGGCAATATACAGCATCGACTAATAGATTAAGCGCAGGGTGGTATTCAGAAGATCTTCAGTCAAATATTACCGGATATTATTATTGTATTGGTACTGCGCCGCTTGAGGATGACGTTTTAGCATGGAACCTAGAGCCAACATTAGAGACAGCAGTTACAGTAGAAGGCCTAAATTTGACAGACGGGACAACCTATTATTTTAGCGTTAAAGCTATAAACGGCGTAGGCCTTGAAAGTGAAATAGGTTATTCTGACGGAATAACTGTTAATTATAATTTCTTTGTCTCCATCACTTCACCGGCTAATGATTCTTATGTCTCCGGCCGTGTTAAGGTCTATGCCGAGGCCTATGCTCCGGATATAGATATCGACAGGGTAGAATTCTTTGTTGACGGCGATTCAATAGGAGATGATTCATCCAGTCCGTATTATCGTAACCTATACACAAGAGATTTTGCGCTTGGATCAATTCACACCATAAGAGTAGTTGCTTATGATGAGGTGGACAATACGGCAACTGATTCCGTAAGTGTAATAGTTGACAGCGTTGATCCTGAAATCTTCGAGTTGGAACATGTACTTGGAGAAAATAATTCTTGTACAATCTCCTGGATTACAGATGAGCCGGCTACTTCCAGGCTCGAATATGGGAACACCTCTTCCAGGGATAACACATTAGAAGATGATGTTTTAAAGACTGAACATTCTTTTATCATAGACGGTCTTACCCAGGGGGTTAAGTATTACTATAGAGCCTATGCATTAGATATAGCAGGTAATGATGATTCTTCGTCCAGCAAGTACTTCTATATGGATAGTATAGTACCTACTGTGTCTATTCTCTCTCCTGAGGATGGAGCCTATGTTGGCTCAAGACCTAAAATAGAAGTAGCAGCAGAAGATGCTGAGACAGAGGTTGATAAAGTAGAATTTTATGTCGATGAAGAACTTAAATACACAGATTCAGGCGATCCATTTTATTATAATTGGTACACAACAGGCCTTGAAGCAGGCTCAACTCATACCATAAGAGTAGTTGCTTATGATGATTTGGGCAATACTGCAACTGATTCTATAAGTGTAACAGTTGACAGCGTTGATCCTGAAATCTTCGAGTTGGAACATGTACTTGGAGAAAATAATTCTTGTACAATCTCCTGGATTACAGATGAGCCGGCTACTTCCAGGCTTGAATATGGAGATACCTACTCTATGGAAAATGCATTAGAGGATGATGTTTTAAAGACTGAACATTCTTTTACCATAGACGGTCTTACCCAGGGGGTTAAGTATTACTATAGAGCCTATGCATTAGATATAGCAGGTAATGATGATTCTTCGTCCAGGAAATACTTCTATGCGGACTTTGCTAGCTTGTTTACTCTAAGTATTACTGCTGACCCAGAGGGCGGGACAGTTTTTATAGAGCCCGAGAGAGATCTTTATCCTGAGGGGGAAACAGTTGCTTTAGAAGCTGTGGCTAATGCAGGGTTTGCCTTTGACGGCTGGCAAGGAGATTTATCGGGAACTACTAATCCGACAACAATAACTATGGATTCGGATAAAGTTATTACCGCAACTTTCCGAATTGTCCCTGTCTATGCTCTTGAGATTCTAACTTTTTCGACCAGTACAGTATTGCGAGATCCAGATCAGGAAACTTACAGCGAGGGTGTCGAGGTATCTTTGACAGCAGTTCCCGATGAAGGTTATATTTTCCGAGAATGGGGAGGTCCGGGAGGGCCTGATATCTCTGAGGCGCGAAATAATCCTGTAACAATAACAATGGATTCGGATAGGACTGTGCATGCGTATTTTATGCTTCTCGAGGATGATATCGAACCACCAGTTGTAACTATAGATTCTCCGCAAGACGGCGCGATCTTACCGGCAGCGGATTTTGATTTTAGCGGAACTGCTATAGATGCAGCAGGCATAGAAGGAGTGTATGTTTCTATATATAATACGGCTACTTCAAGCTGGACAGCGTCTAATGTGGCAGTTGAGGGTAGTTTAGAAGAATGGGTTTTTAATGTGATACTAGATACTCATGTAACAGCAGGATATAGGGCGGATCTTTATGTTAATGTTCAAGACAATGCGGGAAACTGGACAATGGATACAAGAGCGTCTGTTAATATAAGCAGTGAAACACTCTACCTTTTAACCGTCAACCCGCAAAATTGTACTGTTGAAAAAAATCCGGATCAGGCAATTTATGGGGACGGGGATGAGGTAACATTAACAGTTGTAGCTGATGTAGAATATAGATTCCTAGAATGGGGCGGTGACATAGCAGGAACAAGCAATCCTATCAGCATTACTATGGACTCGGATAAAATTGTTAATGCCTACTGTGAGCCTACCTCCTCAGAGGTTTCTGTCTCTATTACTTCGATAGAGAATGATTCTTATGTTTCCGGGCGCGTAAAAATTGAAGTAGAGGCTTATGCCGGAGATATAGGCATTGATAGAATAGAGTTTTATGTTGATGGTGATCTTTTAGGTTCTGATTCTTCTGTTCCTTTCTCCCGCAATTGGTACACAACAGATTTTGCGTTTGGATCAACCCATCTAATAGAGGTAGTTGCTTATGATGATTTAGGCAATACGGCAACTGATTCTATAAGCGTAACAGTTGATAACGTTGATCCTGAAATCTTCGATATTACAGTTGAGATTGTGGAGGATTTTTGTGAACTCTCCTGGACTACAGATGAACTTTGCACAATAAGACTTACTTATGGTGATACATATGAGATGACTAATGAAATAGAAGATGCTGAGTTTAAAATTCAGCACAGCGTAAGGATAGACGGTCTTATCCAGGGGGTTAAGTATTACTACAGGATTTATGTAACAGATAGGGCCGGCAATGAAGAAAATACCTCCAGAAAATACTTCTATATGGATAGCATATTACCTATTGTGTCTATTGTCTTTCCTGAGGATGGGGATTATGTTGGCTCAAGACCTAAAATAGAAGTAGCAGCAGAAGATGCCGAGACAAACATTGATAAGGTAGAATTCTATATTGACGATGTGCTTGAATATGACGATACAGGTGCTCCGTATGCCTATAATTGGTACACAACAGGTCTTGAAACAGGTTCAACTCATACCATAAGAGTAGTTGCTTATGATGAGGCGGGTGGTACCGCAGAAGATTCTGTAAGTGTAATTGTGGACCCTGATGATCCTGTAATCTCTGATGAGATTATAGTTGAGTTTATAGGAGATGATACTTGTGAACTCTCCTGGACTACAGATGAACCTTGTGTCTCCATGCTTACTTATGGAGAGACCTCTTCCATGGTAAATATTCTAGAAGACGATACTTTTAAAACCGAACATTCTTTTACCATAAACGGTCTCGGCCAAAGCATTAGGTATTACTATAGGATTTATGTAACAGATAGGGCCGGCAATGAAGAAAATACCTCTAGAAAATACTTCTATGCTGACTTTGGTCTATCAACATATACCTTAACTGTAAATTTAGATTTTAGTCAGGGGTATGTATTGATAGATCCGGAATGGGCAGAATATGGTGAAGGGGAAGTGGTTACTGTATCCGCCGTAGGTAGTACAGGGTTTGCCTTTGACGGTTGGCAGGGAGATTTATCAGGAACTACTAATCCGGCAACGATAACCATGGATGCGGATAAAACTATTACCGCAACCTTTAGAAGTGTTATTGTTTATACTCTTACTGTTAATGAGCAAAACGGACGGGTTGGGATTATACCAGATACAGGAGAGTATTCTGTAGGCACTGAGGTTTCGTTAGTGGCAATACCAGATGCAGGATATATATTTGCCGGTTGGTCAGGAGATATATCAGGATATGTTGTTTTGGCCACTATAATCATGGATAGCAACAAAACGGTTACGGCAAATTTCATTCTCCCGGGAGATGATACGACACCTCCGGATGTAACTATAAATTCTCCGCAAGATGGCGCGATCTTGCCGGCAGCGGATTTTAATTTTAGCGGAACTGCTATAGATGCATCAGGTATAGGGGGAGTGTATGTTTCTATATATGATACGGCAACTTCAACTTGGACATTATCTAATGAGTCAGCAGAAGGGGATTTAAGAGATTGGCTCTTTAATGTAATAGTTGGTACTCATGTCACATCAGGTTATCGTGCGGATCTCTATGTCAACGTTCGAGACAACGCGGGAAATTGGACATGGGATACGATGGTGTCAGTTAACATAGAATAAATAATATTTGCTGATTACACAGTTTTATAGATATAGATAAAAGCTAATAAAAGATAATTATTCGCACTAAAGTCAAGCAGACTCTAAGCCACGGAGTGTATGAGATGAATAAGGATTGCCAAGCGCACCTAACACTGAAAACTAGCATTTTCATCCACGAATATAGACAAATTCTGCTAGGGAGATTTATGTCTTGGTTCTTTTTTTTGCTCCTTATGCCCAGACTATTTAAAAGATTCCAAGTAGTTAAGGTAAAAACAGTCTTATGCGCTATCTTCTTAAGCATTGGTTTGAGCTACGTGCCTTGCGCTTGGAGTCAAGGGGTTATCTTTGAGGATGATTTTTCACAGACTGGAGTTGGTTGGGTAGGACCGACTAGTGGAACTTGGCAGACTGATCCAAATTTAAAAAATTGGGATTATTACAGAATAGGTGCAAGTAACGAAGACCTGAGAACTGTTGCCGGGGGGACTGGGGGTACTCCTGTAATGAGATTTGGTTATGATGCTGGGAGTGGACAAAGACTAGCTGTAAGCTTAGGAAAATTCTTGACTACTCCTGCTCAACACTCATCAGGTGTTGGTTACGATGAGGTTTATATTAGATATAGAGTAAAATTAGATGATTATTGGCGTAGTGGGGATGGGCTTGTTAAAGATTGGAAATGGATGAGGTTATTTCAAAACAGAGATCCTTCTCAGTCATTTAGTAATCAAGGTGAGAGTGATCTTCCTAAAGACACTGGATTTATGATCTTAGCTTCTGCATTAGGGGAGAGTTATTTATCTCCTGCAACTTGGGGAGTTACTGCTGCAATAAATGATCTTAATGGGGATAGCCATGAGTGGAAAAATAAAGTTAAATTTAGTGGAACAACATCAACCTGTTCTGATTGTGGGCATTTTGAAAGTGTTCCTGGTTGGGATTTTGATAATAATGGGTATTTAACCCAAGGATACTCTAATTCTCAACAATGGCACACATTAGAATGGCATATAAAGTTATCCACAGGTACTTGTAATGCTGCTGGAACAGGAGATGAAAATGGTATCTATGAAATGTGGATTGATGGAGTAAAGCAAGACAATAATTATCAGAGAATATCAGTAGGAGGTACACAATTATTTGATTGTAATGCTCTTGCTACAAATAAAAGAGGTGTTGGGATAAATTGGATTATTATTTTTGACAATATGAAAGATTGGACAGAATATTGGAATGATGCGACAAATGCTCCATCAGGCTGGCAAACTGGACAAAAATATGTTTATCTCGACGATGTGGTTATCTCAACTTCTTATATCGGCCCCAACTATGTCATCGGCGGGTTAAAGGTCGCTACAAGCTCATTACCCGATGCGACAGTCGGCAGTTCGTATTCTCAAACCCTCACCGTCCAAGGCGGCACAGCTCCTTATGTTTGGTCGCTTACATCAGGCAATTTGCCTGTCGGTCTATTCCTGCTCTCAGATGGCACAATCTCAGGCACGCCCGTAACTGAAGGTACATATAATTTTACGGTGGAGGTAATTGACGCGGATGCTAACACAGCGCAAAAAGATTTAGCCCTGACTGTTAACACTCTACAGTTATCCGGAGACAAGGTAGTATCACGTTCGGTTTTAAGCGCAGGGCATGATCAAGCGCATGCGACAACTCGCGGGCATGTAACTAAAATTGCACGTTTTGGAGGCAGGTGGTATACAGCTCATGCACAGGGACCAGATACGTCACTATCTGTGTATGATGGCGCCAGTTGGAATACATCTTTTTGGGATGGCCCTAAAGAGCTTTTACGTAATGGTGATAGGATTTACGGCGTTAAAATGGAAGATCTAGATCCTGCGCCTGATGTCTGGCAGATGAAGCTATCCGGTCAGAAGTATAAAATTAATGGCTCTGTACTTTCTTTAGAGGATGAAGGGCATATGTATACGGCAACACTCGGAGGCAGACAGACGATTTTTTATTATCCTCAAATAATAAGACAGAGTGATGGAAGGTTTGCTGTAGCGGTTGACTATGTCGATCAAGATAGAGGCACAAATAACACGACAGCCTGTAGAGTTATCTCTACTAATCCTGGAGATATTACGTCTTGGCAGCCGCATGAGTTATGTACGGATGAGTGGAGTCCTACAGAGGCACCTCATGAGTATATAGCGCTGCCGGGTGGGGCAGCTTATTCGATTATAAAGATTAATGTTAATTCTGAAAGTTCGAATACTATGTTTTTAGGGCGCTATTTTAACGGTACTAATTGGGATGCTAACGATGCATTAATTGCTAATGGGATTGCGAATTTTTGGAATGGCGACGACAGGAGGATGACCGCGCAATATGATCCGCATACAGGCATAATTCATCTTCTCTATATTGCAGGCCCGAATAATTCTTTATATTACCGCACGCTGGATATCAATAATATTTCATCTCCCCACAGAGCTTCTGATTGGTCAAGTCCTCAGGTGATTCATACGAATGTATTTACGGTTACTATGGGCATTGATAAAACTACAAATCCTTCAAGGCTTACTATGGTTTATGGGGACATAAAACATGCCCATAATACGTCCTGGGGAGATAATCGGGCCATAGTAGGAGATCTCTACCTTCAGCGTTTTGACGGGTATCAGTGGCAGCCTAACACATTACTTATCAGTGAACCTGGCTGGGATTATAATAACTATCCTAATATTTCAGAAGAGCAAGACGCGGATCAGGCAGGAATACTCTATTTACGTATGTCTAAAAACTCAGCTTGGCCAAAGGGTAATCGCGATACCATGTTTGTTGTTACGGAAACTCTTGCGTCCAATAAACCACCTGTTGCCAATGCTTCATTAAGTAATGATTCGGTAACTATTAGTCAGAGTATTAGTTTTGATGCTTCAATTTCTTTTGATTCGGATGGAAGTATTACTTTGTTTGATTGGGATTTTGGAGATGGAGCAACAGCCAGCGGGCAGAAGGCAACACACGCCTACACAACTGGTGGCTTAAAAGAGATAACTTTAATAGTAATAGATAATCAGGGAGGCAAAGACGTAGAGATGCTCAATGTATACGTTCAGGGTGGGCAGGATACTACGCCTCCTACAACACCGAATGTTTCCGATGAGGGCCAAGCAACTGTAAATACAAGCCAGCTTTATGCCCAATGGTCAGCAAGTGACCCGGAGTCTGGCATTAGCGAATACCAATATAAAATTACAAAAGATTCTGTTGATGGCGCGGTTATAAGAGATTGGACAACTACCGGAACCTATGATTATGTTACAGCCGGTGCATTAAGCCTAGAGGACGGCACAACCTATTACTTCTCTGTCAAAGCCATAAACGGCGTAGGCATAATAAGCGCTATTGGTTATTCTGATGGCATAACTGTATATACTTCAGGTAATGTTACTGCATCTATAATTTCGCCTGCCGACGGAGATTATATAGGCAGAAGAGGTAAGATTGAAGCTGACGCATTTGCCCCGGCTTCCGGAATTGATAGGGTAGAGTTTTATGCAGACGGTGTGCTTTTAGGATATGATTCCAGAAGTCCTTACTACCGTACTTGGTATACAACAGGTCTTGTTTTAGGCTCAAGCCATGTTTTAAAGATAATAGTCTATGATGATCTTGGTAATACTGCCAGTGATTCTGTAAATGTTATAGTAGATGCCCAAAAACCTATTGTCTCTAATATTCAGGTTGTATCTAATGGCACATCTTCTACAATTTCCTGGGATACGGATGAGCCGGCTACCTCGCTGCTTAACTGGGGTGATACGTATTACATGACAGAAACACCATTAGAAGATACCACATTTAACACAACACACTCCTTTACCATAAATAATCTTATCCAAGGAACTAAATATTATTATAGAATTTATGTTTATGACATCGCAGGTAATAAAGGTTATGCTTCAAGAAAATACTTCTATATGGATACTATAGCCCCTAGCGTATCTATTACCTCGCATCAGGATGGTGATTATGTAGGATCAAGGCCCAAGATTATCGCAGCCGCGTATGATAATGAAACAGGTATAGACAAAGTAGAATTCTATATTGATAATGTGCTCAAACGCACAGATTCAAGCGATCCATATTATCACACCTGGTATAATACCGGCCTTGCCGCAGGTTCAACACACACAATAAAAGTAATCGCTTATGATGAAGGTGGTAGTAGCGCGGAAGATTCAATAAGCCTAATCGTAGACGCGGATGATCCGGTAATATCAAATCTTGCCTATAGTCTAGATATTCAGAATACATCCTGCACTATCTCCTGGACTACAGATGAGCCGGCTACTTCACTGCTTAACTGGGGTGATACGTATTACATGACAGAAGCACCGTTAGAAGATACCACATTTAAAACAACACACTCCTTTACCTTGCCCAACCTTATTAATGGAATTAAATATTATTATAAGGTCTATGTTTATGATAGAGCAGGCAACGAAGAAAGAAGTTCTAGAAAATACTTCCTTGCAGATTTTAATCTTCCCACATATGCGATAAATATTACTGTCCAAAACGGCACTGTTACAAAGACGCCGGATAAAACAGTTTATAATCAAGATGAGCTGGTAACATTAGAGGCGTTCCCGGATACAAATTACACGTTTAATAGCTGGCTTGGCGATTTATCCGGGAGTACTAATCCGACAACTATTGCTATAGATTCTGATAAGTTGGTTACGGCGAGTTTTGTTTCCTTAGATACTAATAGAATATATGCTCTTACTACTAATGCGTCTGCAGAGGAAACAATTATTATAAAGACGCCTGATAAACAACTTTATGCAGATGGAGAAAAAGTAGAACTAAAGGCAGTATCAAGTGATGCGCACTTTATTTTTAATCAATGGAAAGGAGATCTATCCGGAAGTACTAATCCAACGACAATAACCATGGATAGTGATAAATTTGTTTATGCGGATTTTGATGCCGTGATATTTCTTGATACGCCTGCAGTAAACGGTGCAACTACAAAAATTCCCGATAAACAATATTATGCCTATCAGGAAATAGTTACTTTAGAGGCAGTGCCGGATGTAGGATATAGATTTAGTCATTGGTCCGGTAATGCCTTGGGTAGCGTTAATCCTCTTGCGCTAACGCTTTATAGGGATGTATCTATTATAGCAAATTTTGTTCCTATCTCTGATGATATTACGCCTCCGCAAACTACAGCTTCACCTAAAGGAGGGATATATTCTTCTACGCAAAACGTAGTTCTTTCAACAAATGAGCCGGCAACTACTTATTACACCACAAATGGCTCAATACCTACTACTTCATCAGGAGTTTATTCTGCGCCAATTATAATAGATAAGACTACAAACCTTAGATTCTTCTCTATGGATACGGCGGGTAATCAGGAGGCAGAACAAAGCGAAAGCTATGCGATAAATTCTTCAGCAGATGCGACTGTTACAATAAATGGTTCTGTAGAGTATCAGACAATTGACGGCTTTGGAGTTGCAGAAGCGTGGAATATTCCCGATTCTACTTTCTATCCATATCTTTTTAATGATCTTGGAGTTAGTATATTAAGATTTAGGATGCCACCGGGTATTGAGCCTTTAAACGATAACAGCGATCCAGATGTAATTGACTGGAGCAATATTGATTTGAGTAGTTTTAATACATATTATGCTCCGGCAAAGTCAGGCCCTCTTTCAGCCCTGTTGAAGGAAGCAAAAGCAAGAGGAGTAAAAATATTAGGAACAATTTGGTCGCCTCCGGCATGGATGAAAACAAATAACGACACCAAAAATGGAGGAAAGGTTATATCGGGCTATGAAGATGAGTTTGTAGAATACGTAGTTATTTGGGTTAAGGCACTTAAAAAGTATTATGGCGTTGATATGGATTATATTTCAATACAAAATGAACCCGATGTTACAGAAAAATGGGAAACGTGCAGATATACCGGCTCAGAGATAAATAATTTTATCAAGCTTGTTGGCGCGCGCTTTGCCTCAGAGAATATAACCACAAAAATAATAGGTCCTGATACCGGGTGGTTTGGTAGCTTTGCCAGTCGTGCCGGTGCTATTTGTGCCGATAGCGTAACTACAGGCTATGTTGGTACGCTAGCAACTCATTCCTATGGTCAGAATTTCAATGATCCTGATAGTTTGATTTCCGGATGGCAGTCGATAAAAAATTTGACCCAGTCCTATAATAAAAAATTATGGATGACAGAATATTCTAAACCGGGAGGGGATGCCTATTGGAGCACTGCGTTTAATATGGCACAGCACATTCATAATGCCCTCGCTTATGCTAATGTAGGCGCATATATCTCCTGGGAATTTTTTGATGCGCCTGAACCTATAATTTATAAAGACCAGAGTACGACGCATAGATATCACACGCAGAAACAATACTTCAGGTATATTCGTCCGCAAGCAAAAAGGGTAAATGCTCAAGCGACAGATAGTGATATACTTGTTACAGCGTTTAACCATAAACAGAATAAGACTTTTACAATTGTAGTTATAAATAGAACAGCTTCCGATAAATTGGTTGATTTTAACATTAGCGGTATCCAGGGAGTCTCTAGTTTTAACGTTATTCGTACATCGGTTAATGAAGACTCAACCGATTTAGGGAGCGTCTCAGTGGCGAGTAATTTCATTAGTTATGGTTTACCGGCAGAAAGTATTACTACTTTTATAGGATCGTATTGATAAATTGGCATGCAAAGAGTTGTATAAATAGCAAGACAAGGGGGGTCGTCTTGCTATTTGTGTTTTGGGACGAAAGTGCTTGCAATATAAGGGATTATGTGGTATACTTAACATACTTAAGAGATAATTAAAGTTTTTAAAAAGTAACCTGCCTCGGATACAAAATATAAATCCTATTTAACCAATCTTATGAAAAATTTATTACGTAGAATATTATTCCTGTCTTGTATATGTGTATTAAGCATAGCAGCTAGGGCTTTAGCAGAAGTTCCCCAAGAGACAAGCAATGTCTATGTGCAAGATAGCCAGTTAATTATAGAGAAACGCTTAGAGAATGGTTCGTTGGACAGTCCTAAGGTTTATACCATAAAAGGCGTTACCTGGTCACCGGCAACGCGCGCACCTTCCCGGGCTATTAGCCCGATTGACCCTACCAGTATTATTGATTATGGATTTTTCTTTAATTGG
>CAJVXN010000017.1 GCA_913009335.1 uncultured bacterium
CAGGGGTGAAAAGGTTGAGTTGCGTAATTTCGGAGTATTTAAGGTAAAAGAAAGACGGCCAAGAACAGGAAGAAACCCCCGTACAGGAGAGATTGTTCCTGTTCCCGCAAGAAAAGTCGTAGTATTCAAGCCAGGCTTAGAGATGAAAAAACAAGTAAGGTAGAATTGTTTTGTAGTGCATGAGGTCAGCTTGTCTGAATATAGTGATAGTTGGTATCCATACTGCTAATAATTAGATTATTCTGGTTATTCAAATTAGAATTCCATCCTGATAAGCGGCAAATAATTATATTAATAAAATAATCAGCACACTTTAAATTAAACATAATGGCAGCAAAGTTTAGTGTGGTACGTGGTACAAAAGATATCCTGCCGGCTGAGGCAGAGAGATTTAATGAAATAAAATCCAAAGCCGGAAATATTTTCTCTGTCTATGGTTATCGTCAAATTTACACTCCTATCTTAGAATCAAAAGATTTATTTATCCGTTCCCTGGGTGAGGAAACTGAAATTGTCGGAAAACAAATGTTTCTTATTCAGAGAGAAGATAATGATTTGGTTCTGCGTCCTGAGGCAACCGCAGGGGTTGTCCGGGCCTATATCGAAAATAATTTAGCAAGAACAGAAGGTTTTGTTAAGCTCTTTTATATCGGGCCGATGTTTCGGGCTGAACGTCCGCAAAAGGGGCGTCTGCGTCAGTTTCACCACATCGGTGTTGAGGCTATCGGATCAGATGATGCCAGTTTAGACGCGGAAATTATTAGTTTGGCAGATTCGATATTAAAATCTTTATTGATTGACGGGTATGAGATAAAACTAAATAGCTTGGGTTGTTTATCTGATAAAAAACGTTTGAGCGATACGCTGCGTAATATTTTATCTGATAAGCTAAATTTACTTTGTGACGATTGTCAGGGTAGATATGAGCGCAATGTGTTTAGAGTTCTTGATTGTAAAAATAAGGCATGTAGAAAAGTTATTAGTGGTTTGACACTTAAACGTTCTGATTATCTTTGTGATGATTGTCTCGCGCATTTTGAATCAGTCTTAGTCAATTTAGACGCAATCGGTGTAGGTTATACCGATTGTGTTTATTTAATGAGAGGGCTTGATTATTATACGCGTACGGTGTTTGAAATAACCCATGCGGGTTTAGGCGCGCAAGATGCGATAGGCGCGGGAGGCAGATACGATAATCTAGTTGAGGAACTCGGGGGAAATAAGACTCCCGCTATAGGTTTTGCGTTTGGTGTTGAGAGATTGATTTTAGCTAGGAATAAAGAAATAGAAAATACCTTGGATAATAATCTGGTTTACATTATTCCTTTAGGGGATGCAGCAAAGAGAGAGAGCTTTAAAATATTAAGCAATCTCAGGGCTGCCGGAATAATATCCGATACTGTTTATACGGATAAATCGTTAAAAGGCGCAATGCGTAAGGCTAATGACTTAGGGGCAAGATTTGTTTTAATTGTTGGTGATGATGAGCTTGCGAAAAATGTGGTTACTGTAAAAGATATGAAGAGCGGCGAACAAAATCAAATCAGCCGCAATAATTTAATAGAGGAATTAAAATGTTAAGAACGCACACTTGCGGGGGTTTGAATATTTCAAATGTTGGAGAGGATGTAGTTTTATGTGGTTGGGTCGGTTCCCGCCGTGACCACGGAAAACTGATTTTTATTGATATACGAGATAGGTACGGGAAGATACAGGTGGTATTTTTACCTAAAGAGTGCCCGGAAATTTACGAGGCAGCCCAGACATTAAGATCGGAATTCGTAATTAGATTATCCGGAAAAGTCGGTAAGCGGCCAAAGGGTACGGAAAATCCAAATATTTCTACCGGTGAGGTTGAGGTAGCCGCAGGCGGCTTAGAAATTTTAAATCCTTCCGATACTCCGCCTTTTGAAATAGCTGATGATATAAAGCCAACGGAGGAGACGCGCCTTAGCTTTCGTTATCTTGATTTAAGGCGCGCTAAAATGTTGAAGAATTTACTTGTTCGTAACGATGCCTGTATAATAATTAGGAATTTTTTACACAACCAGGGTTTTATTGATGTAGAAACTCCTATACTTACTAAATCTACTCCTGAAGGGGCGCGAGATTATCTTGTTCCATCGCGGATTAATCCAGGGAGTTTTTATGCTCTCCCCCAATCACCGCAATTATTTAAGCAGCTTTTGATGGTTTCCGGAATAGATAAATATTATCAGATAGCTAAGTGTTTTCGCGACGAAGACTTAAGAGCCGACCGGCAGCCTGAATTTACGCAGTTGGATTTAGAGATGTCCTTTATATCAGAGGATGATGTGTTTTCTCTGGTTGAGAAGTTGATATATGAATTGGTTAAAGCGGTAAAAAATGTTGAACTTACTATTCCTTTTCCCCGCATAACTCATAAGGAAGCAGAGGAGCAATATCAGTCTGATAAACCCGACACAAGAAAACCGGGTGATGAGCTTGCGTTTGTTTGGGTAGTAGATTTTCCTTTGTTTAAATATAATGAAGAAGAAGGCCGTTGGGAGAGCGAACATCATCCCTTTACGGCCCCAAATGAAGAAGATGTATCATTCCTAGATTCTGATTTGTCAAAAGTGCGGGCGCGCTCCTATGATTTAGTATTAAACGGAAATGAAATCGGAAGCGGATCGCTAAGAATACATAAGCGCCAAATCCAGGAAAAAATGTTTAATCTTATAGGCCTGCCCAAGGAAGAGATTAAGCAGCGTTTTGGTTTTTTACTTGAAGCGTTTCAGTACGGCGCTCCTCCTCATGGAGGTTTTGCATTGGGTTTGGATAGGTTTCTGGCTATTCTATTAGGAGTTGACAGCATACGCGATGTAATTGCTTTTCCAAAAACGCAGAAGGCGGCATGTCTTTTAACATCTGCCCCTTCCGATGTAGATAAAAAACAGTTAGATGAATTAGGAATTGAAGTTACAGACAGTCAGGAGTAGTCCTTGCTGTTTCTAAAATGGGAGGTGTTATGGAGAAGAGAGATTTTATAAGATTAGTTTTTTTATTTACGATTTTTTGTTTTGGAATTGTAAGTCTATCTGGTTGCGTTGTAAGGAGGCGCAAGATGATTAAGCCGAGAGTTGATCAGGATTTAAGCAGTGGTAATCGCGGTTATATTTCCGGTAATATCCCGCCGCAGGAGGATATAGAGAGAAAAGAAACACGTCAGACTTACGAGTTTGAAATTGAGTTATCTAATCCGTTTAATCGTAAAAAGGAAGTAGTTGAGCCTGCGGCAGTTGAAGATATTATATTGCCCGATGTGTCTTTTGAAGAAGATTTGTCAGGTGAGTCTTTTGATGATTTTAGTAATTTGGATGTTGAAGGAGATTCAGGTTTTGAGATTTATACAGTAGGGAAAAGGGATACGTTACAGAAGATTTCCGATAAATTTTACGGGACAACGCGAAAATGGCAAAAGATATATGAGGCAAATAAGGATGTGCTCAAGAGTCCTGATCGTCTATATCCCGGACAGGAAATAAAGATTCCGATTGAATAATATGCGCGAGTTAATCCTTATCGAAAATAATGATGAAGCTCGCCTGCTTTTCGGGCAGTTTGATGTTAATCTTAAGGCAGTAGAATCTGAATTTAATGTAAGTACTCATCTTAATCCGGAAGGGCTAGAGATAGCAGGAGCGACAAAAAACGTAAATAAAGCCGCGGATTTATTGAGGCACTGGCTTAAACTTATTAAAGAAGGAGTAGAGTTGTCCAGGAAAGATGTAGCTTCTGATATTCATGTGTCTAAGAATCATAAAGTTAGTGAGTCACGGCGCACTCATCGTGACCGTATTGAAATATCGGTAAAAGGTAAGCAGATTGTTCCCAAGACAAAAGGGCAATTAGAATATGTTGAAGCAATAAAAAAGCACGATATTGTTTTTGGTATTGGCCCGGCAGGTACGGGAAAAACCTATCTGGCCATGGCTATGGCAGTAGAGGCTTTAAAAAAAGGATACGTTCGCCGTATCATACTTACGCGTCCGGCAATTGAAGCAGGGGAATCATTAGGGTATCTTCCGGGTGATATGTACGATAAGGTAAATCCTTATCTCCGTCCGCTTTATGACGCACTTTATGATATGATGGAGGCAGAGCGAGTGGAGAAATATAAAGAGTTAAATATTATTGAGGTGGCTCCTATTGCTTTTATGCGGGGCAGGACGCTCAATGATGCTTTTGTTATATTGGATGAGGCGCAAAATTGCACGTCGGATCAATTAAAGATGTTTTTAACGCGCTTGGGGTTTGATTCAAAGACAGTTATAACAGGGGATATTACACAGAGCGATTTACCGGAAGGAAAGCCTATTGGCCTTCTTCACGCAAAAGACGCTCTTGAAAAAATTGAAGGGATAGAATTTATATTTTTATCCGGTCAGGACGTTGTCCGGCATGAATTAGTGCAAAAAATAATTAAAGCTTATGAAAAAATGGCTAATAAGTAGTATTTGGTTTATTTTTGGGATTATCGGATTATTTTCCATCTCGCATTTTATCGGTACGGGAAGCATGATTCCGGTTATTGTGGTAAGTTTGTTTCTTTTTTTACGATACCAGGAGAAGATTGCTAAAAAGAAAAAATATAATTATCTTGATCTTGGGTTGCTTTTGGTAATAATTATTACCGCGGCCAAATTTATCGTCGGTTATCCGGTTTTTTCAGTTTATTATATTCCTGTTGCAGCACTTTCAATTTTATGTACGATTCTTTTTAATAATATTACCCTTTCGTTGGTGTTGACCTTAATCGGCGCTTTATCAGCAGGAATAATCGCGGGGCTAAATCTAAATTTGGCATGTATACTTTTGGTGGGAGGTGTTTTCGCGAGCTTTATGGTTTTAAATGTACGACGGCGTTCTCAGATTATTAAGGCTGGTATTGCCGCCGGAATACTTCAGGGGATGTGTGTTGTTCTTATTCAGTCTCCCAACTTAGACGGCATAACAAAATTTATTATACCAAATCTTTTAAGCGGACTGCTTGCCGGTGTGGTTATTACCGGGGTTCTTCCTGTCTTTGAATATCTATTTAACGTCATTACCAATATTACACTGCTTGAACTCTCTGATTTTAACCATCCGTTATTTAGAAAGATGGTTCTTGAAGCTCCCGGTACGTATCATCATAGTCTTATCGTGGGTAATTTATCGGAAACTGCCGCAGAGTCAATAGGGGCGAATTCTCTCCTCGCTCGTATCGGAGCGTATTATCATGATATCGGAAAGATAGAGAAGGCGGAATATTTTATTGAAAATCAGCCGCCCGAAAATGCCACAAGCACTCATGAGCAGCTCAAACCCTCGATAAGTAAGATGGTGATTATGAATCATGTCCGGGAAGGCGTGGAGTTGGCACGTAAGTATAGATTGAACGATTCAATAATTGATTTTATTAATCAGCACCATGGGACAAGTTTGGTTTTTTATTTCTACCTTAGGGCTTTAGAAAATACAAACACTGAGAAGGAAGTAGAGGAAGAAGGTTTTCGGTATTCAGGCCCCAGGCCTCAAACAAAAGAAACAGCTATAGTTTTATTGGCGGATTCGGTTGAAGGAGCAACAAGGGCCTTAAGGGATAGGACGCCTAAAAAAATAGATGAGTTGGTGCGTAAGGTGATAAATAATAAGTTTATTGATGGTCAGCTTGATGAGTGTGATCTTACTTTGTTTGACTTGGAAAAAATCGCGTCTGTTTTTATTAAGATTCTATCTGCAGTATATCACGCGCGCATAACTTATCCTGAAAAGAATAGTGGCAATAATCATAATAAATCTACAAAATAAAGTAAATATTCGGCAGAATAAAATTCGTAGTATTGTCGGATTAGTTTTGTCATCAGAAGACAGAATATACGGCGAAGTAACAATTACGATTTCAACCGATCAAAGGATTAGAACGCTTAACCGTAAGTTCCTGGGGAAGGATTACTCTACGGACGTATTGGCGTTTAGTTTTATTGAGGGTAAATCGTTAAAAGTTAAGGCAGCTAATTCAGCTTTATCTCGGATGAGGCTATTAGGCGATGTAGTTGTATCTGCGGGTACGGCAATAAGAAACGCAAAAAAATACAATACAACTGCTGAGTACGAGATCTATTTGTACGTTATTCATGGAATTTTGCATTTGCTGGGTTTTGATGATGCAAACGCGCTTAAAAAAGCAATAATGCGTAAAAAAGAGCAGTATTATCTAAAAAAATATTATAATTTATAGATAAGAAGCATCTGGGTATATTTCGGGAAGTTGGTTTTATGGCGATTTGCAAAGCTGAAGCTTTGGTAATAAGAAAATTCGATTTTCGCGAAACAAGTATTATCGTTGAATTTTTTACCCGTGAATTTGGCCGTTTAAAAGGAATATTAAAAGGGATTAGGTCCAACCCAAAAAAATTCGGCTCTACCCTTGAGCCATTTTCATGTAATGAGATTGTTTTTTATCGCTCACGTAATAGTGAGATTCATTTGGTTTCTCAATGCGATTTAAGGGATAATTTTTTAGAAATCCGATCCGATCTAAAAAAGATTAATCTGGCAAGTTTTTTTATGGAATTAACTTCTGCGTTACTTGCACCTGAGGATAAGCATGAGGAAGTATTTGAACTTGCTTTATCTTGTCTTAAAGATATGTCTCTTGCCGCGGATCCGGCACGTATTATAAACATTGCCCAGATAAAATTATTAAAACTTTCAGGTTTTAAGCCGCATTTTGATTCTTGTGTTTTATGTGATAGCAAGATAGATGAGTACGCTAAATTTAGTACTGCTTTTGGAGGGCTGTTGTGTTTTAAATGTGCCTATCGTGACAGTAATCGCCATGCTGTTTTAAAAGGTACGGTTGCCTCAATACGGCATATTGAAAAATCAGACTGGCAAAATAGCCAGCGCCTGGGGCTTAGTCCGTTAGTAAAAGAAGAGTTGGATATGATGTTGAATCGGTTTGTGTTGTTCCATCTGGAAAAGAAATTAAAAACGGCGAGGTTCATATGAAAATCGTTATTGTTGGCCCGGGTGCAATGGGTTGTTTGGTTGCTGCTTTTTTATCTAAATCAAAACATGAAATATGGATTCTGGATAAGAGTAAAAAACGCGCAGAGATAATTGCCAAAAATGGCATAAAACTTGAGGGTATTTCCGGTAATTGGAAGGCCAGGGTTTCTGCAACAAACAATGCTAAGGATATAAAGTCAGCCGATTTAGTAATTATTTGTACTAAGTCATACGATACCAAGAGCGCTATAAAATCAGCCGCCGAGATTGTTAACGATAATACCAGTGTAGTAACTTTACAAAATGGAGTAGGTAATGTTGAAATTATTGCTGATGAGATAGGAGAAGATAACGTTATTGGAGGAGTAAGCAATTTAGGGGCAACATTATTAGGGGATGGTCATATTCGTCATGCCGGTTGTGGTGAGACGATTATTGGTAGAATTGATGGAAAAATACCCGTATTAATGCGCGATATAAGAGAGATATTTAATAAAGTGGGGATAAAAACGCGTATATCGCGTGATATAAAGAGCCTTATCTGGTCAAAGCTGATAATAAATGTAGGGATAAATGCTTTAACAGCTATTACACGTTTAAATAACGGACGCTTGGTAGAATTTGTCGGTACGCGTGAAATTCTTAAAGACGCGGTAACAGAGGCCGTAAAAGTTGCCAAACGAAAACGCATAAAACTTATTTTTGATGATCCGTTATCGAAAGTTGAGTCTGTATGCGAGGCAACCGCGACTAATGTCGCATCCATGCTTCAGGATGTATTAAAGCAAAAGCGTACAGAGATTGATTTTATAAACGGGGTGATTGTAAGGCAGGGTAAATCGTTAGGGGTTAAGACCCCTGTTAATGAAATACTAGTTTATCTGGTTAAGACAATTGAACAGAGCTATAACTTAAGAGTGAAGTAGGGTAATGTTAAATCAACAAATAGCTGATATATTTAGGAATATTGCTCATATTTTAGAAATTAAGGGGGATAATTCTTTTAGGATTCGGGCTTATTTAAGAGCTGCCGATTCTCTGGAGAACGTAACTGAAGATTTGGAAGATGTCCAGCGTGAAGGGCGGCTTCTGGAGATTGAAGGAGTTGGTAAGGACCTGGCTGCGAAGATATCCGAGTTTATCGGGTTTGATAAAATTAAATACTATGAAGAATTAAAGAAGACTGTTCCTGCCAAGCTTCTTGATCTTTTGGATATTCCCGGAGTAGGGCCCAAAACCGCAAAGCTTTTATATGATAAATTTAAAATATCAGATATTGAAACATTAGAGAAATATGCAAAAGAGGGCAGTTTGCGTAATACTTTTGGCCTAAAAGAGAAAACAGAGGAAAATATATTACGCGGCATAGAATTGGTTAAGAAAGGAAGAGAAAGGATGGATTTAGGCACAGCCTTTCTTGCTGCTGAAAAATTCATTAGCGCTCTAAAAGGTGAAAAATATGTTGAGAAGATATCAACCGCAGGCAGTCTGAGGAGAATGAAAGATACGGTGGGTGATATTGATATATTGGTAGTTTCGGCTGATTCGAAAAAAGTAATGAACGATTTTGTAAAATTAAAAGACGTAAAGAGCGTATTAGCGCAGGGTGAGACCAAGTCTTCTGTTTTAACAAGGGACGGATTACAAGCTGATTTACGTGTTGTGGACAAAGAGAGTTTTGGGGCAGCGCTTCTTTATTTTACCGGTTCTAAATCGCACAATATAAAATTACGCCAGCTAGCTTTAAAAAAAGGCTTAAAGATTAACGAATACGGAGCATATAAGAAAGATAAGCGTATTGCCGGTGAGACAGAAGAAGAAATTTATAAGCTCTTAGGTTTATCTTATATTGAGCCGGAATTACGAGAAGATTTAGGCGAGATAGAGGCAGCCTCTAAAAAAAAGCTGCCGAATTTAGTAGGTATTACTGATATCCGGGGTGATTTACATATGCATTCTGAGTATTCAGATGGGCATTATTCTATACGGGATATGGCGTTGGTTTCCCAGGAAAAAGGATATGAGTATATCGCTGTAACTGATCATTCTATATCGCTTAGGGTTGCCAATGGTCTGGATTTAGACAGGCTTAATAAAAAGCGTAAAGAAATAG
This sequence comes from uncultured bacterium, assembly GCA_913009335.1. Taxonomy (GTDB): domain Bacteria; phylum Omnitrophota; class Gorgyraeia; order Ghiorseimicrobiales; family Ghiorseimicrobiaceae; genus DRER01. Next base: position 9,134 of record CAJVXN010000017.1, read on the forward strand.
AAAAGCTAAATAAAGAATTAGAGATAAAAATTCTTTTTGGGGCCGAAGTAGAGCTGGATGCAGACGGAAATTGTGATTATTCCGATAGAGTACTTTCCTCCTTTGATGTGGTTATCGCCGCGATACATTCGCGCTTTCGCCAGTCTAAAAAAAAAGTTACAGAGCGTTTAATCAGGGCATGTCAGAATAAGAATATTGATATAATCGCTCATCCTACAGGTAGGCTTTGGGGTGTGCGTGATGCCTACGAAATAGATTTTGGTTCTTTTTTTAAAGTAGCAGCGGATACGGGAACGTTTTTAGAAATCAGTTCATATCCTACGCGGCTTGATTTAAATGATGTTAATGCAAGGATGGCAAAAAATGCCGGGGTCAGGCTTGCTGTATCAACAGATGCTCACCATGTTGTGCATCTTGATTATATGTGTTTTGGAGTTGCATGCGCCCGGCGCGCATGGTTAAGCAAGAATGATATTGTCAATGTTTTGCCGCTTAAGGATTTTTTAAAAGCTAAAAAATGATAAAAAAAATTGTTTGCGTGTTATTCTTAACTTTTACTATTTTCGGATGTATCCATAAACCGTATTATACTGAAACACGTTTGATAATGGGGACAGTGGTTGAGATAACCGCGCAGGATAAAGACGCGATTAATGCCGCGTTTTTTGAGATTGAGCGTATTGATGCCTTGATGAGCAGCTATGATCCGGATAGTGAAGTTTCCCGGTTGAATAAAAAAAGGGAATTAAAGGTTTCTTATGAGTTACTTAACTTAATTATTGCGGCCAGAAATTTTTACGATATAACCGGAGGTGCTTTTGATATAACTATAGGGCCCTTAGTAAGATTGTGGAATATTAAAGAGTATATGCAGATGGAGCCGGAGAGAATAAAAATACCTACTCAGGCGCAGATTGAGAAAGTTTTATCATATACGGGAATAAATTTTATTGAGATAGACGAAAAAGATAGTATAATAAGATTAACGGATAAGCGAACACGCCTTGATTTAGGAGGGATCGCTAAAGGATATGCTGTTGATAGGGCGATTGAGATATTACGTCAAAGCGGGCTAAAAAGTGCCTTGGTGAATGCCGGCGGCGAAATATATTGCCTGGGTAAGAAGGCTGGCAGGCAATGGACCATTGGCCTGGAGAATCCGCAAAAAACCGATGCGTTTCCAGAAGTCTTCCGTCTTAAAAATCGCGCGGTTGCAACAAGTGGTAACTACGAACAATTTTTTATATATCGTAATAAGCGCTACAGTCATATTATAGACCCTCGTACAGGATATCCCGCGGATAATAACATTAGTTCTGTTAGTGTATTTGCCGGTGATTGTTTAACTGCTGATGTTCTTGCAACGGCAATTTTTGTCCTGGGAGAAGTGCGGGGTGCGCAATTAATTAATAAATTTGAAGGTGTTGAATTAAAAATTATAACACGCTGATTTCTATGTTTAATGTCATTAAAAAAGAAATTTTAAATCAATCCGTAAAACGGATGGTCATCACGGCTCCTGATATAGCTAATAAAGTATTGCCCGGTCAGTTTGTAGTTATTCGAATCAATGAGGAAGGAGAGCGTATTCCTCTAACCGTTGCAAGTTGCAATAAAAAGAAGGGAATAATTAGTATAATCTTTCAGGAGGTAGGATTTACGACTCGCAAATTAGGGAGATTAAAAGAAGGGGATGCTATTTTAGATATTTTGGGGCCGCTTGGACATGCGGCTGAAATTAAAAAGTATGGCAAAGTTGTTTGTGTTGCCGGTGGTGTTGGAGTAGCTGAGGTTATCCCTGTAGCGGATGCTTTACAAAGAGCGCACAATAAGGTAATAGGTATAATTGGCGCGCGTACCAAGGAACTTATAATTTTAGAGAAGGAAATGCGTCTATTTTCTGATGAATTATATATTGCCACCAATGACGGAAGTTACGGGCAGGAGGGGTTGGTTACAGATGTCCTAAGGAGTATCCTTGAACAGAAAATAGATTTAGTCTATGCCATAGGTCCGGTTCCGATGATGGAGGCAGTAGCAAATCTTACCCGTGATTATAAGATAAAAACAATAGTTTCACTTAATCCGGTTATGGTTGACGGAACAGGTATGTGTGGTTCCTGTAGGGTTTCTGTGGGGGGGGAAACAAAGTTTTGTTGTGTTGATGGTCCGGATTTTGACGGACACTCGGTGGATTTTAGAGAATTAGCCGAAAGGTTAAAATTGTTTAATAATCAAGAAAGCGAGATGTCAGCCAGATGAGTATACTAATTTTAATTTTAGTGTTAGGGGCAATTGGACTGGTGATTTATATACTTTTTGGGCCTATGGCTAATGCCGCATCTCTTGATATGCCTGAGCAGGTAGCGGGTGATTCAATTGCGAGTAATCGGGATGCAGAGGCAGCGGCTGCGCTACAGAAAGAACTCGATATATTAAAGTTAGACGCAGAGAATAATAAAACGCAAATTCAGAGCTTGACTACTGAGTTAGAGGCAGAGAAGGCAAGGAAAGATGAATTAATTAAGCAAGAAGCCGAAAGCGACAAAGATGGAAGTTCTTTAGAGGATTTAAGGTTAGAGCTTGCTGATGTAAGATCTGGATTAATTGAAAAAGACAGGCAGTTAGATGAGGCGCATAACGCGAATTTGAATCTTAAAAAAGATGTTGAGGTTTATCATCACCAATTAAATGACTTAAAGGCGGAACATAGCAAAATGGCTGAAGATTTTAAACAATCAAAAGAAGAGCATCGGGAGCTGGAAGCTAGAATTCAAGATCAAAGCCATAAGCTAGAGGGCGATGGTTTGGATTCTGATAGCCAAAGCCATAAGCTAGAGGGCGATGGTTTGGCAACCGATAGCCAAAGCCATAAGCCAGAGGGCGATGGTTTGGATTCTGATAGCCAAAGCCAGAATGACGTACAGTATACCCTATCTAAAGAATCAGAAAAGGATGAGTCGAGTTTTGATTTAAAACTTAAGGATGCCTCGCGCGTAGTTACTAGGCTTAATCCGATTGAAGAAGATAGAAAGAGTGATGTCGTTGATGAGGGCGTTGATGAATTAGTAGAGCAGGCAGATGAGCAAAATATACACCCAGAAGATGAGAAATCGGCACAGGAAGATTTAGGTAGAGATGGTCCGGAATCAGAAGATAAAAAAACCAACGCAGATACATAGGAAAAGAATAAGATTTGTAAGGGGTAATTTAAGGATGCGGTATTAAACTTTTCCTTTGGTAGTGGCTTTGGCTATCGGTTGCCAAACCATCGCCCTCAGGCTCATAGAAAGGTTAATGATGGATTTTATATACGGGTTTTTTACAGATTTTATAATCAGAGATGTTTTAGATGTTGCGATTATTGCGGTATCTATTTATATGGCTTTGGTTTGGTTTGAAAAAGCAAGAGCCCGTTTTATGATGATTGGTTTATTTATTTTGGGTTTAATCTATTTTATTGCTCGTTTCTTTGGTTTGTATTTAACTACTATTATGTTCCAGGCTTTTTTTGCCGTATTTTTAATAATGTTGGTAATAATATTTCAGGATGAATTACGGCATTTCTTTGAGCGTGTAGCTTTATGGGGTTTGATTCGTAAAAAACGGCGATTTACATCGCTTAATCAAAATATTGAAATTTTGGCAAATACAATTGCTAATTTCTCACGTAAAAAAATTGGCGCTTTAATTGTTTTAAAGGGAAATGATCCTTTGGACCGTCATGTTGATGGAGGATTGCTTCTTGAAGGTGTTTTGAGTCAGATTATGCTGGAGAATATTTTTAGTCCTCATGTCGCTACTCATGATGGCGCGATAATTATTGAGGAGGGGCGTATTGTTAAGGTGGGGTGTCATTTGCCTCTTTCGATAAATATTCAGAAGATTGGTCATTCCGGAACACGGCATGCAGCAGCTTTAGGTTTATCCGAGCGTACGGATAGTATAAGTCTTGTTGTTTCAGAAGAGACAGGTACGATATCCATTGCTGATGGCGATAGAATAAGGGTGGTAAAGGATATTGTCGGCTTGCGTCTGCGGCTGGAAGATTTTTACCGTAAGCGCTTTCCTCGACGTGGAAAATTTTTTGCTGATTTTCTGACAGGGCATATTTTAGAGAAGCTTATAGCGGTTATTCTTTCTTGCAGTTTATGGGTTGGGTTTGTTCAGAATCAAGAAGTGGTTCGCCGGGATTTTGTTGTCCCTATTGAGTATCGCAATCTTGCTTCGGATTGGATAATTGGGGAGCCTAAATCCAGAGAAGCAACAGTTGCTTTAAGCGGGACAGAGAGGACCTTTTATCTTGCCAAGTCGGAAGAGGTTAAGATATCGTTAGATATGTCGCAAGTTAAAGAAGGGGATAATGAAATTTTCTTGGATAAGGATAGCCTGCGCAGGCCCTCAGGGCTTTCGGTCGTAAGTATTACGCCCCATAAAATTAGTCTTAGTGTTTATAAGATGCTTAATTTTAATGTTCCTGTTGAGATTGAAACGTCTGGACGTGTTGCCTATGGCTTTGAGGTTAAGGAGATTAAGGTTATTCCCGAGAAGGTTTCTATTGTTGTTCCAAGTATATTACCGAGAGAGAAAATTAAAATTACGACAGAAGTAATTGATTTGCGGAAATTGAAAGAATCTAAAACTTTTACTCCGAAAATTATACTGCCTGCAGAGTTACGATTTTCGGAAGATAAAACCCCTCAGATAAAAGTATCGGTTATCGTAGAAAAGAAATAAGTGAGGACATAAGTTATCCGCCACTAAAGCTTTGGCGGATTAATTCGACCGTATAGTTTATGAAACATATATTTCATAAACTATGGTCTCATTAAATATGTGGACAAAAGATAGTCTTCAGGAGTTGATTAAGGAAAAAATGACGGATTATTTATTCGTTGTTGTTTCCAATCGTCAGCCCTATATTTATAAATTTAAAAAGGGCAAGATTGAGTCTTTGCGTGGTGCCGGCGGGGTTATTTCAGCGCTTGATCCTGTGATGCAGGCATGTGGCGGTTTATGGGTTGCCAATAGCGGCGGCGATGCTGATCGTCGCGTTTGCGACAGGAAGGGTAAGGTGGGAGTTCCTCCGAATAATCCAAATTATACGCTTAAATGGGTTTGGTTGACTAAAGAAGAAGAGAAGGGGTATTATTACGGCTATTCCAATGAAGCGCTATGGCCGTTGTGTCATATGGCATTTCATCGGCCCATATTCCGTAAGGATGATTGGGAACATTATAAGACAGTAAATGAAAAATTTGCCCGTTCAATTATTGAGGAAATCGGCAACCGTAAAGCTTTTATCTGGATACAGGATTATCATCTAGCGCTTCTTGCTAAGTATCTGAAACGCTTAGCGCCAAAACAGTTAATTGTGGCGCAATTTTGGCATATCCCTTGGCCGAGCTACGAAACTTTTCGTATATGCCCTCAAAGAAAAGAAATCTTAGAAGGGCTTCTAAGCAATGATCTTTTAGGATTTCATATCCGTTATCATTGCGATAATTTTCTTGATGCGGTTGATCGTGAATTGGAGAGTAAAATTGACAGAGAGCGCTTTATGGTCACTCGCGCGAAGCAGCATACGCTTATTCGGCCATACCCGATAAGTATTGATTTTGAGGGTATAAACCATATTGCTCAGTCTCAAGAGGTCAAAACAATTAAGAAGAATTTAGTTCAGGAGTTCGATTTAAAGAAATATCGCGTATTATTAGGAATTGACCGTATTGATTACACCAAGGGAATACCCGAGCGTCTTTTGGCAATTGATCGCCTTTTGGAAAAACATCCCGAATTAAAAGAAAAATTTGTTTTCCTGCAGATGGGGCAAATCAGCCGTATACACATACCAAAGTATAAGCAGTTAAATGATGAGATAAACGCGTTGGTTGAGGAGATTAACTGGAAGCATTCTACAGATGGCTGGAATCCTATAATCTTAGTGCGGCGGCATCTTTCGTTTAAGGAGGTAATTGCTTTTTATAAATTAGGAGAGTTGTGTGTTATAAGTTCTCTGCATGATGGGATGAATTTAGTGGTAAAGGAGTTCATTGCTGCTCGTCGGGATAAAAAAGCAATGCTTGTGCTTAGTCAGTTTACAGGAGCAGCCAGAGAATTAACCGATGCCGTATTGATAAATCCATATGATCGGGAACAAACAAGTGATGCTATATGGAAGGCTTTAAATTTTACGGATGATGAAAAGAAAAAACGTATAACTAAGATGCGGCAGGTTATTAAGCATAATAATATCTATCGTTGGGCGGGAAAGGTGCTTTCTGAACTTCTAAAATTTGATTTTAAGGAATAGTATTAGTAATCATCTCTAGCAAGAGGAGTAATTTTAATGCAAGTAACGGATATAATATTTGGCATCTTAGGAGGGTTATCTCTCTTTATCTACGGGATTCATTTAATGGGTGATGGCCTGCAAAAGGCAGCAGGTGATGGCTTGAGGAACATATTAAAAAAGCTTACTTCAACTCCTCTTTTAGGGGCAATAGTCGGAGCCGCGATTACTTCTATTGTTCAGAGTTCTTCTGCGACAAGTGTTATGGTTGTGGGGTTTGTAAATGCGGGGCTTATGAATTTGACTCAGTCAATTGGGGTTATTCTCGGTGCAAATGTGGGTACGACAGTAACTTCTCAGATTATCGCTTTTAAATTAACTACTTATGCTCTACCGATATTAACGCTTGGATTTGTTTTAAATTTTCTTTGTAAAAAACGATTCTGGAAATTTTTCGGTTTGTTTTTATTTGGCCTGGGATTACTTTTCCTTGGTTTGAAGTTAATGACTGGCGTGGTTAAACCCTTGGGGGAATCGGAAGCAGTAAAACAGATATTTGTTAATTTCAGCCATAATGCGTTTTTGGGGGTTATGGTGGGTGCGGTAATGACTGCGGTTTTTCAGTCAAGTTCCGTAACTACCGGTTTAGTCTTGGCATTGGCAGCTGTCGGTTTATTAGATTTAAGCGGAGCAATTCCTATAATTTTAGGCTGTAATATTGGTACGTGCATCACGGCCATTTTAGCATCTATCGGTACTTCTGTTTCAGCAAGGAGGGTGGCTGTTGCGCATGTAATGTTTAATGTGCTGGGGAGCTTGCTTTTTATTGTTTTACTTGGCCCGTATAAGTTTTTTATTGCGAAAACTTCTTCGGATTTATTAAGGCAGTGTGCTAATGCGCATACATTTTTTAATGTTTTTAATACGGTATTATTCCTTCCTTTAGCAGGGTTATATGCAAAACTTATAACAAAGCTAGTACCCGGTAAAGATGTGATTTTTGATTGGGAGCCTAGATATTTAGAGAAACACTTACTTGCTAGTCCCTTAGTAGCCTTTGATGCTTCTACTAAAGAAATAGTACAAATGGCAAGATTATCTAAAGAGATGGTGGCGGATTCCATGGATGGTTTTCTTAACGGTAATACCCGGGCCCTTGCGCAGATCTCAAAAAAAGAAGCAGCCCTGGATAATCTTCAGACGGCAGTTACTGACTATCTGATTGAGTTAACGCAGAAGAATTTAACTCGCCAGGAATCTATCAAGATTCCCCCTATGCTGCATTCCGTAAATGACTTAGAACGCATCGGTGATCATTCTGAGAATCTAGCAGAGCTTGCGCAAAGAAAAATAGATAAAAAATTGATATTTTCTAAGGAAGCTATCGTGGAATTACGCGGTGTATATTTTTTAGTTAATGAGATGATTGATAAAACGATTACGGCTTTAAATACCAATAGTCATGACGATGCCGCAAAAGTCCTTGTGATTGAAGATAAGATTAATAAGTTAACGATTTCATTGCGCAATAATCATATCCAAAGATTAAACGATGGTAAGTGTAAGGTTATGTCCGGGATTGTATTTTTGGACGTAATTAGTAATTTTGAAAAAATGGGCGATCATCTAACAAATGTCGCGCAGGCTGTACAGAAAGGCCTGCAGTGGAAGGCCCGAGAGAGTAGTATTTGAAAAGAATATTTAATGGCATAGGAAAGCAAAGACACTTTCCTGACCACTGAAACCTGGGGGGGGAAGGCCCTCTGAACCCGCCTTAGGCAGACGCGGTTTCTAGATATTAGGAGTTGTGAATTATGCAAATAGGTATACCAAAAGAAATTTCCGCTCATGGTAAAGAAGTACGTGTTATTCTCTTGCCGCGAGAAGTCAAGCGTATTGTTGAGGCTAAGCATATTGTTCTTGCAGAAAAGGGGTTGGGTGTAAGGTTGGGAATAGAAGATAGTGAGTATGCTAAAGCTGGTGCTTTACTTACTTCAAATAGGCGTAAAGTTTTTCGTCAGGATATTCTAGTGAAGCTTAAACCTCCTTTACCTAAGGAATTTGCAATGTTGCATAGCGGTATTTTATTTTCAATGCTTCATGCCGAACAGAGTCCTAAATATGTGGATATGTTAAGACAAACAGGCAGTTGGGCCATAGCTATGGAATTGATAAAGAGCCGCGCGGGAGAACGATTGATTCAGTGTACTGATATAACCGGTGAGCAGGGTATGCTTATGGCTTTTTATTTAGCGAAAAAGTCTCCTATAGATTGCAAGGTTCTTGTGTTGGGTTATGGGGCTGTTTCAAGCGGTGCGCTTAATGTCGCCTATGCCCTGGGTGCCAATGTTAAAATATTAAGAAAAAATGAATTCAAGAATATCAGGCATTTTTTGCGAGGTGTTGATATTTTGGTTAATGGTATATCCTGGCCAAAAGAAGAAAGAGATAGGCATCATTATCTAGTGAGCCGGCCGATGTTAAAACTAATGGATAGACATGGGGTAATATTAGATTTATCTGTTGATTTCCCTAATATTATTCAGACATGCCGTCCGAGCCTAATTGATAAGCCGGTTTATGTTGTTGATGGAATACGTCACATTAGTATATTTGGCTATCCTGTTCTTGCGCCCATATCGAGTGCAGCACGATATTCGCGGCAAGTATTGCCCCTCCTTTTAAAAATTGCTCAGATAAAGCGAAAAGAGCGTCTGCCTCTATATATAAAACAGGCAGTAGTTGATCCTGAGCAGTTTTTTAGTGTCGTTTACCCTGCTGAAAAGTAGTATGTATAGGTTGTGTCAATCGCATATTTTGTAATCTAAGAGATTATTTATCCCAAATTTTGCATTAAACATAAAGTAATAATGGTAATTCATTAAGAGTACTATAGTTATATAATATAATGTACTATTGCGTCAAAAAAGTGCAATACAAAACTCTGGATTACCTCAACAGGCACAATAAAATCGCATCGAGATTTTATTGGTTGGCCCTACGGGCAGATTTTTCTAATGAAAAATCTGGGTTTATTGAAATTACCTCAACGAGCACAATAATACTCCCCCTTTTTTAAAGGTGAAGTATTATCGGTTGACCCTACGGGCAGATTTTTCTAATGAAAAATCTGGGTTTATCTGATTTTAAAAATGAGGAGAAGATGAAAAATACTTTATTGATAGTAGGAGATCTTACTTTAGATGGGTTTAAGCCCGCGCCTTCTTTAAATAGGTTTTTGGAGTATCGGGATGCAATTAAACATCGCGGCATGGGTTTTGAATTTATTACTTATGATGATGTATTTGCCGGGAGGTTTCCTAATATTCTAACCCGCAAGCTTAAAATATTACTTTTTTTCCCTTATAATTATTGGAATAATAACATTGAAAGATACACCAAAGATGACCGTATTTATGGAAATGATGCCTTCGGTACTGAATATGCTGATTTTTTTAAACAGGTGAGCTATATCATAACCAAAAATTATAAAAATAAGCAGATCGAATATGCCAATTCTCCAAATTCCTGTGTCCTAGACCGAGATAAGCGTAAGACAAACACTAAGTTGGCTAAGGCTGGGATTCTTGTCCCTAAAATATATAAATTACGCAGCTTAGAAAAATTTCATCATTTACTCAAATACCATGATTTGTATATTAAGCCGCCTTATGGCTCAATGGGTAAGGGTATATCCTTTGTTACCAAAAATAAATGTTATACTAATTTTATCTTTGACGGCAAGAAAATTATAAGCCGCCCCTTTGATTATAATTGGGAGTTTGTTGAACTTCCTAGAAAAGAACAGGATGCCTTTATAAAGATTCTCATCAAAAACAAGTTTATATTTGAGGAGGCTATTTGTACGCCAATAGTTAGGCGAAGAAAGTTTGATTTGCGTGTTTATGTTATTTATAGCGAAATCCCTTATTTTTACGCGCGCAGCACGCCGTATAAAAGATTTATTACTAATTGGTCCCAAGGCGGCAGGATAGAAGATCAGAAGTTTCTCGGGGGAGTTTTTTCCGGGGAAAAGATGAATGAGGTTTTTAATATTGCCAGGCGCTGCGCGAAAATTCTGAAGATAAATTATATGGGCATAGATATACTACCAAGTCATGATTTCAAAAAAACATACGTTTTAGAGGCGCATTCCTTTCCGGGGTATGAGCATGGTTTTGATTTGATGGGTTTTTTAGCATCTAAGGTTTAGGTCATCCTTTTGCGAAAAGATAGATGGAAAATTAAAAAATGACAAATACCATATATGAGAGTAGTGATTTTTTTTGTCATGATTTACCTACGCACCCCTTACCAAACCTAGGTAAAGTTCTTGTTACGGGTGCTTCCGGATATATCGGAGGAAGGCTAGTTCCGGAATTATTGGTTCGAGGATATAAAGTGCGAATAATGGTTCGGGGGGATGCTCACGTATATCAAAATCTCTGGCCGGATGTAGAAGTAGTAGTTGCTGATGCGTTGAATCTTGATCAGCTAAAGGCTGCTCTCTGCGATATTGATACCGCTTATTATTTGATTCATTCATTAAACCTGGGTCCGCGGGAATTTGAAGCCACGGATATAAAAGCGGCGCATAATTTTCAAATTGCTGCTGATAAAACAAGGTTAAGACGTATAATTTATTTAGGCGGTTTAGGGGATATTCGAAGTCCGCTTTCTTCTCATTTGCGCAGTCGTATGGAGATAGCTTGCGCGTTAAAAGAGTCAAGGACGCAGTTAACTGTTCTTCGCGCAGCCATAATTATAGGTTCTGGTAGTGCCTCGTACGAAATTATCCAACATCTTGTAAAAGAACTTCCTATTATTCCTGTTCCTTATTGGGCAAAGAATAAATGTCAGCCGATTGCAATACGGGATGTAATTAAGTATCTAGTAGGTGTTCTGGAGGTAGAAGAGACGCAGGGTAAGGATTTTGACATCGGGGGCCCTGATATTCTGACTTATCAGGATATGCTTAAAAAACTTGCCGGTATTCTTCATAAGAAGATACTTTTTGTCCCGTCGTTTTTTTCAAATATCAGGTTTTACGCATATTGTGCGAGCCTTTTTACTCCTGTTCCGGATTCTATAACACAGTGTTTAATGGGAGGATTAAAGAATGAAGTTGTTGTTCGAGATGATTCAATCAAGCGCTTTCTTAAGTTTGATCCGTTATCTTACCGCGAAGCTTTGGTTAGGGCTATGTCTAGAGAGGAGCAGGATAAAGTCGCAACTCGTTGGTCCGATGCTTATCCTCCGGCAAATGAGTTAGCTTTAAAGCTTCGTGAGTTAAAAGAGATTTCCTATATAACACATTATTCAATCTTTAGCCCTAAGGCTGCATCAAAGATTTTTCGTTCTGTCTGTAAAATCGGAGGAAAAGAGGGGTGGTTTCATAGTAGTTGGATGTGGCGATTAAGAGGGATGGTTGATCGTATTTTTCTGGGGGTGGGAACATGGCGGGGGAGAAAGAGCCATTCACGCCTGCGAATAAGCGATGTCGTAGACTTTTGGCGAGTCGAGGATTTAGAAAAAAATAGGTGCTTGCTTTTACGCGCTGAGATGAAACTTCCCGGCCGCGCCTGGCTTGAATTTGATGTTAAGGATGAGGGGCAAAGACGGAGGCTTTCTGTGGTAGCATATTATGATACGAATTCCTTCTGGGGGCGGATATATTGGTATATGTTTCTTCCGTTGCATCATTTTATTTTTCAGCATTTAATTGAAGAGATAGAGAAGAGAAGTTAGTTGGTAAAAGGAGGTAATGTATGAAAGGAATTTGGATTGTGATATTGTTAATTTTAGGTTTTGGTAGTAACTTATACGGAGGTAATGTGGAGAATAAAATCGCAGTTTTAGAGACAAGTCAGGGAATAATCGAGATAAAACTTTTTTATGATATTACTCCTAAAACATGTGAGAATTTTATATCTCTTATTGAAAAAGGATATTATGACGGCATTATATTTCATCGCGTAATAAAGAATTTTATGATTCAGGGAGGAGATCCCACGGGAACTGGCAGTGGAGGTAATTCTATATGGGGCGAACCTTTTGAGGATGAGGTTACTCCCGGAGTTAAATTTGATAAAGTCGGGCTTCTTGCGATGGCGAATTCCGGACCTAATACTAACGGCAGTCAATTCTTCATTACAACGGCTGTAACTTCCTGGCTTAATATGAAACATACTATTTTTGGTGAGGTTGTATCCGGATACGATGTAGTTTCTAAGATTGAGAATGTTGAGGTTGGTCCTGGCAGTAAGCCGATTGAGGAACAGAAGATAATAAAGGCATATTTAAAATGAAGTACTCCAATAGTAAAGCACTGCGAAAATTTAGAATAAATTTTCTGGTAACTATCGGAGTCATTCGCGCAGATAACTTACGGCAGCTTTGCTTTCGTAAGTTATGCGCTCATTGAAATGAATGATTCTGTGGTAAATGTGCAAAAGGCAGCGCAGGCTGAGTGGCCCTATATCAGCGAAAAATTGCAGAAGTATGCTTTGGATGATACGGCTGTAGAATGGCAGCAGTTTTTTGTCATAAAGAAAAGTGAGAAAACTGTCGCGTTTGCCAGAATAATTGATCATGGTGATTATTTCGAGGCTGCTTCTCTAGGAGTAGATTATTACCACCGGAAGAAAAAAATCGGTTTGTTTATGCTTATGTTTCTTGTTAAAGAGGCAAAAAGAATGGAGAGAAAAAAACCTATATACGCGGTAACACATAGGCCGGGATTTGTCGAAAAAGCCGGATTTAAAGAAGTAGATAGTGTGCCCACAGAGTTGGAGTATAAGCGTCAGAATAAATGCCGGCTTCATGCTTCAAAGATTAAGATACTTAAGTATGCGGAAAATTACAATGACTGATTTTAGCAAGAAGGAGGGCAAGCTCAAAATAAAGATAGGTGTTTTAGTCGGCGTAGCTTTATTTATATTTGGTTTTTTTTATTTTTCAAAAAGCGTATTTGCAGATGATATTGTTTTAAAAAGCGGTAGGATCGTTAAAGGCAGTATAACTGAACAAACAGACGAATACGTAAAAATTGATTTTCAGGGAGTTAATCTGACTTACTGGAAAGATGATATTAAAGAGATTAGACCGGATGCTGCGAATTTGCCTGTAAGTATGACTCCTAGCCGTTTTCACCTTCCGGTGTTTGAGCCTTCGCCTGTTACGGAAAGCAAATCGCTTTTAAGCGTGCAGAATCCCAGTAAGGGTAAAAAGTCTTTTTTCTGGAAAGTGGCATCTGCTAACGCGGATATGTATGTTTTAGGTTCAATACATATGGCAAAGGCTAACCTTTATCCTTTAGACAAAAAAATAGAAGATGCTTTTGCTTCATCAGATATTTTGGCAGTTGAGGCAAATATAAATCAGATGGATTTTTTAAGTAATTTATCGTTTATGGAGAGTGGTATATATTTACCGCCTGAAACCCTGGATAGGCATATTTCCAAGAAAACATACCGGCTTGTTAAAAAAAAGGTTGCGAGGATTGGTATGGATATGAACCAGCTGAATATGTATAAACCTTGGTTTCTGGCAATGCAATTATTGGGTCTTGAGCTTATTAGTTTAGGTTTTGATCCTGGTCAAGGTATCGATATGCATTTTTTAAAGCGCGCGCAGGGTAATATGCGAATTATCGAATTGGAGGGGCTTGCTTATCAGATGGATCTCTTAGACGGGCTCACGGATAATGAGCAGGAGGGATTTTTAGTTTCTACGTTAGCGGATTTGGATATTTTAGAGACAAAGATGGATCAATTATTTAGTATATGGAAATCCGGTGATGTGGCAGGTTTGGAAGCGATGATACAGGAGGCTTCTAGCTATCCGCAGATGGCTTCATTTTACCGTAAGGTCCTTTATAAACGAAATAGGCTCATGGTTAAAAAGTTAGACGGTTTTTTAAGACGCGGGGGGGATTATTTTATCGTTGTGGGGACCGCGCATTTAGTTGGTAGTGAAGGGATGATTCAACTTTTGAGGAAAAAAGGCTATTCAGTGAGCCAACTTTAAAAAAAGGGGTACTAAATGGAAGCAAAAAAACACGTAACAGGCGAGGATGTAAAGCGGATAGGTGAATCACTGGGGATAAAATGGGATAAGTTTGATTTGGATCAATTAAGGCGGGGTATGGATGTAGAACTTGAGCATGGTTTAGGCGATTCGCATACGAATGTCACTAATGATGATTTGCTTATAACCGGTAAAATTGCCCTTGCCCATCTTAATGAATTCCCGGACTATTATGATAGATTAGAGAAGATGGAAGAGGAAGCGGAAAAATTTTGGGGGAAGGAATAGGTAAATAGATATGAGGATACCTAAGACAAAAATAATCGCAACAGTCGGCCCTAGTTCAAGCAATACAATCATGTTGAGAAAGATGTTTATTAGTGGTTTGGATATGGTTCGTCTTAATTTTTCGCATGGCAGTCATCTTGCGCATACACAGAATATTAAACGTATACGTGTCCTTAATAAGAAAATGAGACGCTCAATAAAAATAATGCAGGATTTAGAGGGGTATCGTATACGTATTGGGATGATGGCGCAGGATATTAGCCTTGCTAAAAATTCCACAGTTAAGCTTGTCTGCCGCGATATAATCGGCACAGAAAAGTGGATTCCTTTTGACTATCGGGGTCCGCTGGGTGTGATTAAGCCGGGTAGTTTAATTTATATTGATGACGGGAAAATAATTTTAAAGGTTACAGCGCGCCGTAGTAGTTTTATTAGTGCTCGCGTTATTACTGGTGGGTTACTGCGTGAGAAAAAAGGTATCAATATTCCCGGTGTTGATCTTGTCTTTGAAACCTTAACAGAAAAAGATAAAAAAGATTTATCTGTAGCAATAGATTTTGGTCTTGATTTTGTTGCTCAGTCGTTTGTAAGAGATGCCAAAGATATAATTCTGGTGCGCGATTTTCTAAAGGCTAAAGGTAGTAAGATTAAGATATTCGCAAAAGTGGAAAATCAGAAGGCCCTTCTTAACCTGGATGAGATTATTGACGAGGCCGATGGTGTTATTGTTGCCAGAGGAGATTTAGGAATATGCCTTCCTATCTATGAGGTTCCCATCATACAAAAGGAGATTGTTAAACGCTGTTGTCTTAAGAATAAGCCCGTTGTTGTAGCAACTCAAATGCTAGATAGTATGACAGTTGATACAATGCCTACAAGAGCGGAAGTCTGTGATGTGGCAAATGCAATTCTAGACGGCGCGACACATTTAATGCTTTCCGCGGAAACGGCTATTGGTAAGCACCCTCATCGAGTTATTGATATGATGAATAAAGTTATTAAATCTACAGAAAATTATCAAAAGAAACCCTTCTTTTTCTAAATGCAGAAGAAAAAAATAATTATTATAGGAGGCGGTCCGGCTGGAATGATGGCAGCTATACGTGCCGCGTCCTTTAATACTGAAGTAATCCTGATTGAAAAAAATTCATGCCTAGGTAAAAAACTTCTATTAAGCGGTAAGGGCCGTTGTAATCTTACCAATGCTTGCGATCTCATGTCCTTCCTTAAGCGCTTTTCAAAAAACAGCGAATTTTTACGCGATGCCTTTAAGATTTTTTTTAATCGCGAGTTAATGGATTTTTTTAAAAAGCGGGGATTAAATCTCAAAATAGAGCGGCAGTTGCGTGTCTTTCCTGTAACCGATGATTCAAGGAGTATCCTTGACGTTTTAGAAAAAGAATTAAAGCGGGTCAGTGTAAAAATTATCTACAATACTCAGGTTTCAGGTATTGATATCGTAGATAATAAGGTGCATGGTTTAAAGCTTCAAGGCGGAAAAAGTTTTTCCTGCGATAGTCTTATTCTAGCCACAGGGGGTATATCTTATAGCTTTACGGGTTCAACAGGAGATGGATTAAAGATTGCTGAAGCTTTAGGGCATAAAATGATCTCTTTACGTCCCGGGCTTGTTTCTTTGGAGTCTTTACAGCCTTATCCCGGGAGCCTGGAAGGACTTTCGCTAAAGAATATACGTTTTTGTATTGTCTGCGGCAGGAAGAAAATCACAACAGATATCGGAGAGTTATTGTTTACCGCCCGTGGTGTTTCCGGGCCGTTGGTTTTATCCTTAAGTGGGCAAATTGTGGATTTTTTAAACGCGAAAAAAAAAGTTTTTATAGGGATAGATTTAAAGCCCGCGCTGGATAGAGAAAAACTGGATAATCGCTTTGTGCGGGAATTTAGATTAAGGCCCAAAAGGGCAATTAAGAACATGTTAAAAGATTTATTGCCTCTACGTTTGATTGCGCTATTTTTGAAAATCACAAATATCAATCCTGATAAAAAAGCGGCCCAGATTGATGCTAGCGAGCGTAAGGCATTAGTTGATTTATTTAAAGCTTTGCGTTTGGATATTGTAAAATCAAGGCCGATAAAAGAAGCAATGATTACTAAAGGAGGGGTTTGTCTTAAAGATATAAATCCGCGTTCGATGGAATCTCGTAAAATTTGCGGTTTATATTTTGCCGGGGAGATGATTGATGTGGATGCTGATACCGGAGGGTTTAATTTGCAGGCAGCATTTTCAACCGGCTATTTAGCCGGAGAAAGCGCGGCAGAAAACTAAGCATTATTTTCTAGATAATGTAAAATAAATTGTACTCTGGTTGAAGCTTAGCTTCAACCGTAAAAAAGATTGTTTTTATCGGCCAGCTGTGGCAAAATAGATAACATATATACTAAGTATTTATTGATACGTTCGACGGCGTCATGCGTCGCTCAGTATTCTTTCGATTTTATTCAGGACTAAGCTTAGATGGTGAGCGAGGGCGAATTATAATTCTGAGCAAGGGTGAATGGATTGATGTGTTGGGAGGGGTTGATGGATTGTCCGGTATGTCGCGATGCAATGATAGTTTTGGAATTAGACAACGTCGAGATCGATTATTGTTCGACTTGTTCTGGTATTTGGCTGGATAAGGGAGAGCTTGAGCTTTTATTGGAGAGTAGTTCTAAGAAAGACGATTTGCTTGCATCTTTTCGTCTAGACTTACAAAATAAAGAAAAAAAGCGGCCCTGTCCTATATGTTTAAAGAAGATGCAGAAGGTTTTTTCTACTGTAGGGGAAAGTATCCTCATTGATAAGACCTCTTCTTTAAAAGTATCCGGAGGGTCTATCCTCGTGGATAAATGTAGGCAAGGCGATGGTATTTGGTTTGATAAGGGTGAACTTAGCGGGATTATTCAGAGATCGAGCCTTGATAAATATAATAAGGTTTTGAATCTGATCAGGGATATGTTTGCCGGAGAATTTAGCGTCAAGAAAGATGTCTAATTAAATGAGGAGGTAGTTATGATTTTTTTATGGATTATTCTAGCGATAGTTGTTGTGGCAGCAGTTAACTTTGTGGGGATTTATAATTCTCTTGTCCAGTTGCGAAATCGGGTAAAAAATGCATGGTCTCAGATTGATGTTCAGCTTAAGAGACGTCATGATCTTATTCCGAATTTAATCGAGACGGCAAAAGGGTATATGCAGCATGAAAGAGAAACTTTAGAAGGTATCACTCAGGCGCGAAGTCAAGCAATGAGCGCGGATGGAGTTGGCGCTAAATCAAAGGCCGAGGGTCAATTAAGCGGTGCTATGGGCAAATTTTTTCTCGTTGTGGAAAATTACCCTGATCTTAAGGCAAACCAGAATTTTCTATCTCTTCAGGAAGAGTTAACTTCAACAGAAAATAAAATTGCTTTCTCTCGTCAGGGCTATAACGACCAGGTACTTTTCTTCAATAATAAGATACAAATGTTTCCGTCGAATGTTGTTGCCGGTATGTTTACGTTTAAGCCTGAAGAATTTTTTGAAATTGAAGATAAAGAAAAAGAGGTTCCCAAAGTAAAGTTTTGACAAAAGTATCATACCTTTAGAATATTTTAAATTAAAAATTAAATTTTAATTTAGCGCACTGTAATATAAGTACTCAACAGTGCGCTAATGTCGGAGTGGGTATAATGCAGATACAGATGTGGGAATTAATTGCGGCTAACAGACGAAAGTCTTGGATTCTTTTTTTCTGTATGGGGGCGGCTCTTTTGTTTCTAGGCTATGTTATAGGAGAGTCTTTCGCTAAAACCGGAGGATTAATCGGAATTGCTATTGCTTTCGTTGTTTGGTCTATTCTTTCTTTGGTGAGTTATTTTTCCGGTGATTCGCTTATATTATTTATGAGTAAGGCAAAAGAAGTATCTCATGAGGTTCATCCACAGTTGTTTAATGTTGTCGAAGAGATGAAGATCGCCGCAAGTTTACCTGTGATGCCGAAAGTCTATATTATGCCTGATGCTGCTCCTAATGCCTTTGCTGTAGGCAAGTCTGTGGATAAAAGCGCTATTGTTGTAACTGCGGGTCTGCTTTCACGGTTAAATCGGGATGAGCTTCAAGGTGTAGTTGCTCATGAAATGTCTCATATACTGAATCGTGATGTCAGGTTTTTAACCTTTGCCGGTATTTTATTGGGTAGTATTGTGTTGCTTTCTGAGATATTTTTACGCAGCCTTTGGTATTCGGGATCATCCCGGCGTTATCGCTCAAGGACGTCTTCATCCGGAGGACAGGCCCAGGCGATAATGATGATTGTTTCTATTGTTTTTGCTATCCTTGCTCCTATTTTAGCGCGACTTTTGTATTTGGCGATATCAAGAAAACGTGAGTACTTAGCCGATGCCTCAGCCGCAAGGCTTACGCGTTATCCGGAGGGGCTAGCTTCGGCACTTGAGGTGATATCATCAAATACGCTTCCTTTAGAGGCAGCTAATAAGGTAACAGCTCCTATGTTTATAGTCAATCCGCTTCTTAAGAAGAAGAAAAAAGTTTCAGCATTAACCAGTACTCATCCGCCTACAAGCGAAAGAATTAAAATCCTGCGTAGTATGTATGGGGCGGGTTTCCTGGATTATCAGTCATCTTTTGCTTCAGTTAAGCCAAAGGCTTCGTCGATTATTCCAAAGTCCGCTCTGCGTAGTAAAGAGACGCTTAGTAAGCGCGCCTCATCTATTGATGATTCAAAGCCCAAGAGCTTAAAGGAGGGCGTGCGCAACGTGGGAGATTTGATTCGGGCCGTTAACGGGTATGCTTTTCTAGTTTGCGCCTGCGGCCTTAAGATTAAATTGCCTTCCAATTATAAAAAGCCGCAAGTTTCATGCCCTAAGTGTAATCGAAATATTGCTGTTCCTTTGGTCCAAGTAGCAGCTGTGGTGACTGCAGCTGAGGCGGCAATGAAAAAGAAGGATAAGGATGGTGTATTCGGCGTGAGTGTTAATTCTTACACTAGGAAAGGCAAGGGGTGGGAAAGCTTTTCTTGCGCATGCGGCGCAACACATAGTATTTCTCCTGTATTTTCTGCGGGAGTTATGACTTGTACTAAATGCGGCAGTAAAACACAAATTAAGGGTTAGATTTTTTAAAACTTCAGTAATAAACCTATGTCTTATTTACGGTCTAAATTGTTATTAGTGCTCCTCGTTTTATTTGGGGCTTTTTTTATTTGCTCTTGCTCAGGCTTAATTAAATCTGCGTCTATTGATAGAGCTAATAATAAAGACTATTATAGCTACCGTGTTATTAATAGTTATCCTCATGACACAGCGTCTTTTACACAGGGTTTGGTTTTTGCCGATGGCTTTCTCTATGAGAGTACGGGTCTTTACGGAAATTCCCGATTACGGAAAATAGACTTAACGACAGGAGAAATTCTAATGGAATTACGGCTTCAAGATAAGTTTTTCGGTGAAGGGATAACAAATTTTAAAGATAAGATTTTTCAGTTGACCTGGCGTTCTAATATAGGTTTTATCTATGATCAAAACAGTCTTAAGTTCATCGGACGGTTTAGTTATCCGTTTGAAGGATGGGGGATTACTCATGATGAAAAATTATTAATCATTAGTGACGGAAGCGCAAAATTGCGCTTTCTTGACCCCGAGACTTTTGAGCAAGTTAATGAGATTAGCGTTTATACCGATAAAGATGTTTTTCTACGCGGCCTCAATGAGTTAGAATATATTGATGGTGCGATTTATGCTAATATATGGAAAGAGGATAAAATCGCGATAATCAACCCTCGTACAGGTTGGGTTTCCGGAGTGATAGATTTAACCGGTATTTTAGATAGACAAGAAGCTGGTGGTTCGGATAATGTATTGAATGGTATCGCTTACGATAAGAATCAAGGGAGGTTGTTCGTTACTGGTAAGCTTTGGCCCAAGCTTTTTGAGATTAAATTGGTAGAGAAATAATGAAAACACTTCTGCGTCTATTATTTTTGCTTATTATTGCATTTTGTTTTGTTAAGGCAGCTAGTTTCGGTTGGTTTTTTTGGAAAGATGCATATGAGGGGAATGAAAAATATAAAGATTCTAAGTTATCAGAGAGACTAAAAGAACATGTCTATAAGCTTTCCCATGATATCGGGAATCGCAGCGTATTTGAACCTGAAAAACTAGATGAAGCAGCAGCTTATATTGCTAAAGAGTTTAAAAGTCTTAATTACTATATAGAGCTAGAGAAGTATGATGTTTTCGGTAGGACGGCCACAAATATAATTGCAGTAAAAACCGGCAGTGTTAATCCCGAAGAGATTATTATTATCGGTGCTCACTATGATACCTGCTTTAACCCTGGTGCTGATGATAATGCAAGCGGGGTTGCCGGGTTATTAGAGCTTGCGTCTTTATTGTCCGATATTCAAATTGATCGTACTGTAAAATTTATTGCCTTTGCTAATGAAGAGCCGCCATTTTTTAAAACTGAAAATATGGGTAGCAGGGTTTATGCGAAGAGCGCTAAAGAGAAAAACGAAAATATAAAAGCCGTGTTTATATTGGAGAGTATAGGATATTATTCTAATAAGTTATTCTCACAGAATTATCCGCCCCTTATGGGGCTTGTTTATCCATCAAGGGGTAATTTTGTTACCGTAGTGGGGAATCTTCCGTCGCGCAGTTTAGCTAAGGAAGTAGTAGTAAGTTTTAAAAAGAACACATCTTTTCCGATTGAATCGTTTATCGGCCCCGGATTTATTCCGGGAGTTGATTTTTCCGATAACTGGTCTTTTTGGCATGAGGGGTATCCTTGTGTAATGATTACGGATACCGCTTTTTACCGAAACTCTAATTATCACGCCGCAACTGATACTTACGAAAAGCTAGATTATGATGCTATCGCGGAGGTTGTGAGCGGGTTAGGTGAGGTTGTAATTGAAATCACTAAGGCACCATAAGGCAGGATATGTAATGGAAAAAAATAATGATTCTCGGCGAATGATGCGGGAGCGAAAAACTATTAAGCTCATGATTGAGCTATATTGCACGGATCATCATAAGAAAGATTCTCGTCCTTGCGAGGATTGTGGAGCGCTTCTTGATTACGCATATCTCAGGCTCCTGAAGTGTACCTTTGCTGATAAAAAACCGGCCTGTTCTAAGTGCCGGGTGCATTGCTATAGTCCGGATATGCGGGATAAGATACGCAACGTTATGAAATATTCAGGGCCAAGACTCATCAAACATAATCCTATATTAAGCTTGAGGCATCTATTTAACGGATTAAAATCTAAAAAGATAATTTATTGAAAGGAGAAAAGATAAGATAATGGATTCAGTTACTTTTGTTGGTATTTGTGCGGGTATTTTGACAACAAGCTCATTCTTGCCACAGGTTATCAAGATTCATCGCACTAAGAAAACCAGCGATTTATCTCTGGCGATGTTTGTTGTTTTGGCTATAGGGATCTCTTTATGGATAATATACGGGATACTGTTAGGAAGTTTACCTATTTTGCTTGCAAATTCCGTTGTTTTTGTTTTATGCATATATCTTATTGTTGCCAAGATTCGTTATGGGTGAATTCACAGGGAGTAAGTAAAAGGAGGGAGTTATGAGAATGATAGCATTATGTATGGTAGTTTTAGCATTTTTTATTTTTGCAACTTCATCGTTTGCGGAAGACATAACTGGCAGATGGGCATTGGGTAGCCGCTACAATTATGTTGTTGTAGATGATGCCGACTTTAAAAATAATGGGAATTCCTATGGTCTTAATTTTACCTATGGCATAAGTAAACATTTTGCGCTTGAACTTGAAGGTGATTTTTTTAAGGTAGAATCAAAGGATAATACAAAGTTGGTTACTTATACGTTACATTCGAATATGCAACTACGAAAAGATGTCGGTGTTTTTACTCCATATCTTGTGGGAGGGTTAGGTATACAATATTTCGATTACGGGATCCTTAAGGTCGATGACAGAAAGGATAAAGATGTCTCTTTTTCCTATAAGTTAGGCGGAGGGATAGAGTATTTTTGTGATCAGAATTGGGCCTTGAATATTGAGGGAGCTTATGTCTATGGAAATACCGGAGGTTCGGCTACTTTAGATGTTTATGGGTGGCGCTACGGCGGCGGCGTTAAATATTATTTCTAAGCAGGATTAGAGGAGGATAGTTGTTTTAGACGGGTGACGATTGAGGCAACAATTTCATCGGGGGTTGATGCCCCTGCCATAATTCCCACGCATTTAATATTTTTAAACCAGTTAGTTTTAATGCTCTTACTGTTTTCAATCCAGTAAGTTTTTTTATTTATCGAGCGGGATATTTCATAGAGGCGCCTTGTGTTAGCGCTTGTCGCGGATCCAACGATAAGTATAAGATTATTTTTTTTAGGAAGGGTTCTTATCTCGGCTTGTTTGATTAGTGTTGTGCGACATACTGTACTGTAGAGTTTTGCGCTGGGGATAATTTTTTTAAGGCGCGTCATTATTCGATTTATATTATACATTGTTTGCGTTGATTGGGTTACGACCGCTGCTTTTTTAATACGCTTTAATTTATTGATAGGAAGGTTGTGATCAGATTCTATAGTTATGGGTTTTTTTCTTAACTGTCCGGCAATGCCTTTTACTTCTTCGTGATTTTTATCCCCGATAATTATTACTTTATTTGTTTTCTCCAGCCTGCGTGATATTCGATATATATCTTTTACTTTGGGGCACGTTGCATCGATAATTTTATATCCGGATTGTCTTGCTTTGGTGAATATTTGTTTTGGGGCTCCGTGAGCGCTTATGATTAATACGGAATTTTGCGTTTTGTAAATTTTGGCAATTTTTTTAATACCTTTTTTTGCGAGCTTCTCGACAACAAAATTATTATGTACAATATCGCCTAAAACACATATTGACTTTTTAGAGGAAGATAGCTGTAGGCATGTATTTATTGCCCGGCGTACTCCGAAACAAAATCCCGAACTTTTCGCGATGTTTATTTTTATCTTTTTAGTGTTTGTGGTTTTGTTTTTAGTTTGCATGGAATTTATTTTAACATATCTTTATCCTTCTGGCAACACAGAGGAAAAATTACTAGCGTTAAGATAATCCTACGCTGGTTGAAGCTGTTGAGGTTAGACCTCAACAAGAGTATAATCTATCCAGAAGGAAAAATATTCTTGACAAATGATACTAAAGTGGTATCATTTGTCTGGGAGAAAAATATAAATGAATTTAATTAACCGTGATACAGATTATGCAATAAGGGCACTTTGCTTTATTGCTCAGCATAAAAAAGAAAGGCTTGCAGTTTCAGATTTGGTCAAAGCTTTAAAAATCCCTCAGCCATTTTTGCGAAAAATACTGCAGAAACTCAATAAGAACGGCTTGCTCATTTCTTATAAGGGGCAAGGTGGGGGGTTTAGTTTGGCGCGCATACCAAGAAAGATTCTCATATCGCATCTTATAAAAATATTTCAAGGCTCCCTGAGGTTAAATGAATGTTTTTTTAAGAAGCAGCGTTGTCCTGAAACGAATGATTGTTCACTTAAGAAGCGAGTGGATATTATCGAAAAGCACGTAATTTCGGAATTGGAATCTATTAGTATCGCATCCTTAATGCGGAAAGGGAGGGATTAGTTTATGAGTAAGCGTAAGATAATAAAAATTGATCATGATAAGTGTAATGGCTGCGGAGATTGTATACCGAATTGTCCTGAAGGTGCTATACAAATGATTGATAATAAGGCGCGCTTGATTAGCGATTTATTTTGTGATGGATTAGGCGCCTGTATTGGTCATTGTCCTGTTGGTGCGATAATTATTGAGGAGCGCGAGGCTGAGGCCTATGATGAACGTCGAGTAATGGCTAATATTGTTAAGCAGGGCGAGAATGTTATTATTGCGCATCTTACTCATCTTAAAGAGCATAAGCAGGAGAAATTTTTTAAACAGGCTGTTGATTTTTTAACAGAAAAAAACATTGCGCTTCCCGGTGATAAGATACAGGAAATTATGGGTGCAGGTCAAGATGTACCCACAGGAGGATGTCCGGGGTCAAAGACTATGGATTTTAGAGATAAAAAAGTGGCATCTGCAAAAACTGTTAAGGCCGCATCCGGCGCAAAGTCAGAGTTAGCGCAATGGCCTGTTCAGATTAGTTTGGTTTCTCCCATGGCGTCTTATTTACAAGATGCGGATTTATTAATTGCTGCTGATTGCGTGCCATTTGCTTATGCGGATTTTCATGTAGATTTATTGCAAGGCAAGACTTTGCTCATAGGATGTCCAAAGCTCGATGATGTAGAGGAATATAAAGAAAAGATTACTCAGATTTTAAAATCTAACAATATTAAATCTGTAACCTGTGCGCATATGGAGGTGCCTTGCTGCTTTGGCCTGGTAAGCGTTGTTAAGTCTTCACTCGCGGCTTCGGGGAAGACGATACCGTTTAAGGAAGTTACAATTGGTATAAAAGGCGATAAGACAGAGGCCTAAAAATGGAGGTTATTATGAAAGAGAGAATAGAGGCAGCTTTAGATAAAATACGCCCTGCTTTACAGGTAGATGGCGGTGGAGTAGAATTAGTGGAGGTTACTCCTGACGGTGTTGTTAAAGTAAGATTAACCGGTGCCTGCGGAGGATGCCCGATGAGCCAGATGACATTAAAAATGGGTGTTGAGAAAGCGATTAAAACGGAAGTAGCCGAAGTTAAGGAAGTCGTAGCAGTGTAGGTTGAGAGTATTTTGACTATAAAAACTAGTTGCATAAAAAAAATATTTGCAGTATGGTAATAGTGTATTTGGTTATAAGTGTTAACCAGGTTTATTTTTTGAGGTAGAGGATAGTGGATGCAAATGTATTGCATAATATAACTTATGGGATGTATATTGTGGCTTCGTTTAAGGATGCGGCAATAAATGCGCAGATAGTTAACGCATTAATCCAGGTTTCAAGCCACCCTGCTAAAATTGCCGTAAGTATCAATAAAAAAAATCTTACTTATGAATTCATAACAAATAGTAGGTATTTTACGGTTTCAACCTTGGATGAGGCAACGCCGCTTAATTTTATCGGTAAGTTTGGTTTTAAGTCCGGAAGAGCCGAGGATAAACTTGAAGGTGTCGAATATAAAAAACTTGTATCAGGTTGTCCGGTTATGCTTGATAATTCAATTTGTTATTTTGAGGCGCGCGTTTTAGATGAATTTGATTGCGGAACACACGCACTTTTTATAGGGGAGGAGACCGAATCAGAAGTGATAAAAGTGGGCCGGCCGATGAGTTATGATTATTATCATAACGTAAAGCGTGGAACAACTCCTCAGAGTGCACCCACATTTATTAAAGAGGAAATCCCAATAGAGGGAAATAAGAATATGCAGAAATATCGATGCAGTGTATGTAATTATATATACGACTCTGCGGTAGGCGACCCTGATAATGGGGTTGCTCCAGGCATATCTTTTGAGCAATTACCGGATAAATGGGTTTGTCCTGTGTGCGGAGCAGAGAAGAAAGATTTTGTAGTAGAATAGTTCTAAGGGGATAGTGGAGAAGGCGTAATTTGTGAGATGTAATATGCACATGGGTTTTGGCAAGACGTATTATTAATTTCAAATTTTAAAAACGGATTTAATAATGAAACCGGTAGAGATAAAAAAAGGTATTTATTGGGTAGGTGTTGTAGATTGGAATATGAGAAGTTTTCATGGTCATACATATACGACAAAAAGAGGTACTACATATAACGCTTATTTGATCGTAGATGATAAGATTACTTTAGTTGATACTGTTTATGGACCGTATTCGACGGATTTGATTAATAACATAAGCCAAATAGTTCCTGTTGAGAATATTGATTATATTGTTGTTAATCATGTAGAGATTGATCATTCCGGGGCTCTGCCGGAAATACTTAAAATTTGCCCCAAGGCCAAATTATTCGGAACAGAAAAGTGTAAGGAAGGATTATATAGACATTATTATGCTGATTGGGATTTTCAGGTTGTAAAAACCGGTGATGTGCTAAAACTCGGTAAACGAACTCTTTCTTTTATTGAGGTTCCTATGATCCACTGGCCGGATAGTATGTTTACTTATTGTCCTGAAGAAGAGTTACTTTTGCCTAATGACGCATTCGGGCAGCACTATGCAACTAGTGAACGTTTTGATGATGAGGTCGATTCGTGCGCGTTAATGGATGAAGCTGTGAAATATTATGGCAATATATTATGGCCGCTTAGTTCTTTAATATTAAAGAAAATCCAAGAAGTTAAAAAGTTAAATATACCTATTGATATGATTGCTCCCAGTCACGGCATTATCTGGAGAACTGATCCCTCGAAAATTATAAATGCCTATGTTAGCTGGGCAAGTAATGAGGTAAAATCTAAGGTAGTAATAGTATATGAGACAATGTGGAAGTCTACGGAAAAAATGGCTCGCGCTATTGCTTCAGGTGTAAAGGATGCCGGCGTAAGTGTAAAAATGTTTGATATTGCTTTGTCTGATCGTACGGAAGTTATCAAGGAAATGTTAGACGCTAAGGGTTTCTTATTAGCTTCTTCTACGCATGATAATGATATGTTGCCTACGCTTGCCGGGTTCCTAGAGTTTCTAAAAGGCCTAAAACCCAAGAATAGAATTGGTGCTGCTTTTGGTTCTTATGGTTGGGCGGGTGGCGCAGTCAAAAATATTGAAATCTCTCTTAAGTCCGCGGGAATTGAGGTTAGAGGACCTGGTGTTTCCTGTAAATACGTTCCGGATGAAGGCGAGTTAAAGCAATGTTATGAATTTGGGAAAGAATTTGCTGTTAAGGTTAAAGCCTAGGGTTAGTAATATTTGTCAATGGTTTATATTGAAAAGGTGTAAAAGTGCCTAGAAAAAAAGCAAAGGGTAGTAAATGCGCGCAATGCGCGCGCAAGGATGTCTGTAAAAAGAACAGAAGTTTGAATGCCGGAAAGAACATGATATGAGAGGCTATTGTAATAACAGGGGGTAGTTATGGCAAGGCTTAAAAAAGGCGGTAAGCTTTTATGCGTGCCCTGCGGCCGCGAGATAATTATTGATGCTTGCGGAGTTTCAAAGACGACGATTTGGTGTTGTAGCAGGCCGATGAAATCAAAGAGTAAGGCTAAACCGAAAATAAAACGCAGGATAGGGAAAAAACAAAAAACAAAGGGATAATCAATTAAAGCCTTATGCTTTCACCTGACGTAATCCATTTTTTTAAAAACGCGAGCTTTTCGATTGTAACAACACTTGATGTTCGCGGAGGGTTGCATAACTCTTGCAAAGGTATTGTAAAAGTAAAACCCAATGGAGATATATATCTTCTGGATCTTTATAAACGTCAGACATTTAAAAATTTACAGCATAATTCGAAGATGAGCGTAACCGGAGTCGATGAACATAAGTTTACAGGTTATTCTCTTAAAGGTGAGGGGAGAATTGCTGAGGCATCGGAGTTGGGTTCGGATATTATCGCTGCCTGGGAGGCAAAAATTACGAGTCGTATAACCCAGCGCGTAATAAATAGTATACAAGGTAAGAAGGGTCATCCTGCTCATCCGGAGGCGTTATTACCAAAACCCGAGTATTTGATTGTTATGAAAACTAAACAGGTTGTTGAACTTACTCCAACGCACTTAAAGTAGAGGGGGGTCAACTTCGATGAGGAGGTATAAAGAATGGGTAATTTGAAAGGAACACGTACGGAAAAAAATCTTCTGGCTTCTTTTGCCGGAGAATCACAGGCAAGAAATCGCTATACCTATTTTGCGTCTGCTGCAAAGAAGGCGGGTTATGAACAGATTGCGGCAATTTTTCTTGAGACCGCTGATAACGAGAAGGAACACGCAAAAAGATTCTTTAAGTTTCTTGAGGGTGGTGATGTTGAAATTTCTGCTACATATCCTGCCGGGGTTATTGATGATACTGTGAAAAATCTAGAGGCATCTGCTGCAGGGGAGCATCTAGAATGGACGAAGCTGTATAAAGAGGCAGGAGATATTGCGCGCGAAGAAGGATTTGAGGAAGTAGCCGTGCAATTTGAAGAGATAGCTAAGGTGGAAACTGAGCATGAAAGACGATACCTGAAACTACTGGCTAATATAAATGAAGATAAAGCATTTAAGAGAGGAAAGGTAGTAAAGTGGAAATGCCGCAATTGTGGTAGGGTTATTGAGGCTGATGAGGCGCCGGATGAGTGCCCGACATGTAAGCATCCTCGGGCTTATTTTGAATTGAAGCTCGAGAATTATTAAATCTATGTATGTATTAGGAATAAACGGTAGCCCTCGGGAAGGGGGGAATTGCGATTTATTGCTGGATCGTGCTTTAGATGGAGCTCGTTCTAAGGGTGCGCGCATTGAGAAGATTGTATTAAATCGTCTAAAGTTTGTCGCTTGTCAGGAATGTGCCAACATGCCTGATGATGGAAGCTGTATTGTGGATGATGATATGCAGAAGGTGTTTGAAAAAATTAAAATGGCAGATGCTGTAATTTTGGCCTCGCCGATTTTCTTCGGTTCTTTATCAGCACAAACAAAAATGATGATTGACCGCTTCCAGTGTCTTTGGCGCGCGAAATACATATTGAAAAATAAAGGTATTGAATATAAGAAGAAAAAAGGTATTTTTGTTTGCGTTGAGGCATCTAATAGGGATGATTTTTTCCAAAACGCACGGTCAATCGTTAAAAATTTATTCGCGACAATAAATACGGATTATTCATCAGAGCTTTTTTGTTCCGGCGTGGACAATAAGGCGAGCATAAATACGCATCCCGATTGGTTGTCTCGCGCGTATGAATTAGGTGTAGGAATTGTCTCTTAAGCAAAGGAGGTAGAGATGAAATGGCCTGTATGTAAGGTGTGTGGATTTATATCAATCAATGGTGAGGCACCGGATGTTTGTCCTGTTTGTGGTGCGCCTAAGACTTCCTTTGAAGAGAAGGATGGTGTCATAAAAAGTCCGGTTAATAGTGCGAATTTGAATGAGTCGGAACAGAAACATGTACCACAGACTACTCTTGTTAAGAAATGTGGCTTGATTCCGGAAAATTGTCAGGATGTGCATGTTAGAGTGGGGCAGATTTTACATCCTATGAAACCGGAGCATCACATAGCTCATATAGATTTCTATCTGGACAAGGAATTTATCTCTCGTATTATCTTAACGCCTGGTAGTCTTAATCCGGCAGTTGCATTGCATATTAATGCCGCAGCCGGCAGGCTTTCCGTTGTTGAATTATGCAATGTGCATGGCGCCTGGATTAATGATGTATATTTATAAAAAGGGGTAGAGTTATGTTGAATATATTTTCTGCCAGCGAGATAGCTCAAATAGCCATACAAATAGAAGAAAATGGCAAGGATTTTTATGGTTTATTTGCTGAGAAAGCGAAGGATTCAAAAACAAAAGAGATATTTAAATTCTTGCTTAGTGAAGAGGAAGAGCACATTGCCGTATTTACGCAGATTTTAACTTCTATTGAAAAATACGAACCTGTTGAATCGTATCCACCGGATTATTTTGCCTATATGAATGCCTTAGCAAGCGGTCATATATTTTCCGAGAAAGATAGGGGCAGGAGTTTTGCGGCTAAAGTAAAAACCTATGCTGAAGCAATAGATGCGGGTATTCAGGTTGAGAAAGATTCTATTCTTTTCTACGAAGGAATGAAAAAGGTGACTACGGATCGCGATAAAAAGATTATTGATCAGATTATTTCGCAGGAACAAAACCATTTACGTAAGCTTTCGGAGATAAGGGGATATTTATTAGAGCGCGATGATCCTGTAAATCCATAGCAGGAAGGAGAGTAATTTTATGAGTAAAAATGTTTTAGTCTATAGCACTCCTACATGTCCTTATTGTACAAAGGCAAAAGAGTTTTTAAAGACAAATAATATTGAGTTTGAAAATATCGACGTATCTGTTGATCAGGCAAAAGCTGATGAAATGATTAAGAAGTCCGGACAAATGGGTGTACCGGTAATAGATATTGAAGGCAGTATAATCGTGGGGTTTGATCAGGAAAAGATAAAAGCTGCTTTAGATTTATAGGGGTTACATTTTTTTATATGCCGAATACATATGATCTTATCATTATTGGCGCAGGTCCTGGCGGTATAACTGCCGCAGTGTATGCCGCTCGCAAGGGCTTGAAACTTTTGGTCATTACAAAGGATATAGGTGGGCAGGCGGCATTAAGTGGGAATGTAGAGAATTATACTGGTTATCAGTTTGTTCCTGGTCCCCAGCTTGCTGCGAAATTTGAAGAACACCTGCGAAAGTTTAATTTCGAATTAAAGGAATCTGAAGCCGTAAAGGAAGTTAAATGCGAAAATAGCGGATATATCAGGATTAAGACTGATAAGGGGATTTATGCCGCAAAAACAGCTATAATTGCAACGGGCGCCAGATGGAAGGAGTTGAATGCCTTAGGAGAACGGGAATTTAAGAATAGAGGATTAACTTATTGCGCTACGTGTGATGGCCCTTTATTCCGAGATAAGACAGTTGCTGTTATAGGCGGTGGTAATTCGGCATTAGACGCAGCAATACAATTGATAAATATCGCAACGCATGTGTATATTATTAATATCGCATCCAACATTACCGGAGATAGAATAATGCAGGAAAAAGTAGCGAAAAACAAAAAAGTAACAATATTTAATAATTCTAGAGTTGCGGCTATATCAGGAGATAAATTTGTTAATGCTATTGTTGTTAAGCGCGGCGGTAAAGAAGAGAAGATATCGGTCCAGGGAGTGTTTGTAGAGATAGGCCTTAATCCTAATTCTGAAATCATCCCGAATATAGAAAAGAATAAAAAAGGAGAAATAGAAATAGATAAGGATAATCATACAAGCATACCCGGAATATTTGCTGCCGGAGATGTTACTGATGTGTCTGAAAAACAGATTATCATTGCAGCAGGAGAAGGGGCAAAGGCTGCGTTAAGCGCTTTTAAATATTTGACGCGACAGGCATAGGTGAGTTTAAAAAGGAGGTGATATCATGGGTTGTGCGAAAAAGAGCTGCGGAACAAAGAAAAAGAGCGTAAAAAAGAAAAAAAAGAAATAGCTTGGCTAACTAATTTTTATTTTGGAGTTAAACATGGATAAGTATCGTTGTACGGTTTGTGAATATATCTACGATCCGCAGATAGGCGATTCCGATAATGGTATTGCTGCTGGAACCAGCTTTGACGATTTACCGGATGATTGGGTTTGTCCTGAGTGTGGAGTCGGTAAAGAAAGTTTTGAAAAACTCTAGAAAGTTTATAAAAAAAGGGTAGTTTTCTTGTTTAGGTGAACTACTCCTATTGACTCATTAATAAATGTTACCGAAGAAGGCCGGGGTAAGAGTTCCTGCGGCCAAAGTGAATATTGAATATTTGCTGGAGTTTTTTCTCCATAGCTTTACGCAGTCTAAAAGGATTTAAATC
>CAJVXN010000018.1 GCA_913009335.1 uncultured bacterium
ATTTTACCAGAAAAAAGGTGATTTACAAAGCTTTTTGTCGTCGAGAAAACGTTCTTTTACCGACGGGAGAAATTGTCAAATATTAACTTTGAGAACAAATAAGAGGAATTAATTTTTCAGCAATCTCTACCTGTTTACTTGACAGTCTAGATTTGATGTGTTAATCTTATAACTTCAATCTGGGTATTTTTAAAATAACTTAAGCATATGAAAGAGAGGTTAAATTAAAATGAGTAATAACTTAATAAAGAAAGTTTTGGCACGTCAAATTATAGATTCCCGGGGAAATCCTACCGTGGAGGTAGATGTAGTTTTAGATAGCGGTATTATCGGCAGGGCTGCCGTACCTTCAGGGGCATCTACCGGTGAGCTTGAAGCTTTAGAATTACGCGATGGGGATAAGACACGTTATTTAGGAAAAGGTGTTTTAAAAGCGGTTGAAAATGTCAATACTAAAATTGCATCTAAGATAAATGGCCTTGAGCCCGATTTTCGAAAGATAGATAAGATATTGATTGAATTAGACGGAACTGATAATAAAGCAAATTTGGGCGCAAATGCTATATTAGGTGTTTCATTAGCCACAGCCAAGGCGGCAGCTAAAGCTGTAAATCTGCCGTTATACCGGTATTTAGGAGGAGATGAGGCAAAAATCCTACCTATACCTTTGATGAATATTTTAAACGGAGGAATGCATGCGGATAATAACCTGGATATTCAGGAATTCATGATTATGCCTATTGGAGCTCAAACCTTTTCTGAGGCGCTGAGAATGGCTTGTGAGGTATTCCATCATTTAAAGAAATTACTTAAGTCAAAGGGGCTTTCAACCTCTGTGGGAGATGAGGGTGGTTTTGCTCCTAATCTTGATTCTAACGATGAGGCTTTAGAGCTTATAATAGAGGCAATAAAGTCAGCCGGATATGTCCCTGGTAAGGATATATATTTGGCATTGGATCCTGCAGCCAGTTCTTTCTCTAAAGGCGGTAAATACAAGTTGACATTGGCAGGGGAGCAGGATGCGGACGGGATGATTAAGATGTATGAAGATATGATTAAAAAATACCCCATAATCTCTATTGAAGATGGTATGGGTGAGGATGATTGGGACGGTTGGAAGAAATTAACCGATAAATTAGCATCTAAAGTTCAGCTGGTAGGCGATGATTTGTTTGTTACCAACACCAAGATTTTTCAGAAGGGGATAGACAAAAAAGTTGCCAATGCTATATTGATTAAAGTAAACCAGATCGGTACACTAAGTGAGACATTAGATGCGATTGACCTGGCTGAAAAAAATAAGTATAAATCTATAATTTCCCACAGGTCGGGTGAGACGGCAGATACAACTATTGCTCATCTCGCTGTTGCTACCGGTGCCGGACAGATAAAAACAGGGTCTCTTTCGCGCTCGGATAGAGTCGCGAAATACAACGAGCTTTTAAGAATTGAGGAAGAATTGAAAGATAAGGCAGTATATGTGGGGAAATACTGGCCTGACTTTTCAGGGGTAAAATAATTTTAAGTCATGCTTAAGAGTCCAAAGCTTAAAATAATAACTTTTATTGCTATAGCTTTACTTTTATTGCTAATAATATTTTTTCCGGGATTTTCAAAAATCCAGGAGCTAAGGCAGGAGAACAGGGAATTGGATGGTAGGATTTCTGATATAGAGGAAGAAAATATATCCTTAGGTCAGGAAGGTTTAAGGTTAAAGACAGATGAGTTTTATATAGAAAAAACTGCCCGTAAGAATTTAGGTATAATTAAAAAGGGCGAAACCATCTATAAAATTATCCCTGAGGAATAGGTTGTTTTGGGGATAAAAAATTTGCATTTATTCGAATTTGTGCTAATATAATATTTCATGTAGGTTGTTCTTTATTATTATAAATATCGCGGGGTGGAGCAGAGGTAGCTCGTCAGGCTCAATGGATACAAAACTCAAAGCAGACATTGCAGAATCAGCAGTCGCAACGGAATTGCTTAGAAGAGGATTCAGAGTGTTAAAACCTTTAGGTGATCGATTGCCTTATGATTTAGCACTTGATCTTAATGGTAAACTTCTTCGCATTCAGGTGAAAAGCGCTTGGTTTAATCCGAAGACAGAGTATTATGCTGTTGATGTTAGGAGAACCAAGACTAATCGCCGGAATATGTTGCGAGAGCGTTATGATAGAGATGATTTTGATTTTGCAATTCTGTATATTGATTCCCTAGATGTGTTTTACGTAATGCCTATTTCTGTCTTTTCAACTTATGGTAGTACAATAACTTTGATAGAGACAGATAAGAGGCAGCGTAAACCAAAATCTGCGCAATACAGGGAACGGTGGGATTTGATATCTAATGGGCTCCTCAGTCGGAAACGACTGAAGGATAACCTGTCAAATTCGGTGGAACCCTTGGAGTTAATCCAGAGGTAATACCGAGCCAAGTCCGTCAATAAGTTATGGCGGGAAGGTGTAGAGACTAGATGGCAGGGGTCCTGGAATTATGGATCAAGGTATAGTCCAGACTACAAACGCCAATGTAATGTTGGAGGCAGTGAAAACTGTAGTGGTACGCATAACCTGAAGGTCGTCAGTTCGATTCTGACCCCCGCAACCAAAATTAAAGCCACTCGAGAGAGTGGTTTTAATTTTGCCTTAGCCGTTTTGATTTCGACTGATTTTTAGAAGAAATCAGGCGGGGGCAGATTGCAGTTAGCTGCACCTAGTGTAACTCCTCGTAACCCAATAAGTTACGGGGATTTTTGTTTAGTAGTTAACTAATGTCAATTGGTGGTTATTTATGGGGTTTTATACGAATTATGGGCACGGTACGGGAACGGAGGATTTACCTTATCACTTTTTGATATTAGATATATAGTTATGGTCTCTTCGACATTCGCAGACTAAATTTTTAAAACTCCAGGAATGAATTACGAGAAGAAAAGAATAAACGCGATTCTAATTTAATACGAAGAAAATACTAACAATCTTTTTAAAAAATCTACTATAGGTTCTCTTGAATCCACTTTTCGACTTCATTCGATAATCCTAGCCATGCTGCTGGTGTAGTTGCAACGCCGACATATAATTTGTCATCCTTATCCAATACTTCGCCTAACTTATCCCGTACAGCAACAGCTGTTGAATCTGTTTTAATTAAATATGAAGACCCGCCAAGTTTTGCCCATGTTTTGTGATCCTTTATTTTTTTCAATAAGGCTTCATAATTTTGCCCAGGTTTAATTAAATCATATGTTACAATAAAAATACTCATCATTATTTTTCCTTAATATTATTAATATGAGATGCTATTATTATAACTAATTTTATGCAATCATTTGCATATTTCTTCGTTATAACATTTTCTACTGGTGGCTTTTGACTTAAATCATAATCGCCTCTATGTGCAATTGTATGTCTTCTCTCGGTAAAATTGTCTAAATCCTTCCTAAGGGTTTCTTCGTTCATCTTAGCTTTAAGTGCAACCTCATTAAAAATATCATCATGTCCTAATATTTGCATACCCTCGGTAATATTCTTAGTACCCTGGAAGGATTTCTTATCAAAATCAATCTGCAAAATTTTTTCTACCCTGTCGATTAAATCATCTTTTCGGGCAGCATCAATGACGGCATCGTGATTAATATATTTTTTAATTTTCGTTAACAGGGATTCATGCAGGGGTCTAGTTTTATCAGCTAGTATATTACGAACTTCGGAGATTACAAGTGTTCTGATAAAAGCATCCAGTGCAGAAATTGCCAAAAGAATTGCTGCTCTAGGCACATCAGAAAACTCTTTCGGAGGTTTAGATTTTTTTCCATGTACAATTCCATGAATTTTTATAAGATTTTTTGCTCTCTCAATGCAATACTGAAAAATATCATATGATGTTAATTTTATATGACCCCTTGTGCTAATATTATCTGTAGACGAAATACTACTTGAAGTACCCCCAACTGGCTGGGAGGAGCTTCCGTTTCGTTTAAGCCCAGATGTCTCTTTTTTACTCAATGATTTCCTCTTCTGCATATGCCTACATATACTTAATTATCCAAAAACACTCAGACTTTTCAGCACTAAGAGAGTATTACCTACTTGTAGGTTTTGTGCTGTAATTATTTTAGCTCGAACTATGTAAAAAGACAAGAGTTAAATTAGATATGCTGCTAGCAGGTGGGTAGTGAGTAAAACAGGGGCAGTGTTAAATCATATTGGAGTATTCTGGATTATTTGATATTTTCTGCGGCGGCTGTGCTTCGCACTCAACTGGAATGAATCCTTCCCTATAAAAACTGATATATTACGGTATAATTAAAAGTTTATCTTTGGTGGTTTTTTGGTGGTTATTTATGGGGTTTTATGATAATTTAAGGCACGGTACGGGCACGATAGCCATACCTCCCCCAAGCTACGCCTATTTATATACTTTAACCTGCTCGCTAAATTGCGGGCAGTTTTGATATTGACTATCATCTTTTGAGGGCGTATAATGTGGTTCACTTCTCAAATCAAGGCATAGCATGTATACTCAAGGATTATTATTTAATAGATTAAGAATCAAGGTAAAATATTCCCAAAAGATAAAGAATGGGGCAAGTGTATTTTTTAAAAAAGATTGGTGATATATGAATAATTCTACTAGGGCGTTACCTGAGCATCAGTTTTTATTGGATGAGCCAATTCAAGATGATAAATATCTAAAATTTGGCCATAGAGAACTCGGGGCAGTTCTTGTTGATATTATTTCTAAGTGTAGAACACCGTTTACTATTCGGCAGTTCCGGGCGGCAGTTCCGGGGACAGAACACTTAATTATTGAAACTCCTAAGCTATTTTGATAAAATGTGACCATGGCAAGAATAGCGAGAGTTGTTATACCCGATTACCCACATCACATAATACATCGCGGCAACCGCAGAGAAAAGATTTTCTTCAATGTCGATGATAAACAAGCGTATCTTGATTTCTTAATAAAACAAGCAAAAAGATGTGGAATAGAATTTTGGGCGTATTGTTTAATGGATAATCATGTGCATTTTATAGCAGTACCTAAAAAAGAGGATAGCCTTGCAAGAGGGTTAGCTCAAACCCATAAAGAATACACAAGAAGAATTAACTTTCGTAATAATTGGCGAGGCCATCTATGGGAAGGAAGATTTAAGTCCTGCGTTCTTAGTCAAAAACATTTATATGCCGCAGTCCGCTACGTGGAACGTAACCCGGTAAGAGCGGGCATGGTGAAGAGAGCGGAAGATTATCTTTGGTCTAGCGCAAAAGCTCATGTGCATAAAACACAAGATAGGTTTTTATCAGATAGTTTCCTGATAGAGGAGATAAGTAATTGGAGAAATTATTTAGCAGATGATAGCGATGATAAAAAATGCAATATGTTTATAGGGCATGTAGATACAGGTAGGCCATTAGGTGATAAGGAATTTATTGAAGAGCTTGAGGGAGTTATCGGAAAATCGTTGAAACGGAAGAAACCAGGGCCAAAGAAAAAAGAGAATTAAGTGTTCTGTGGAATCGTGTATCGGCAGTATGAGCAAGAAAGGCGATTGCTGGGATAATGCCGTAGCCGAGAGTTTTTTTCACGCGCTTAAGGTAGAGCTTATTCACCGGATGAAGTTTAAAACCCGTGAAGAGGCGAAGATAAAGATCTTTGAGTATGTTGAAATGTATTACAATAGGAAAAGGGCGCATTCAACGCTTGGATTTTTAAGCCCCTTTGATTACGAAAACGTTCTTTACAATCTTTACTAACTGTCCACTAAAGAGGGGAAGGCCAAGGATATAATTTGCTAATAACAATATTAAGTTATTTGTTATGTTATTTTGGATATTGTTATTTACTTACTCGTCATAAAGTAAAGGCTCAATTTAGTCCTGAGTAAGATAAGGAAGATGTGAAGGGAGCAGTTTAATTAAAGAGGTGATATGAAAAAATGTCCATATTGCGCTGAAGAAGTGCAAGAAGAAGCAATTAAGTGTAAGCATTGTGGGGAATTTTTAAACAAAAAACCTGGAAGTAAATGGTATCTTAAAACCTCTTTTTTAGTGGTCTCTTTCTTATGCATTGGTCCATTTGCTTTGCCTTTAGTTTGGTTAAATCCGCATTTTAGCCAAAAGAAAAAGATAGTTATTAGTCTTATTGTAGCTATAGTGAGTTGTTGGTTAGCAATTCAGCTTATGAGCGCTTTTAAGACTATAAGTAATTATTATCAGATAATAATTGGAATGGAATAAAACACATAATGGCGTAACGAGAGTTGTGAGGAAGAATGAAAGGATGTAAAAATGAAGAGAATATTTAGCTGGTAGTTAAATAAGGACTTACATCAATATTCTATTCCGGAAGAAGAATAATCCGTTTTAAAGCAAGGGAGCAGTTTAAGTAAATGAAAGGCGGAAAGGCTATAACATGATAGCTCTTCTATGGTATTACGGTAAGGAGTTTTGATGTTTAAAGGCGGCTCATAACCTGAATGCCGTCAGTTCGATTCTGGCCCCCGCAACCAGATTAAGCCTTTTTGTGCCTTAGTGTACGAAAGAGGCTTTTTTATTTGACAATAATCAGGTATATGCTTAGAATAGAATAAGTAAAAATTATCGGTAGAAAAATATTTTAGCGAGAGGATATTATGTTAAAAAGAGAAAGATGGCCTTCTAAAATAATTTTTATCTTTGCTGCTGTTGGGTCTGCGGTAGGCTTAGGTAATGTATGGAGATTTCCTTATTTGGCAGGAAAATACGGTGGAGGAGCATTTCTTATTCCGTATCTTCTGATGCTTTTTATTTTAGGAATTCCGCTTTTAATTATGGAATTTGCCATAGGTCAGAAAATGCAGCTTGGTGCCGTAGGGTCATTCGGAAATATTAAAGGCAAATTATCCGGAATAGGTCTAAGCGGAGTATTAAGTGGATTTGTAGTTGTTAGCTATTATGCTGTAGTCATGTCTTGGTGTCTGCTTTACATTATATATTCTCTTACGCTTAAATGGGGAGATAATACGAAAGAATTCTTTTTCTCAAACGTCCTTCATATGAGCGAGAGTGTTGATTCTATCGGCTTTATATCAGTAGGAATTTTATTTGCTTTGATTCTTGTTTGGGCAATGATATATTTTTCTGTATGGAAGGGTGTTAAGAGCGTAGGAAAAGTAGTATTGGTTACAATGCCGCTTCCAATTATCCTACTTTTAATTTTATTAATAAGAGGGGTTACCTTGCCCGGAGCAATGGACGGCATAATTTTTTACTTAAAGCCTAATTTTGAAGCGCTTTTGGATTTAGAGGTTTGGTCAGCGGCAATGAGTCAGATTTTCTTCACCTTAAGCCTTGCATTCGGAATTATGATTGCCTATGCAAGTTATCGGCATGTTGAAAGCGATATAGCAAAGAGTGCGATAACAATATCTTTGGTAAATAGCGGGATTTCGATTATTGCCGGTTTTACGGTATTTTCTACTTTAGGGTATATGTCTTTAAAAAGCGGAGTAGATATTTCCGAGCTTGCCGCAAGCGGCCCGGCCCTCGCGTTTATTGTTTTCCCCAAGGCTTTATCTTTAGTACCGTTTGCGCCGTTTTTTGCCGTATTGTTTTTTGTTATGCTTATTACGCTGGGTATTGATAGCGCGTTTTCTTTGGTCGAGGCAGCCTCTACCGTAATATCGGATAGATGCCCGCATTTAAGAAGGCAGGATATTTCTTTGTATGTGTGTGTTTTTGGTTTTCTTACGGGGATTATATTTACTACATTTGCGGGGCTGCATTATTTAGATATTGCCGATCATTTTATAACAAACTATGCTTTAGTTATTGTTGGTCTCTTAGAAGTATTGGCAGTCGGCTGGCTATACGGGGCGGATAAATTAAGAGACTATATCAATAAGGTATCCGATATTAAAATAGGGAAATGGTGGGAAGTATTAATAAAATATATTATACCTGTATTTTTGGTTTTTTTACTTGTTACAACAATTCATAGGGATATTATGCGTCCGTATGAAGATTATCCTCATTGGGCATTATTTGTGTTTGGTTGGCTGGTAGTAATTGTTGTGCTTGGCGCGAGTTTTATATTTTCCTATTTTTCAAAACATGAGCATAGAAAATAGCGAGTGGTGAAAATATGATAAGCATATTTATTACTGTGTTTCTTATTTTATTGCTTACGGCAATTATGGAGATCGCCGCAAGCGCGTTAAAACTTACAGGCATGAATATGCAAAGCGCTAGATTTCAAGCGCTTTCTGCTTTAACGGGTACAGGTTTTACCACGCGTCAGGCCGAATATGTTATGCATAATAGGCAAAGGCGGATAATCATAATGATTCTTATGGTTGTCGGGCCTATGGGATTTATCGGCATATTGGCTTCAGTTTTATTCTCCTTAAAGGAAGAGATATTTCTATATGAATTGACTGCGATACTTCTTGTGTTTTTGCTTATATTACAGGCTTTTAGGAGTAAGGCTTTAGGAAGATTCTTCCGCAAGGCTATAGAACGTCAGATAAAAAAGAGGGGTTATTACCGCAAGGTAATGCTGGGTGAGGTGTTGCATTTAGATGAAGATTATGGGGTATGTGAGATAAATATTCCGGATTCTTCCAAAATTATTGATAGCAAACTCTCTGATAATGATTTTAAACAACAGGGATTTATGATTCTGGCGATAAAAAGAGGTAATTCTTTAATATCCACACCTAAGGGAACAGATACAATTCAGAAGCGTGACACCTTGGTAATTTTTGGAAATATTAACAACATCAAAGAATCTTTTGCTTAAATAGGCATGCCTGTTGTTTTAAAACTATCTTTTTTATGATAAGAATCCCAATGTTTATTGGGATTTTTTAGCTTATTTTTATGGGCGGATGCGCCTGCAAATTTAATTGACTAGGTATTGGGGTTGTGGTATATTTAAAAGGCTGTATCTAGTAGAAATTGCTTAATTTAGACAAAGGAATAAATTTATGATTGCGCGTTATAGCCTGCCTGAAATAACACGAATTTGGCGTGATGAAAATAAATATGCCTTGATGCTTAAGGTTGAAATCCTGGCGGTTCAAGCACAGGTAAAATTAGGAAATGTTCCTAAGTCTGCCGCCGCAAGCATTAAGAAAAATGCCAAATTTAACCTTGCCAATATTAAAAGAATAGAAGAAAAAA
The DNA here is from genome assembly GCA_913009335.1 of uncultured bacterium. Lineage (GTDB taxonomy): Bacteria > Omnitrophota > Gorgyraeia > Ghiorseimicrobiales > Ghiorseimicrobiaceae > DRER01. The sequence continues at coordinate 9,168 of CAJVXN010000018.1, forward strand.
CTCACCACGATGTCGTTGCTTTTATTACAGATGTATCTAAATATATAGGAAAAAATGCCCGGTATTTTCATGTCGGACTTACCTCCTCAGATGTTTTAGATACAGCCTTAAGCGTTCAATGCGTTGAGGCTGCGGATATTTTACTTAAGCGTTTAAAAGAATTAACAGGCATTGTTTATCGCAAGGCCAGGGAATATAAGAATACGGTTTGTATCGGTAGAACTCACGGTGTACATGCTGAGCCGACTACGTTTGGCCTTAAGCTTGCTTCTTGGTATGCGGAACTTAAGCGCGCTCAGGATGTAATGGAACATGCGCGCAGGACAATCGGTTTTGTCAAAATATCCGGAGCTGTGGGAACATATTCTAATATTGACCCTGAAGTTGAAAAATACATCGCGAATGAACTTAAACTTAAAATCGAGCCTGTTTCTACTCAGATAATTCCTCGTGACCGTCATGCGGTTTATCTAACAAGTCTAGCTATTGTCGCAGCCAGCCTTGAGAGATTTGCCATGGAGATTAGGCATCTGCAGCGTACTGAGGTTCTTGAGGCAGAAGAGTCGTTTGTTAAAGGGCAGAAGGGTTCCTCTGCAATGCCGCATAAGAGAAATCCTATAATAACTGAAAGAATTTGTGGGCTTGCCAGACTTATCCGGACAAACAGTCTTGCGGCGTTGGAAAATGTGTCTGTATGGCACGAGCGTGATATTTCGCATTCATCAGTTGAGCGTGTAATCTTACCTGATTCGACAATACTTCTTGATTATATGTTGAATAAGATGCAAGCGGTAGTTGAGGGCCTAATTGTTTATCCGGATAACATGCTTAAAAACTTGGTAAAGACCGGTGGATTGGTATTTTCTCAGCGCGTTCTAACAGCTCTTATGGATAAGGGTCTTGCGCGTATGTCGGCATATGAAATAGTCCAAAGAAACGCCTTAAAGACCTGGAATCAGGGTTCTAGTTTCCAGGATAATCTTTTGAATGATCCTGCCCTAAAAAAGGTTTTGAGCGAAAAAGAATTAAAAGGGTGTTTTAATCTCGGTTACTATCTGCGTAATATCAATAAAATATTTAAAAGATTAGGAATCTAACATGCGATAGGTTAAGGCTTAGGTTAAGGTTAAGCAAATACTCTTTTTTTTCTTGGCCTTAGCCTTAGCCTTAACCTCAACCTTTAGAATTTTATTATTTTAAGTTTTACTTTTTACAGGAGATCAAGCATGGAGAGACGTGATAAGGTTTACGAGGGGAAGGCTAAGATATTATACAATACCGATGACGCGGATTTAGCCATACAGTATTTTAAAGATGATGCTACTGCTTTTGATGCTACCAAGCGCGGGACAATTGCTTCAAAGGGTATATGCAATAATAAGATTTCCAGTGTGATTTTTAAAGTTATGGAAGATAAAGGTATCCCTACTCATTTTGTAAAAGAGCTGGATGACCGCTCTATGCTTGTTAAGAAAGTTGAAATCATTCCCGTAGAGGTAACCTTGCGTAATATTACCGCAGGCGGCATGTGCAGGCTTTTGGGGATCGAGGAAGGTATAATTTTAGATTTGCCTGTATTAGAATATCATTATAAAGATGACGCGCTTCATGATCCATTGTTTAATGAGTATCATATTTTTGCTTTAAAGATTGCGACAAAAGAGGAGATGGATAAAATAGCCGATTTATCTTTTAAAATTAATCAGATCATGATTGATTTTTTTAGTAAACGTAACCTTGATCTTGTAGATTTCAAATTGGAATTCGGAAGGTACAAGAAAGACATATTACTTGCCGATGAAATATCTCCCGATACCTGTCGTCTTTGGGAAAAAGGGACAAAGAAAAAGATGGATAAAGATAGATTCCGTCGAGACCTAGGTGACGTAGAGGCAGCCTACCAGGAAGTTCTAAAGCGAGTACTTACTGTAGTATAAATTAATAGTATTAAATCAAGTACCCATTCATGTTTTATAGAGTCCAAATAAAAGAAAAGCCCGGAATTTTTGATGCTCAGGCATCGGGTATCATCAAGGATATCCAGGATTTAGGTATTCAAATTCCCATCTCTCTTGAATTTTGTCAAATATATAATATTGAGGCTGATATTGTTCAAGCTGATATTAAGCGTATCTGTGAAGAATTGCTGGTTGATAAAATCACGCAGGAATATTCTGTTACAGAAGATGCTGATTCGTTTTCTGCTCGGAAAGATTGTTTTGTAATCGAGGTTGCTTATAATCTGGGAGTTATGGATCCGACGGAGGCGTCTGTAAAAAAAGCAATCCGGGATTTGGGAATCAAAGGTATAAAGAGCGTACAAAGGTCAAAAAAATATATTATTCGAGGTAAATTATCAAGCGCTCAAATTAAAATTATTACTGATAAACTATTAGTAAATAAAGTAATTCAGCATTCGGTAGGTAGGGGCCCTCAAAAATGCCTATCACAATCGGTCAATGAACTTAAGGCAACAGAGTTAAATTACGTTGATCTTATGAGCGCGACTGATGCGAAATTAATAAACATAAGTAAGAAGGGCCAGCTATTTTTGAATCTGGATGAAATGCGCGCGATAAAAAAATATTTTACCAAGTTTAAAAGAAATCCTACTGATGTTGAGCTTGAAACTTTAGCTCAAACCTGGTCGGAGCACTGCGTGCATAAGACCTTTAGAGGTAAGATAGAATATATAGAAAAAATTCCAAATTCCAAATTCCAAATTCCAAATAAATCACAAAATCCAAAATCCAAAATAAAAAATAAAAAATTTAAAATTAAAAAGAAAATTATAAATAACCTTCTTAAATCCACCATAATGAAGGCAACTAAAGAGCTGGATAAGCCTTGGTGCGTATCAGTATTTAGCGATAATGCCGGAGTTATTAAATTTGATAAAAATTATGATGTTTGTTTTAAGGTGGAGACACATAATCATCCTTCGGCCCTTGAGCCGTTTGGCGGAGCTAATACCGGCATAGGCGGGGTGATACGTGATCCTATGGGTACGGGTCTGGGAGCAAAACCTATATTTAATACGGATATATTTTGTTTTGGGACTCCTGATTATCCTGCATCGCGCCTTCCTAAGGGCACTCTTCATCCTAAAAGGATTGCTAAAGGTGTTGTATCCGGTGTACGCGATTACGGAAATAAAATGGGTATTCCTACATTAAACGGGGCTGTATTATTTGATGAAAGATATATTGCTAACCCTCTTGTTTATTGCGGAACAGCTGGTTTAATACCCAAAGGAAAAGTATTTAAAAAAGTAAAACAGTCAGATTTAATTGTTGTGGTAGGAGGCAGAACCGGAAGAGATGGTATACACGGTGCAACTTTTTCATCGGGAGAATTAACTCAAGAGTCCGAAGATGTTTCAGGTTCAGCAGTGCAAATTGGTAATCCGATTACCGAGAAAAAAGTATTAGATACTTTGATTACCGCGCGAGATAAAAATTTGTATAGTTCGATAACCGATTGTGGAGCGGGGGGATTATCAAGTGCCGTAGGTGAGATGGGCCAGGATTTAGGGGCAGAGGTTTATTTAGATAGAGTTCCTTTAAAATATAAAGGTTTAAAATACGATGAAATTTGGATTTCCGAGGCTCAGGAGCGTATGGTTTTATCCGTATCAAAGAATAATTTGAAGAAATTGCTTAAGGTATTTGAGTCTGAAGATGTAGAGGCAACGGTAATAGGTAAATTTACGAACGATAAAATATTGAGACTTTTTTATTATGATAAGAAAGTCTGTGAATTAGGTATGGATTTTTTGCATGAGGGAATTCCGCTCTATAAAAAGAAGGCTGTTGTATTAAAACCGAAATTAAAAGAGCCGCGCATAAAACCGAGCAAGGATTTAACACCGACTTTAAAAAAAGTTTTGTCCGATTATAATGTTGCCAGTAAAGAATGGGTAATAAGGCAATATGATCATGAAGTTCAGGGGGGGTCTGTTCTTAAGCCGCTTGTGGGAGTTAATAATGACGGGCCTTCTGACGCGTCTGTTGTGCGCCCGATTTTATCTTCAAATAAAGGGCTCATTGTTTCTTGTGGCATAAATCCTCGTTATGGTGAGATATCCGCTTATTGGATGGCGGCAACCTGTATTGATGAAGCATTAAGGCAGATTATTTGTGTGGGGGGAAGTATTAAGCGTACGGCAATACTGGATAATTTTTGCTGGGGTAATCCTGATAATCCGGACAGGTTAGGCTCTTTGGTGTCCAGCGCTTATGCTTGTTATGATTTTTCTAAATATTTCGGCGTACCGTTTATTTCAGGTAAAGATAGTTTAAATAATGAATATAGAGTTGATGGAAAAAGCATTTCTATTCCGGGTACATTGTTAATATCCGCGATTTCGGTAATGGACGATGTTACTAAGGTGATTTCTATGGATTTTAAAAAACCCGGAAATCTTATTTATATTGTCGGCGAAACAAAGAATGAGCTCGGAGGGTCCATCTATTATAAAACAAAAAATTCTTTAGGCGTAGATGTCCCCAGAGTAGATAAGAATAAAGCCAAAAATATTTTAGAGAAATTAAGTAGTGCCACAGATAGATCTTTAGTGCGTTCAATGCATGACTGTTCTGAGGGGGGCATGGCGGTAGCTTTATCAGAGATGTGTTTTGCCGGGGGTTTAGGTGCTGATATATTTTTAGCTGAAGCTCCGTATAAAACGAAAAATGAAAAAAGAAACGATTATGTATTATTTTCAGAGTCAAATTCAAGATTTGTAGTAGAGGTAGAGAGGAAGAATAAAGAAAAATTCGAGAGCATTTTAAAAGGATTACCTTTTGGGATGATTGGTTGCGTTTCTAATACGGATATTTTGACTGTATTTGGCTTAGACGCAAAGTTTTGCGTTAAGGCAGACATAAACCAACTGAAAGAAAGTTGGCAGGCACCTCTAAATTGGTAAATAAGTGAGGATATAGCTTATGAACGTTTACGCTTCATAAGCTATCCATCCGAACTTACCCCGCCAGAGGCGGGGTCAATTCCGACGTATAAGTTATATCGTTTTCAACTCTATAACTTGTGTCGTCATTGAAAGGAAAATAATATGCCTAAGAAAAAACAAACAGTAGATAGCTACGATTTTACTCAAGAAGAAACATGGCGGGTTTTTAGAATTATGGGTGAGTTTGTAGACGGATTCGAGGTTTTATCTAAGATAGGCAAGGCTGTCTCGATATTCGGTTCAGCCCGCTTAAAACCAAATAATAAATATTTTAAATTAGCTGTCGAGACAGCATATCTTTTAGCTAAAGATGGATATGCTATTATTACCGGGGGTGGTGAGGGAATAATGGAGGCCGGAAACAGGGGCGCTAAGCGCGCCGGTGGACATTCTATCGGTTTAAATATCCATATCCCTACAGAGCAGAAAGCCAATAAATATATTGATACACTATTGGATTTTAGATATTTTTTTGTACGTAAAGTTATGTTTGTAAAATACGCCAAGGCTTTTGTGATTTTCCCCGGTGGATATGGTACGATGGATGAATTTTTTGAATCTATGACTTTGATCCAAACTGAAAGAATAGGAAAATTCCCCATTGTTTTAGTCGGTAAAGATTATTGGAGGGGAATTATTGAATGGCTTAAAAAAAGTGTATTAAAAAAAGACTGTATAAGCCCTTCGGATTTAAATATATTTACCCTGGTAGATAAACCCGAAGATGCAGTAGCAGTTATAAGAAAATTTTATTCTAAGGCAGGCAATGGTAAAACCAAAAATAATAATTCTGCGCACCGCAGGCACAAATTGCGATAAAGAAACAAAATTTGCGTTTGATTTAGCGGGGGGGAAAGCCGAACTTGTGCATATAAATGAAATCGCAAGTTCCCGGATAGATTTGTCCAGCTATCAGATTTTAGCTATTCCAGGTGGATTCTCTTACGGTGATGATGTAGCCGCAGGAAAAATATTGGCGAACGAACTCACTTTTAAGCTAAAGGAACAAATAACTAAATTTATCAAGCAGGGTAAATTGATTATTGGTATATGTAATGGCTTTCAGGTGTTAGTTAAGGCCGGTATTCTTTCGGTTGATTCTCTTTTTAAGCAGGATATCAGCCTGATAAATAATGATTCGGGGAAATTTGAAGATCGCTGGACTTATCTAAAAGCGCAAAATAAAAAATGTGTTTGGGCGCGAGATTTACCCGAAGTTGTTTATTTTCCCGTAGCTCATGGCGAAGGAAAGTTTGTTCTTGATAATAAAAAGGTATTAGGTGTTTTAAAGGAAAACGGGCAAATTGTTTTTCAGTATTCGAACAGCAAAGGGACTTTGACGCCTTATCCTGATAATCCTAACGGGTCGCTAGATAATATCGCCGGAATATGTGATAAAACAGGGAGGATTCTTGGTCTTATGCCGCATCCCGAAAGGCATATTATGGGTAGTCAGCATCCTCGGTGGACGCGCGAGGGTTTAAAAAAATACGGTGACGGACTTTTAATTTTTAAAAACGGAGTAGAATATGCGCGGAAACATTTGTAAAAATGATTTGCCGAAAGAGTGTTGTGGGTTATTCGGAATTTATAATAATTTTGATGCTGCCTGGCTTACTTATTTAGGTCTCTATTCACTTCAACATAGAGGGGAAGAGGCTTGTGGGATAGTAGCTAGTGACGGAAAGGGTTTGTCTATTTATAAGGGCCTAGGTTTAGTTTCTGATGTTTTTAGCGGGGATGAGATTAAGAGATTATCCGGGCATTTAAGTATCGGGCATCTAAGATATTCGACTACCGGATCAAGCATATTAAAAAATGCCCAGCCTTTAGTGGTTGATTATTTAAGAGGTTCTTTGGCTATCGCGCATAATGGCAATTTAGTAAACAGTATAGAATTAAGAAGAAAGCTTGAAAACAGCGGCTCTACTTTTCAGACGACTTCTGATTCTGAGATAATCGTACAACTTATGGCGCGATTGCGAAACCCTAATGTTGTAAAAAGATTAGTTTATGCGTTAAGGAGGGTAAAGGGCGCCTATTCTTTACTATTGATGACAAAAAATAAGGTAATAGGCGTAAGGGATCCACATGGATTTAGGCCGCTTGTTTTAGGAAAAATAGGTAAAAGTTTTTGTCTGGCATCGGAAACATGCGCCCTGGATTTAATCGGAGCAAAGTTAGTCAGGGAAGTTGAGCCTGGCGAGGTAGTAATTATAGATAGAAAAGGTATAAAATCCATACGTGCTTTTCCAAGACAAAAGAAGCACGCATATTGTATTTTTGAGCATGTATATTTTTCCCGTCCTGATTCTATTGTATTTGGCGAGACGGTTTATTCAGTAAGAAAAAAATTAGGCGCTCAACTTGCCAGGGAGCATCCGGTTGATGCTGACTTAGTAATTCCTGTTCCGGATTCCGGGACTTCAGCTGCTATAGGCTTTTCGCAGGAATCGGGCATCCCGATTGAAATGGCTATTATCAGGAATCATTATGTCGGTAGGACATTTATCCAGCCATCTCAAGCTATACGTGATTTGGGCGTGAGAGTCAAGTTTAATATTGTGCGTGATATGATTAAAGGTAAGCGGGTAGTTATAGTTGATGATTCTATTGTTCGCGGTACAACTTCTAAAAAGCGCATTAAGGAATTTCGCGCGCTCGGCGCAAAAGAAGTACATTTTAGAATAAGTTGCCCTCCTCATAAATTCCCTTGTTATTATGGTATAGATTTTCCTAATTATAAGGAGTTAATTGCTGTACGCCTTAGCCATGAGAGAATGAAAAAATATCTTAATGTTGATAGCTTGGGATATTTGAGTTTAAAAGGGATGCTTCAGAGTGTAAGTTATGATGAGTGTAATTATTGTACTGCCTGTTGGGTAGGTAAATATCCCATAAAAGGTAGGGATAGGGTTAGAAAGAGCGCTTTAGAGAAAAAGTGTTGCGGGGTATGATGAAAAAATTAACTTATAAAAAATCAGGAGTTGATATTGAAGCGGCAAATATTTTTGTTAAAAAAATAAGGCCATTGGTTAAATCTACTCAAAGTAAGGATGTCTTAAGTAATATCGGCGGATTCGGCGGGTTATTTAAATTTGATAAAACAAAATATAAAAATCCTGTATTGGTTTCATCTTCAGATGGCGTGGGCACAAAATTAAAAATAGCAATTTCGGCAAATAAGCATGATACAGTAGGTATAGATTTAGTGGGAATGAATGTGAATGATATTTTATGCTGCGGGGCGCGCCCTTTATTCTTTTTGGATTATATTGCCTGCGGAAAACTTTCTCCTAAAATATTGGCCAGTGTTGTATCCGGTATAGCCAAAGGATGTAAGTTGGCTAATTGTAGTTTAATTGGCGGGGAGACTGCCGAGATGCCGGGGATGTATAAAAAAGATGATTATGATTTAGCCGGTTTTTGCGTTGGTGTTGTTGAAAAAAATAAAATAATAGACGGTTCTAAGATTAAGAAAGGGGATACGCTAATTGGCATAGAATCAAATGGTCTGCATTCAAACGGATTCTCACTGGTTAGAAAAGCGTTTAGCAAATTAGAGCTTAAAAAGTATTCAAGTCAATTACTTAAGCCTACTCGTATATATGTTAAGCCGATTTTGTCTCTACTCGCAAATTATGCCTCGCAGCCTTTAGTTATAAAAGGTATCGCTCATGTAACCGGAGGCGCGTTTTACGATAAGATAATTAGAGTAGTGCCAAAAGGTTTGGGCATAAGGATACAGAAAGGATCTTGGCCCCTGCCAAAGATATTTAAGATTTTACAAAAAAGCGGCAACATAGCAGATTCGGATATGTTTAAAACATTTAACATGGGTATTGGTTTGGTTTTGATGGTTGATAAAAAATATACCACGAAAATAATAAGAAAACTTTATAATTTAGGTCTTAGGTCCTGGGCAATTGGGAATATCTCAGGCAAGAGAAAGGTAGAGATAGTTTAGGATGAACCCCGCCCTTCCTAAAGGCCGGGCTAAATCTGGGAAAGGAAGGGCGGGGTGAAAGTTTTAGTTATTGGTTCCGGGGGAAGGGAACATGCGCTTGTTTGGAAAATAGCTCAAAGTCCTAAGGTAGAGAAAATTTATTGCGCTCCCGGAAATGCGGGGATATTAGCTTTAGCTGAATGCGTAGATATCAAAGCGGATAATTTAGAGGGGCTGTTTAGGTTTGCGCAGGAAAATTCAATAGATTTGACTGTTGTGGGCCCTGAGATAGCTTTATGCGCGGGAATAGTTGATTTATTTAGTGATAAAGGCTTAAAAGTATTCGGTCCGGATAAAGAATCCGCGCGTCTTGAAGGCAGTAAGGTTTTTGCTAAAGAGGCAATGATTAGATTTGGGATTCCCACGGCAGAATATCGGATTTTTAGTGATAATCAGTATAAAGAGGCACAAGAGTATGCAGCAGGATTAAATAAATATCCCATAGTAATAAAAGCCGATGGCCTTGCCGCGGGCAAGGGTGTAATTATAGCAATTGATAAAAGTCAGGCAGATAAAGCAGTACGTGATATATTAGTTGATAAGGTATTTGGCGCAGCCGGAGGAAAAATCCTCATTGAGGAATGTTTGCAGGGAGATGAGGCTTCAATCCTTGCTATTTGCGACGGAGAAGATTTTGTCATACTTCCCGCCTCACAAGACCATAAACGCGTCTTTGACAATGATGAAGGCCTTAATACCGGAGGTATGGGTGCTTATTCTCCGGCAAATGTAGTTGATGATAAATTATTGTCTGAGGTAGAAAATAAAGTAATCAGGCCTTTATTGAGTGGAATGAAGAATGATGGCAATCCTTATCGTGGCGTGTTGTATATCGGATTAATGATAACCCTTAAGGATATTAAAGTATTAGAATTTAATGTAAGATTTGGCGATCCGGAGACTCAGGCAGTATTGCCGCGGATTAAAACTGATCTTGTTGATATAATGCTTGCGGCTTGTGAAAATAGATTAAAAGGAAAAGAGTTAGAAATCGATGCGCGCGCATGTGTTAATATTGTAATGGCCTCAGGAGGTTATCCCGGAAAGTACGAAAAGGGAAAAGAGATTACTGGTTTAGATGAGGCTTTAAAGATGAAAGATGTTTTTGTTTTTCATGCCGGGACCATTCGACTTGGTTCGACTCCGCTCACCACAAGTCGGTTGGGGCAGGAAGAAAATGAATTTAAATATATGACTAATGGCGGTAGGGTTCTGGGTGTTACAGGATTGGGCGCTAATATAGAAGAGGCGATTAGTAATACATATGAGGCAGTCGAAAAGATTAATTTTGAAGGGGCGCATTTTCGCCGTGATATAGGTAAAAGGGCAATACATTCGGAGGCATTATGAAAAAAGTCGTAACTATTATTATGGGAAGTAAGTCGGATTTAGATACAATGAAAGAAACAAGTATTGCTTTAGCTGAATTTGGCATAGGGCATGATATGAGGGTTATGTCCGCGCACAGAACACCAAAAGAGGTAATTAAATTTAGTTTAGCCGCGCGTGATAAAGGAATAAAAGTTATTATCGCGGGTGCGGGGGGTGCTGCTCATTTAGCAGGAGTGATAGCTGCCCATACAACATTGCCTGTAATCGGAGTACCTATTGAGACAAGAAGTTTAAAAGGATTAGATTCTTTACTTTCAACGGTACAGATGCCTAAGAATGTACCTGTGGGGACGGTTGCAATTGGGAAATCCGGCGCAAGAAATGCCGGTATACTGGCAGCGCAAATCCTGGGTGTAGAAGATAAGAAAATCGCAAAAAAATTAGCGGTTTTTAAGAAGAAGCTGGAAAAGCTGGCAAAGAACATCAGGCTTTAATAAATTAAGGTTATTTCGCAAATTTTGATTTTAGTAATATAATAATTGTTGAATGATTATAAGCTTTTCGGTTTTATGAAGACTCGAGTTATAAAAGTTGATGCGTTGAATCCTGAGATAGATAAGATAAGGGATGCGGCTTTGGTTTTGGCAAAAGGAGGGTTGGTTGCTTTTCCCACAGAGACTGTTTATGGTCTGGGGGTGAACCTAGAAGATAAAAAAGCTATCGCGCGTCTTTATGAAGTTAAAAATAGGCCGCGAGATAAACCGCTTTCTATTCATATTGCCCATGAACATGATATAGAGAGATTTGCCGGAGATATTTCGCCTTATATCTGGCGAATAATAAATAAGTTTTGGCCGGGGCCGTTAACTCTGGTTTTAAGATCACGCTCTAATGGTAATGTCGGCTTGCGCATGCCGAACAATAAAATAGCTTTGAGTCTTTTAGCTGAGGCAGGCGTTCCGGTGGTAGCACCATCGGCGAATCTGTCTTCTAATCCGCCGCCTAAGGATGCTGATAGTGTGTTAAAAGATTTAGACGGCCGCATTGATTTAATTATTGATGGCGGGCAGGTTGAATTAGGCGTTGAGTCAACGGTAGTTGATGTAACAAGTTTGCCGATTAAAATTCTACGGAGCGGAGCAATAAATATAACTATGCTGGAAAAATTATCTCAATCTAAAGAAGTTTTGTTTGTCTGCACGGGGAATTCTTGCCGTTCCGTTATGGCGCAGTATCTTTTAGAAAAAGAACTCAAATCTTTAAAGAAAACCAGTATATGCGTTTCTTCTTGCGGGGTGAGTGCGATAGAGGGGTTGGGCGCTAGTTCTTCTGTTATAAGTTTGCTTAAGGAAGAAGGGGTGGATGCGAAAAGACATCTGACTGTGAGGCTATCCAGGGAAATTGTCTTACGGGCGGATGTAGTTTTAGTAATGGAGACAATGCATAAGCGTGAGATAGAAAGAATGTATCCGGAATTTATTGATAAGGTTTATCTTTTGAGTGAATTCGCAGATAATATAGCGGTAATTGTTGATGATCCGATTGGAAAACCGCAGGAGGGGTATAGAGAATGTTATCTTCAGATAAAAAAGCTGGTAAAAAAAGTAGCCAAAAAAATTTAAAGATCGGATTAGCTTGTGATCACGGCGGGTTCAGATTAAAAGAAAGAGTAAAAAAAATTCTGGAATTGAAAGACTATACAACTCTTGATTTTGGGACTAATAGTACTCAATCCTGTGATTATCCGAAGCTAGGCGTAAAATTAATAAGGGCAATGTTAAATAAAAAAATCAAACGTGGAATATTGATTTGTCGAAGCGGCATAGGGTATTCTATTCTAGCGAATAGATTTAAAGGAATCAGGGCGGCACTTTGCTGTAATCTTCGCGCGGTAAAGCTTTCCCGCAGGCATAATGATTCGAACGTGTTGATTTTAGCCGGAGATTTTATTCATATCAAAGATACAAAAAAATTCTTAGATGCCTGGCTGAATACTGATTTTGAATCAGGGCGGCATAATCGTAGATTAAGGCAGATTGAAAAATTTTCCAAATAAGGGGAAAAGTAATGAAAAGTTTACGCGAGGTTGACCCGAAAGTATATGGGATTATAAAAAAAGAAGAGAAGCGGCAAGAAAATAATTTAGAATTAATTGCTTCTGAAAATTTTACATCATCCGCTGTGCTTGAAGCTCAAGGCTCCTGTCTTACTAATAAATACGCCGAAGGATATTCCGGCAGGCGCTGGTATGATGGTTGTGAATTTATGGATGATATTGAGACTCTGGCAATTAAACGCGCTAAGAAAATTTTTGGAGGCGAGCATGTAAACGTGCAGCCTCATTCGGGCTCGCAGGCAAATATGGCAGTTTATTTTGCCGCATTAGACGTGGGGGATAGAATTCTGGCGCTTGATTTAGCCTGCGGCGGGCATCTTACTCATGGACACAGGCACAATTTTTCCGGTCGTCTTTATGATGTAGCCTGTTATGGGCTGGATAATAAAACAGAGATGATTGATTACGATGAGGTCTTAAAACTTGCGCGTAGTCATAAACCGAAGATGATTTTAGCAGGGGCCTCTGCTTATTCAAGAAAAATAGATTTTAAAAAATTCCGTAAGATAGCTGATGAGGTAGGTGCTTATTTGTTTGTGGATATGGCGCATGTCGCGGGTTTAGTAGTAGCGGGCCTTTATCCTTCGCCGGTTCCTTATGCTGAGTTTGTAACTTCAACGACCCATAAGACACTACGCGGTCCCAGATCAGGATTTATAATATGTAAGAATAAGTTTGCTAAAAGGATAGATATGCAGGTTTTTCCCGGTATTCAGGGCGGGCCGCTGATGCATGTTGTAGCGGCAAAAGCAGTGGCTTTTAAGGAAGCCTGTAGTGCCGCCTTTAAAAAATATCAACATCAAGTAGTAAAAAATGCGAAAACCTTAGCAGACAATTTAGAAAAAAAAGGTTTACGTATTGTTTCAGGCGGTACTGATACGCATCTTTTTTTAGTCGACCTGCAGAACAGAAATATATCCGGAGCTGATGCAGCTATATGTTTGGATAGGGCAGATATTACGGTTAATAAAAATCTTATTCCGTTTGATTCTACATCAGCTACTATTACAAGCGGTATACGCTTAGGTACTGCCGCGATAACAACCCGCGGAATGAAAGAAAAGGAAATGGAGAAAATCGCTGAGTTTATTGATTGTGTGTTGAGTTCATACGGCGATGATAAAATCTGTAATAGGATTAAGAGGGAAGTTTTAAAATTGACTAATAAATTTCCGTTGCATAATAAGTAAGAAGAGGAAAGAAAATGAAGAAGAAAAATAGCCGTCCCAGCTGGGATGAATACTTTTTAGAGGTGGCAGGGTTAGTAGCTAAGAGATCCACTTGTCTGCGCAGAAAAGTAGGGACAGTATTAGTTAAAAATAAAAGAATTCTTGCTACAGGGTATAATGGAGCTCCTTCGGGGCTTAAGCACTGTATAGATACTGGATGTTTAAGGGAAAAATTAAAGATTCCTTCCGGGCAGCGTCATGAACTTTGCCGCGGATTACACGCGGAGCAGAATGCGTTATTGCAATCTGCGTTATACGGGGTAAGCGCTAAGGGTTCCACTCTTTATGTTACAAATCAGCCTTGTAGTATTTGTTCTAAAATGCTTATTAACGCGGGGATAAAAGAAGTAGTTATTTCCGGGGGGTATCCGGATAAAATGGCAGAGGAATTTTTGAAAGAAGCCGGGATAAGAGTTAAAATAAAAAAAAGTAAATCTAAATCATGAAATGTCCTTTTTGCGGTTTTCAGGAAGATAAAGTGATTGATTCACGCGCAAGCTCTGAAGGCGCATCCGTGCGCAGGAGAAGGGAATGTACTAAGTGCGCAAGACGTTTTACTACATATGAATATATAGAAGAGATGCCATTAATGATAGTTAAAAAAGATAATAGGCGAGAAGCGTTTGACAGGAAAAAAATTCAGGCAGGCCTTTTTCGGGCATGTGAGAAGCGCCCTATAAGCGTTGAGAAAATTGATGATTTGGTTACCGGTATAGAGAGGGCGATTCTAAAGAAGTTTGATAGAGAGGTGCCTTCCGGATTTGTGGGAGAGTTGGTTATGCAGAAATTAGCAGTTTTAGATGAAGTCGCTTATGTTCGGTTTGCCTCTGTATACCGTCAATTTAAAGATGTCAATCAATTTATGAAAGAATTAAAGATCATTCTAAGCAAGGGTGGATCCGTTGCCAGCCTATTAAAGAATAAACGTAATAAAAAATGAGGCGGGATTTATGGTTGAGGTGGAATTAAGTAAGATCATTATTGATGAGAAAAGACATGATCAGGTAATAGTTTTAAAAGAGAAAAAAGGTTCAAGGATTTTGCCTATTGTTATCGGGATGGTCGAGGCATCGGCTATAAAGATGCAGCTTGCCGGCGTACGTACGCCGCGGCCAATGACTCATGATTTACTTAAGACAGTAGTTGATAATTTAGACGCGCATATTGAAAAAATTATTATTGATAAGTTGGAACAAAATACATTTCACGCAAAAATCATAATTAACCTGGATGGTAAAAAAAAGATAGTTGATGCCCGTCCTTCAGATAGCATTGCCTTGGCAGTAAGAACAAAATCTCCTATATTTGCCGAAGAAAAAGTGTTTACGCAATCTGCGCAATTTGGTAAAGAAGAAAAGTAAACCCCGTTAGAGATAGGTCGCCCTTAGGCGACCGTCTAATAGTCTTTGGTTTAGGGGATAAAAGTAGATTTTCCACAATTCACAGTATTAATATAAATGTAAGAGAATCATCTCTAACGGGGTAAAATGTATTCTTTCCTTAGTTTAAAAAAAAATTATATACTTACAAGAATTATTAATATAGCCGGACACTCTAAGCGAGAAGTTTATCTTGTTGGTGGATTAATTCGTGATTTATTCCTAAGGAGGGAAAGTTTTGATTTTGATTTTGCCGTAGATAAGGACGCGCTTAAATTTGCCCGATTTGTATCACGTAAAATAGGCGGGAATTTTGTTGTTTTAGACCGAGAGCATGGTTCTGCCAGAGTTATAAAAAAATACAAGGGAGTAATTTACACTTTAGACTTTACTGATTTTCGCGGCAGAGATATATATCAGGATTTGACAGGCCGCGATTTTACAATAAATGCGATATGTTTTAATATACTTTTGCTTAAAAAAGCTACTAAAATTCAAGACATTATAATTGATCCATTCGATGGGGTTAAAGATATAAAGAAGAAAATAATCAGAGTTATTAATAGTAGGACTTTTCTTGATGACCCTTTACGGATGTTGCGCGCATTTAGCATGCCGGCAACTTTGGATTTTAGCATTGATAAAAAAACGATCAATCTGATAATAAAAAACAGACGAAAAATTTCATCTGTCTCAGCAGAAAGAATAAGAGAGGAATTATTCAAAATATTAGCTCAGGTAAATACAGCAGAGATTTTTAAAAGGATGGACAAAATCTTATTTTTAGATAAGGTGATACTGGAGCTCAATATTACCAGGGGAGTTATTCAGGGGCCGTATCATCATCTTGATGTTATGGAACATTCCTTTGAGGCAGTTTATCAACTAGATAGATTATTATTAACCTTAAAGCGTAATAAAAAAATAAGTGCGTATCTTGGTGAGATTATAGCCGGTCAGCATAGCCGCAGGCAACTGTTAAAATTTGCTACTCTTTTACATGATATCGGTAAGCCCGGATCATTAACGCGTGAAGAAGGAAAAACAAAATTTCACGGGCATGAATATCTGGGGCGAAAAATCGCTGTCTCTATTTGCGATAGGTTAAAGATATCCACAAAGGAAAAAGAGGCGATAAAAACAATGGTTTTCTGGCATCTAAGGCCGGGATATCTAGCGGATAATCTCGAGATAACTAAGCGCGCGAAATTTCGCTATTTTCGCGATACGGCAGATGAAGGAATAAGTGTTTTATTGTTATCTGTGGCAGATCAACGAGCAACTCGCGGTCCATTAACACATGATGAAAGTAGAATTCAGCATGAAAAAACTTGCCGTTGGCTGATGAAAGAATATTTTAAGCGTAAGGAAGAAAAAAGATTACCGCGTTTAATCACGGGCTATGATTTGATGAAAAAACTCAAACTTCTGCCGGGGCCGGTATTTAGTCTGATACTTAACGAGGTAGAAGAAGAGCAGGCAGCAGGTGAAATTAGTTCTAAAAAAGAGGCTCTAGATCTTGCAAGGATAGTATTAGCCAAAGATAAGAAGCGTGTCAAATAAAGAAAAAGAATAATGATTATAAAAGGTATTGAACTTGAATTTATAAAGGGCGAGATGAGTAGTATTAAAGCGGGGATGATAGTTAAACCCATTACTGCAAAACTAATCAATGAAAAAATAATAAGGGATGCGGCATTTAACGCTTTAAAGCTTGCGAAAGAGAGAAAAATTAAAATAGTAGCAATGCCTTCTTTGGGGGCTAGCGTTGGCGGATTTGATTATGCTGCTTCTGCTAAAATTATGTCTCAGGAGGTTTTCCGCCTAATGCGGGAGAATAAAAATATAAGTATCGCGAAAATAATTTTTGTTTTGCCAAACGATAAAATAAGAAGCATATTTGAAAAAACTATATTTAGTTATATTTCTTATATCAGCAAAAAATTAGAAGAGGGCCCATTTATTACCGTAGATATAATAATTGAGGTGTCCGGGAAAGTTGTGATAATTGAGCGTAGTAATCCGCCTTTCGGTTGGGCCATCCCCGGAGGATTTGTTGATTATGGCGAATCCTTAGAAGAGGCGGCGCTTCGCGAAGCAAAAGAAGAAACATCACTTGACGTATCGCAATTAAAGCAGCTCCATACGTATTCTAAATACGGACGCGATCCTCGTTTTCATACAGTTACTTGCGTTTTTACGGCAAAGGGTAAAGGGACGCCTCGCGCTGATTCTGACGCAAAAAATATTCGCATAGTCAGTGAAGATGAATTAGGAAAACAAGAATTCGCTTTTGATCATAAAAAAATATTAAAGGAGTATTTTAAGTGTCAAAAAAAATCTTAAAATTAGATGGTAGTCATTTGGAGGGTGGTGGACAAATTTTACGCACTGCAGTTTCTTTGTCCTGTATAACAGGCATGCCTGTGCGAATAAATAATATTCGCAAGGGGCGAGAATCTCCGGGCCTAAAACCTCAGCATCTTACAATTTTGAAAGCTCTCGGTCAATTATGCGCTGCTCGCATAGAAGGGCTTAAGCTTGCCTCTTCTGATATTACATTTATTCCTGGAGAATACGCAAAGAAAACATTTCTAAAAGTAGATATTGGCACATCCGGTTCTATTGGGTTAGTTTTGCAGGCACTTTTACCTGTAGGGTTTTTTGCCTCAAGCGGCGAATTGAAGCTTGATATTACAGGGGGGACATGTGGTTTAGGCGCTCCGCCTGTAGATTATTATCCGAATGTTATTTTCCGCTTACTTTACAGGCAAGGCATTCGGGCAAGTATTACGATTATAAAAAGGGGGTATTATCCTAAGGGTGGCGGCGAAGTATCTGTTTTGATTAAACCTATTAAGCATTCTTGTGAAATTGATCTTACGAGTAGCGGTAAAGTTAAACGTATTTCCGGAAAATCAATAGCAAATGTTGCTCTTTCACAAAGATCTGTAGCGCAGAGGCAGGCAGATTATGCGGCAAAAATACTAAAAAGCAAATACGCCGATATTCCCGTAGATATAAAGTCGGAATACGTATGTACTGATTCTGTGGGTTCAGAAATAAGTATTTACGCTTACACGAATAAAGATACAATTTTAGCATCAAGTGCAATAGGGGAATCTAAAAAAGCAGCAGAAACCGTAGGGGGCGAGGCAGCAGATAAATTAATTGAGGCTATTGAATCAGGTGATACATGCGATACTCACTTGGTAGATAATCTAATTCCTTACCTTGCTCTCTTGGGCGGTAGCATTAAAGCACATAATCTTTCTTCCCATGCACAAACAAATATCTGGGTAACGGAGGCTTTTTTTGGTAAAATATTTCAGGTGAGCGATGACCGAATTTGCGTTAAGGAGGGGCTATGGCAATCTTAAGGTTATTTAAGAAGATAAAGAAAGCAATTAAAAAATCAAAAGCTAATACTATCCCTAAGAAAAAAATAAAGCCCGCTAAAAAGAAGCTATTAAAAAGAAAACCTCTAAAGAAAAAACAAATAAAGAAAAATCCCGTTAAAAAGAAAGCAGTAAAAAAGTCCGTTAAAAAAAGAGCCAAAAAAGTTATTAGGAAAAAAGTGCCGCTTAAGACAGCTATCAAGAAGAAAATCAGGAATAAGAAAAAAGTCTTAGCGGGTAAACTACTTCTAAGTAATGAAGAATTATTAGGTGCGGTTACGCATTATTTTCCGAAAGTAAAAGCCGCGGTATTTAAGCTTACTCGCGGTAATTTGCGCCTTGGCGATAAAATTCTTATCAAAGGACATACCACTGATTTTACCCAGATTGTTAAGTCCATGCAGATTGAGCATACAGCTATTGATATAGCTAATAAAGGAGATGATATAGGCCTAATGGCTAAGTCACGGGTAAGACTGGGAGATAGCGTGTATAAAATACTATGAAAACAAGCGTTTTAGAAGAGTTACCGAAGATCAAAAAATCATTATTGAGCCAAAAGCCTAAAAGATGTATGAAAAAAAGAATATCCGCACCTCGCCCAAAACAGGGCAATCCGGGGTATTCTCTATCCAAGAAGGTAGGCCGCGCAATAGGTGATTATAATATGATACAAAATAAAGATAAGATTCTTGTTGGTGTGTCCGGGGGTAAAGATAGCCTAACTCTTCTTAGGATGTTAAGTGATCGCAGGAGCTTCGCTCCGGTAAACTACGAAATTATTGCTATACATATTGATTTCGGCTATCATTGTACTCCGCCGGATGTTTTAGCCGATTACTTTAAGCGCGAAGGATATGATTATCATATCAAAAAAATCCAAATTCTAAAAAAGGGACAAACACGATCTGATGTAACCTGTTTTTGGTGTTCCTGGAACAGGCGCAAGGCGATATTTAAAGAGGCAGCTAAGTTAGGATGTAATAAAGTTGCATTGGGACACCATAGAAACGATATAATTCAAACTACACTATTGAATTTATTTTATTTAGGCGAAATAAGTACGATGCGCCCTAAGCAGGAACTCTTTAACGGTAAGCTTACGATTATACGGCCGCTTGCTTATGTGGATGAGGAAGAAATTAATAAATTTGCTGCAACATTGGATTATCCTCTGCCTCGTTGCAGGTGCCCTAATTCTTTTACCTCTAAACGAACATATATTAAGAAATTGATTGCGGATATCCAAAAGGATTGCCCGGAGGTGAAGACTAATATTTTTAACGCTCTTAAACGTATAAGGAAAGATTATCTATTATGAATAAAATACGGTGTCTGATTAACCTTAGCCGCACTTTTTTGATTTTACTAATTTTTATGTTTTTTATTTGCGGGTGCGTAAATTACAAATATCTTTACGGAGTTAAGTCTTATGGTGATGGCTATGTAGTCAGCCGTAATAATACGGTAATTGCCGAATATACCATAGGAATTGATAATAAAGCACCGCAGGATTTAGACTTAGCCAAAGAAAGATTTCAAAGAAGAAGAGGTAAGGTTGAATACTATTATCGAGAAATGGATATTTTTTATCGGCCGCTTAGCTCATTTTTATCTTATCCCCGCGCTATTTTTGGTGCTTTCTGCGGGGTATTTAAACTCCCCTTTATCATTGTTTCAGATTACCGCTATGAGCATAATCCGAAATATCGTAAGATTATTGACGATAGGGATGCAGCTGAGATAAAAAAGGAGAGAGACAAACGTGAGAGTCTAGAGGATGAATTCAGTGCTTTTATAAAACGGGATTTGAATATAGAAGAAGAATTGAATGTAAAAAGTAACAAATAATATTAAACTTTTTCTATCTAACTAGGATGTTATTTAGGCCAAATTGAGAAATGGCTTTGGCTATCAGTTGCCAAACCATTACCTTCTGGCTTATAGAAAGGTCAATGAAAAATGAATTGGATGATTGCAATAATACTAGTAGTTCTTTTTATTATTTTGGCAATAATGGTCAAATTGTATTTTCGTATAAATAGCCAGATTGCCGCAATGAATGTGCAGGTTAATACGCAATTAAAAGACAGCATGCAATTGTTGAGGGACGCGCATAGTAATACTAGTGAGGTGGTTACAAATGTGCATACAAAGTTAGGAGAATTAGCCAAATCTTCAGAGATGATTCTTGATGTGGGTAAGAATATTTCAAGTTTGGGTGAGTTATTGCGCGCGCCAAAATTTAGAGGGCAGATGGGTGAAGAGATGCTTGAGAATTTGCTTTCGCAGGTTTTGCCAAGGAAGCATTTTAAAATGCAGCATAGATTCAAGAATAATGAAATAGTTGATGCGGTTATAATATTGGGGAATAGCTATGTATCTATCGATGCTAAGTTTCCCTTGGAGAATTTTAAGAAAATACTGGATGCTTCTGATGAGGCAGAGAAAAAACAGCACCGGAAGAATTTTATTCGGGATGTGAAGAGGCGCATAGATGAAATAGCTTTAAAATATATCTTACCGGACGAGAAGACTTATGATTTTGCCTTAATGTATATACCGGCAGAGAATGTTTATTATGAGACGATTATTAAGGAATCCAATATTATATCTTATAGTACTTCAAAGAAAGTAATACCTGTGTCTCCTAATACGCTTTATGCGTATCTGGAGGTAATATGCCTTGGCCTTCGCGGTATGCAGATAGAGAAAAGCGCTAAAGAAGTGATAGCCAATCTTTCCCGCTTACGCCTGGATATTGATAAGTTTAAGGAAAATTTTGATTTAGTGGGTACTCATTTAACTAATGCTAAGACAAAGTATGAAGAAGCTCAGACTCGCTTAGGTCAATTCTCGGATAAATTAATTAGTAGTTCTCAAATTGAATCGTAAAATTTAATTTTGGAATGTAAAAAAATAGGGCCATTAAATTTGCAAAATTAATGATAGTTAGTGTTCGCATTAGGCCAAATGCCAAAAAAAATATAATTGTTAAAGAAGTTGATAATCTAAAAGTATATTTGACTGCACCCGCTGTCGAGGGTAAAGCTAATAAAGCCTTGGTTAAAATTTTAGCGGGTTATTTTGATGTTGCTAAATCGCAAATTAATATTGTTAAGGGTAAAAAGTCCCGTGAAAAATTAGTCGAAATTTTATGATAAATACTAGTTTAAATTATCGTTTTAAGATATTTAAAGATTCGCCCCTTGTAGTGTCATTTAGTGATAGAAGCCTGGATATGTCTTCCAGACATCCTGATTCAAAGAATAATAGAATGGGATTCCTTAAAACTATAGATGTGGATTATTCCAGCATGGTTAGTGCCGATCAGGTTCATGGTGTGCGCGTTGGTTTTGTCTCTGAGGTAGATAAAGGTAAAGTAATTAGCAGTACGGATAGTTTAGTAACAAACTTAAGAAATATCGCACTTGCCGTATTTACGGCTGATTGTTTACCTGTTTTTATATATGATAAAAAAAATAATGCAATAGGATTAGCTCACGCAGGATGGAGAGGCACAAAAGATAGGGTAGTTGTAAAGACGATAGAATTAATGCGGCAGAGATTCGGTACTCAAATGCAAGATTTAATTTGCGCTTTTGGCCCTAGCATAGGAGCTTGTTGTTATGAAGTGGGAACTGAAGTCGCGCGTTATTTTAAAAAAGGTTTAACTTTGCGTAACGGAAATCTATATTTGGACCTGGCTGGGATAAATGCCAGGCAACTTTGTGATTTAGGCTTAGCTAAAGAACAAATAGAGAATGTTCGTATTTGTACGGCCTGCTTGATTAATGAGTTTTTTTCTTATCGTAGAGAAAAAGATAACTCCGGCAGGATGATGTCGGTTATGATGTTAAAGTGAATGAAGCCATAGCTTAGCGAGCCGTAGGTGAAGCTAAGTTATTTGGGTGAATTTACCCGCCATTGATTTAGTGGCGGGTAAACTGAAAGGAGGTTATTATGTCAAAAGTCTTGATTATTTATTATTCGCGGTCGGGGACGACTGAGAAAATGGCTAAAATTATTTCTAAAGGGGTAGCTGATGAAGGTATTGCAGTTGATTTAAAGAAAGTTGCTAGTGTGAGTGCGGGTGATTTAGTAAAGTACGAGGCAATAGTTATCGGATCACCTACATATTATGGTACAATGAGTTACGAGATTAAGAAACTTATCGATGAAAGTGTAAAATTTCATGGTAAGTTAGAAGGTAAGGTAGGGGGAGCATTTGCATCAAGCGCTAATGTTGCCGGAGGTAATGAAACTACCATTATGGATATGATAGACGCGCTTTTAATCCATGGGTGTATTATCCAGGGTGATCCCAGGGGAGATCATTATGGCCCGGTTGCCGTAGGTTCGGTTGATGAACGGGCAAATAAAGAATGTCTGCGGTTTGGCGCGCGTATCGGACGTTTGGTTAAAAAGATTTATGGATGATTATTGATTACGTGTTGAATTGCCCCCGACAGCTAAGCGCTGCTCAGATTTCTGCGAAATCTGCTTGCAGCTATTGGGATCAATTCGCGCATATAATTTATGTCACTTTTTAAGTTCCATAAATTATGCGTTCATTGAGGAGGATGCTAATGGCTCTCGCAAGAAAAGATATTCACGATTTAAATAATTATTTAAATAAGATTACTATAACATGCGGTGGTTTGAAGGATATGTTGGAGAATGAGCCGTTGGATACGGTAGTAGTTGATAAGTTAAAAGAGCTAAATCAGCAATTTATTACTGCTTTTTCAGACATGGAAAAAGCAGCCTTAGATGCGTCTAATCTTGTATTTAAAGCTTAAGTTTAGTAAAGTTAATTATGTATATTGTTGTTTTAGTTACTGCGAAGGATAAAAAAGAGGCCAAGCTTATTGCGGGGGCCTTGCTTAAAGATAAGCTTGCTGCTTGTGTGAATATTGTAGATGGAGTTTCTTCGTTTTTTTGGTGGGATAAAAAAATAGATAGTGCCGAAGAGATTTTATTAGTGATAAAGGCTAAAGAATCTTCTTTTGAACAAATAGAAAGCTTAGTTAAATCATTGCATAGTTATGATGTGCCGGAGATAATCGCGCTTCCCATTGTCCGTGGAAGTAAAGAGTATTTGGATTGGATTAGCGAATCGACTAAGGAAGATGCAGATTAAATGGAAGATATTTTAGTTAATTTAAGTCAAAATCTGAATTTAAATTCTGGTTGGGCATTTCTAATTGTTTTTATCAGCGGGGTTCTGGTAAGTTTTACTCCCTGTGTTTATCCGTTAATACCGATAACGGTTAGTTTTATCGGAGCAAATGCTGGGGGTTCAAGGCTTCGAGGGTTTATTTTGAGCCTGGCCTATGTTTTCGGCATAGCTGTTACATATTCTGTTTTAGGCGCAATTGCCGCTTTAGGCGGGAGGACTTTTGGTGCAATATTAAATTCAGCATCTGTTTGTTTTATTGTCGCAAATATTTTTCTAATATTAGGACTTTCAATGTGCGGGGTTTTTACTATCCCCTTACCTAAGATATTGCGTCGAACGGATATCAAGGGGCAGGGAATTTGGCACGCGTTTTTATTGGGTCTGGTTTCCTGCTTGGTGATTAGCCCTTGCACTGCACCGGTATTGGGGTCAATCTTAGTTTATGTGGGGACAAAGCAGAATGTTTTATACGGCATGACTCTTTTATTTGTGTTTGCCTATGGGGTAGGGGCGTTGCTTATTTTGATAGGAACGTTTACCGGATTAATTACTTCTCTTCCTAAGTCAGGAATCTGGATGGAGAGGATTAAAAAAGTTTGTGGTATAATATTAATTATAGTAGCAGAATATTTATTTATAAAAACCGGAGGATTACTGTGAGGAAAGTAATAATTTTAGTAATATCAATTTTTTTATCATTTTGCCTTGTTCCTTATAGCACGGCAGAAGAAAAGTCTATTAACGGAAAGGATTGCGTCTGTCCCCCGTCATTAGGCAGTGCTCCGAATTTTAACTTAAAAAATATTGAAGGCAAAAAGGTGAAGTTGTCGGATTATAGAGGTAAGGGTGTAATTATATTTTTTTGGGCAACCTGGTGTACGATATGCCAAAGGCATATAGGAGAATTAAATGAAGTCTATGAAGGATTGAAAAAAGAAGGCGTGGAATTGATCTCTATTGCTGTCGGCGATACCGCTAGAAAAGTTAAACGTTATATGCGTAATAATCCAATTGAGTTTCCCGTTCTTCTTGATACAAGAGAAGATGTTAGTCAGTCTTATGTAGTTGTGGGGGTCCCTACTTTTATTATTGTTGATCAAGCGGGCTATATTCAATTCCAGAACCATTTTTGGCCGCGTGATTATCAGCAATATTTATGTCAAATAAAATAGTTGCATAATTTTCTTGATTGTGTTATATTATTTTTTCTTGAACCCGAATTATGACTTTGTGTGTTTTAGTATTTGTAAAGATATCCAGATAAACTTTTAATCCAAATAAAAAGTAAATAAGATGAAAGAAATTCGTATTCATGCAAGGGCGGGACAGGGCGCTATAACTACCGCGACTATTTTAGGGCAGGCTTATTTTATGGATAATAAGTTTGCTTATGCTTTTCCTCATTTCGGGGCAGCCAGGATGGGGGCGCCAATGAATGCTTTTGTAAGGGTAGACGATGGGCCCATACGCTTGAGAAGTCAGGTAACTACACCGGATTATCTTCTTGTGGTAGATCCTACATTAATGCGTGGTTTTGATTGTTACGCGGGGTTTAACCCAAAGGGTATCGCTGTGATAAATATGCGAGAGGGATTTGATGTTCCAAAACCGAAAGAAGGCCAGAAAATTCATCTTATTCCGGGTAATGATATTGCCTTAAAAGTAATAGGTAAGCCTTTATGTAATACAGTATTATTAGGTGCCTATGCTGCTGCTACAGGGGAGATTAAATTAGAGGGTTTAAATCAGGCGATTAAGAAACGTTTTTCAGGTAAAATAGCAGATTTGAATATCGAAGCAGCAAAGCAAGGATATGAATATATAAAGAAGTAATAAAAGACTATGAAAGCTAAAGATATAGGAATAGCAAAACCGGGATCAAGCAAGGCTAATAAGACAGGATCCTGGCGCATTGAATCAAGGCCTAAATTTTTGCAAAAAGACTGTATTGCATGCAATATGTGCTTATTGATTTGTCCTGAAGGGTGTATTACGGGCAAGGAAAAGAATGGTTATATTTGTGACTACGCGTATTGTAAAGGGTGTGGTAATTGTGCTGTGATATGCCCTAAAGATGATATTGACATGATAAGAGAAGAATAAGCCAGCCTTCGGTTGGAGTAAGACAGTTAACAGCGTACAGTTTACAGTGGTAACGCAAGATAAGACTTACGGATTTTTAAAATATTTTTTACTGTAAACAGTAAACATTAAACTTCTGAACGCAGTGAGGATAAATGAAGCAATTTATTGAAGGATCACAAGCAGTTGCGCAAGTTGTTAAATTATGTAGGCCGGGAGTAATATCAGCTTATCCGATTACTCCTCAAACACACATCGTAGAAGGCCTGGCAAAAATAGTAGCTAACGGAGAATTAAAAGCTGAGTTTGTTAATGTAGAGAGTGAGCATTCGGCAGCCTCACTTGTTTTAGGTTCTGTAGCAAGCGGCGTGCGGTCATTCACTGCTACAAGTTCTCAGGGATTCCTTTTAATGATCGAGGTATTATTTAATATCGCCGGCATGAGACTTCCTTTAGTTATGACATGCGCTAATAGGGCGATTTCTGCTCCTTTAAGCATATGGAACGACCAGCAGGATTCGATGACTGCCAGAGATAGCGGTTGGATACAGCTTTACGCGGAAAATAATCAAGAGGCAGCTGATTTGCATATTCAGGCATATCGTATATCTGAAGATAAGGATATCTCTCTTCCGGTTATGGTTTGTATGGATGGTTTTATTCTAACCCATGGTGCAGAGGTTGTAGATTTACCGGATCAGTCAGAAGTTGATAAATTTTTACCACCTTTTAAATTAGAGAATAAACTTGACGTAGAAGACCCTAAAACATTAGGCGCGTTTGCTGATCCGTCATATTATACGGAAGCAAGATATGGGATACAGGTTGCCAATAGCAATGCTTTAGAGATAATCCCGAAAGTATCCGATGAATTTAAGAAAATATTTGGTAGAGCTACCGGAGGATTAGTCGAAGGATACAAGTTAGAGGATGCAGAGCAGGTAATAGTTGCTATGGGTTCTATCGTGGGGACTATTAAAGAAACCGTGGATGAGCTAAGAGCCGAAGGTAAAAAAGTAGGTGTTTTAAAAATTATTACTTACCGGCCGTTTCCTGTGGATGCGATATATGAGGCGCTAAAGGATGTAAGAGAGGTAGCCGTTTTAGAAAAAGCTGTTTCTATGGGGTATGCCGGTCCGTTATATGCAGATTTAAAATCTGCGATTTCTTGTAAATCAAAGATAAATAAAATAAGTGGTTTTGTTATTGGTTTAGGCGGAAGAGATATTACAAAAGATTCAATACGCCAAGTCTATAGTTTGTTATCCGGTGAAGAGGTAAGGTGTGAATTTATCGGATTAGACCCTTCCTTCGAAGGGAATGGGTAAGGTCTATCCTTGTAGGATTAAAGAATAGTTAATTCGGAGAAAAAGATATGGCAACTTTATTTAGCCCGGGACATACAGCCTGCGCAGGATGCGGGCAGGCAATTGCCGCGCGTCTGGTGGTAGATACTGCAGGGCCGAATACAATTATCGCTAATAATACAGGGTGTCTTGAGGTTTTCTCGACTAAATATCCTGAGTCTTCTTGGGGAGTGCCCTGGATACATTCTTTATTTGAGAATGCCGCAGCAGTAGCTTCAGGAGTTGAAGCCGCGCTAAAATATTTAGGTAAAAAAGAAAATATAAATGTTATCGCTCAAGCCGGAGACGGAGGAACAGGCGATATAGGACTTCAGGCTCTTTCAGGTATGTGGGAAAGAGGACATGATATTCTTTATGTTTGTTATGATAATGAAGCCTATATGAATACGGGTATACAGCGTAGCGGATTAACGCCTTATGAGTCTAATACTACTACTAGTCCTCCGGGTAAAGTTTCTTTAGGGAATACTCGTCCTAAAAAGCCTATGCCTGAAATAGCTGCGGCTCATAATCTTGCCTATGTTGCAACTTCATCGGCAGGTTTTCCCAGAGATGTGCAGAAGAAAGTAAAAAAGGCCTTAAGTATTAAAGGCCCGAAATATCTCCAGATACATGTTCCTTGTCCTTTAGGATGGAGACATATACCGGGTGCGACCTTAGATATTGCAAAGTTGGCAGTTGATTGCGGACTCTACCCTTTGATTGAGTATGAATTTGGCAAGTTAACACAGGTAAGAAAAATAGTAAAGCCTAAACCGGTAGAAGAATATTTAAAATCCCAGGGGAGATTTAAACATATTGTAAATTTACCGGAAGAAATAAAAGTAATTCAGGAAATCGCGAATAATAATATTGAAAAATACGGGCTTATAAAATAGAGCCTGTAAGTTTTTAAGGAGGTAGAAATAATGGCAAAGGTAATAGTAGATGCCGAAACTTGTGTAGGGTGCGGATTGTGCGAGCAAAATTGTCCTGAAGTTTTTGAAATGAAAGACGACGGCATTGCTTATGTAAAAGCAAATGAATGTTCTAGTTGCGATTTAGGAGAAGTAGTAAGTCAGTGTCCTGTTGATGCAATTAAAGTAGAGTAATTTTTTAGTTATAGAAAGAATAGAGGCATAAATCAACCACGGCTGCAAAGAATAGCAGCCGTGGTTTTTATTGTGCGCCCAGCATGGGCGTTTGCTAGTCGGTGAAAGACCGATATGGGGGTTGATAGTGCCAACCGTTAGCTTAAGACAAGGGTGTCCATCGTGAGGTGGAATCTGAAGGAAGTCGGCAGCAAAGCTCCGGTCTGAGGAACACGAACTGCATATAAGGCATATACCTGTTGGGTGAATTTGCAATACAAAACAAAAGCCCTAAACTATTCGAAACAGGTGATGTAAATGCAGCGGATATATGGAGTGAAAGTAAGCGTTTTTACCTGGGGAGGTCTGAGTGATATGCCGCGGACATAGAATTAGTGGCGGCAAATCATATAGCGATGTATGGCTGAACACTCAGAAGTCAGCAGAGGTCATAGTATTCGCCAAGAAGTGTGGCGGAGAAGGACTGAACGATAAGAGGTTTCCAGAATTTGAAGGACACGGAGAAATATGGAAAAAGCAGACAACTTCAAAAATAATAATGGAGGCTACCTGCAGGAGACAAGAGTGGAACTCGGAGGCAATGCAGGAGCGCGGAGTACTTCTTCCACGTCCGAGAATAAAGGAAACGATGGTAATGAGTATGTCGAAGGATTGCTTGAGAAGATACTTGACCATAACAATATGAGTTTTGCATATAAGAAGGTCAGGGCAAACAAAGGAAGCCCCGGAGTAGACGGAATGACAGTAGATGAACTTCACCTATTCCTAAAACAAAACGGCAGCCAAATCAAGCAATCAATACGGGAGGGGACGTACCGTCCCAAGTCTGTCAGGAGGGTAGAAATACCAAAACCTGACGGGGGAAAAAGGCTGCTGGGAATACCTACGGTGCTTGACAGAGTAGTACAGCAAGCAGTAGCTCAAGTTTTAAGTCCGATATACGAAAAGGAGTTTTCCGGGAACAGCTATGGGTTCAGACCAAACAGGAATGCGCACCAAGCAGTGAAGAAGTGTAAGGAATATATAGAAGCAGGATACAAGTGGACGGTTGACATAGACCTTGCGAAATACTTTGATACTGTAAATCATGATAAATTCATGAGACTGCTGTCAGAAACAATAAAAGACAGTAGGGTATTATCCTTAATAAGAAAATACCTGCAATCAGGAGTTATGATTAATGGTGTGGTTATGGAAACAGAGGAAGGAACGCCGCAAGGCGGGAATCTGTCGCCATTGTTAAGCAACATCATGCTGAACGAGCTGGATAAGGAACTCACAAAAAGAGGCTTAAAATTCTGTCGTTATGCTGATGACTGTAACATATACGTCAAAAGCAGAAAAGCGGCAGAGAGGGTTATGACAAGTATTACGAGGTTTATTGAGGAAAAGCTTAAGCTTAAAGTCAATAAAGACAAGAGTGCCGTAGAGAGACCGTGGAAGTTGAAATTCTTAGGGTTCTCATTCTACTACAAAAAGGATGGGATAGGCATACGAGTACACCCAAAGCCTGTTGAGAAGTTAAAGCGAAAACTGAAAGAAATAACAGGCAGAAACAATGCAATGAGTATGAGGCAAAGAATGTTAAGGCTAAAACAGGTAATAACAGGATGGGTCAATTACTTTGGTATCGCTGATATGGGTAGACTTGTAAAATCATTGGATGAATGGCTCAGAAGAAGGATAAGAATGTGTTTTTGGAAGCAGTGGAAGAAAATCAAAACCAAATATGACAATCTTGTTAGGCTTGGTATTGTGGATTCTAAAGCTTGGGAGTTCGCAAACACAAGAAAAGGCTATTGGAGAGTATCTCATAGCCCAATTCTTTCGAGAACGTTTACCAATCAATTCCTAAAGAAAATAGGACTTCCATCAATAGCGGAAAGATATTCATTAGCACATTAATTTTATCGAACCGCCGTATGCCGGACGGCTTGTACGGTGGTGTGAGAGGACGGGAATTAAAATAATTGATTCCCTCCTACTCGATTGTAGGGATAAATTAAGGTTAATTTTAATTCTCGGGGATGTAGCTTATGAGATTTGCCTTAGCTTTCAGGTCTTTTAGAAATAAGTTAAATGATTCTTGTTTTTTGCGGATAAGTAATTTATCTTTAAATTCTTCTTTTTCCTCTTCGAATTTTTCCTTATCGATTTTTACTAATTGATTAAGCTTTAATATGAAAAATCCTTTATCGGTCTCGACTACTTCGCTGATTTTACCTTCGTCTAAAGCGAAAGCAATATTGGAGAATTCTTTGGATATGCCTATTTCTTCTATGTAGGCATCACGCTTAAATAATGGCGTTTGTTTTATCTCAAATCCCAGACCTTTGGCTAACTTTGTGAAATTAGCTTTCGGATTATTCTGATATTTCTCTGTTAACTTTGTAAAAATACTTTTAGATTTTTCCCTTGCGATTATCTTAATTTTATCTTTGGTAAGTATATTTTTTATTTCTTCGTTTACTTCGTCAATTTCAGGAATGTAAGTTTCTTTTTTTTCTTTTAACCTTAAGATGTATATTCCTTTTGCAGTATCTATTGGTTGACTGATGCTTTTTTCTGTCAAACTAAAGGCCGCTGAGCTGAATTCATTTGACCAGCCGATTTGGGGTATGGGTTGATTCTGAAAGAAAAATCCTGTTTCTTCTAAAATAAGAGATTCTTCTTTTATTATTCTTTCAAAGTCTGAATAGTTGTTGATTTTATCTCTCAAGGCTTTGAGTTTATTCTTATTATCGATTTTATCCTGATCACTTGCCTCTTTAGGGTAATTAATTCCGGCATATTGGATATTTCTGCTTACAGGCCGGGCAAAGGTTTCTTTATTTTCTTCAAAATAGGCCTTAATTTCATTTTGTTTTATTTTTTCCTGGGTAGAATAGTCTTGGGGTGAGATTAATATATAATTGATTTTTACCTGTTCGTTTTCATTTCTGTATTTATCTTCTAGTTCCTTATCGTTGATATTTGCTTTTTCGGTTATTTTATCGTAAAGCTTAGATATTTTGAACGTATCGCGTAGATTTTCTTCAAAGGCGCGAGCTGAAACCCTAAAGACATAGTGTAAGATATATTCATAAAATTTTTGGCTGAATTTACCATTTTCCTGGAAAATGGGCATTGTTTGTATTGTTGAGATGACTTCCTCGTCAGGGATTTTTATTTTTCTTTTATTTGCTTCAATAATTAAGAGGATTCTGTGCCATGCTTGCTGGTTTAATCCTAGGTATTTTTCAAGTTTCGCGAAATTGTCCCCATATCGCAATATCGCCTGATTTCTTACGGCGGCATAAGAATCCTTATAATCTTGCAGACTTATTTTTTTACCGAAGATCTTTCCCGCGTGACCGACTTTTTTATCTCTTATACTGCTACTTGCACCCCAAAATACAAAGGCTGGTATAATAACTATCGCTAGAACCCATAGGATTCTTTTTGCTGTTTTACGCTGACGTAATTGTTTGAGCATTGTATTACCTTTCGTGATTTTATGAGGTTTATATGTTTATAACCTTTTATTATTGTGTATGTTTTGTGCATACATAATACAAAAAAGAGGCAGAAGGGTCAATATATATTTTTCTGTCATCCCAATATGATAATGTCCTATTATGCCAATTTAGAAATGTCCTATTCAAAAGTTGCTATAATAGCTTCTTGCAAAGGAGGTTTTTATGGCAGGAAAGGACATTATCATGGCTACGCAGGA
>CAJVXN010000019.1 GCA_913009335.1 uncultured bacterium
CCATTTCATAATGGGTTAGATCGTCAATTACAAGTAAGCGTTTATCCATTTCCGGCATCATACCTGTATACTCGCCCATCTCAAAACCCATCTGCTTAAGCTGATTAATCTCCTCTTGTGTCTTTCGGGGCTTGTATCTCTTCTCATCCGGCCCAACAGTAAGTTCCTCTATGTTTCTACTGTCGGCATCAACCTTGATATTAGGCAGAACTTTCCTACCCTCATAGTCATCACGGTGAGCAAATTCGTATCCCGCAGAAACTGTGGGCATACCGATTTCTTTAAACAAATACTGATAGCTGTGGGCACGGGAACCGCCTACAAAAAGCATAGCCATCTTACCTTCACAACGCGGCTTAACCTCATTCCGGACTTTTTTTACCTGACGCATTTCTTTATCCACCAACTCTTTAGTCTTTTTAATAAGTTTCTCATCACCAAAATATTCCGCTATTTTTATAAGAGATTTTGCCGTAGCCTCCGCGCTTATAAAATTCACTTTCAGCCAGGGAATACCAAACTTTTTCTCAGTCATATCCGCCATATAATTAATTGAACGATGACACATAACCAGATTGAGATCCGCGGTATGGGCGGAAGCGAACTGATCATAGCTTGAATTTCCGCTAAAAGTCGAGACAAGAGTAATCCCCAGCCGTTCGAATATATCTTCTATCTCAAAGGCATCTCCGCCAATATTATATTCACCAAGCAAGTTAATCCTGAAATCGCCTTTTTTCGAATTATCATTTGTGCCTACGACATGCTTGAATATTCCATTATTAGCGATGTGATGGCCTGCCGACTGACTTACCCCCTTATATCCCTCGCAGCTAAAACCAAAAACATTAATACCTAATTTCTCCTTCATTTCCCTGGCAATAGCATGGACATCATCACCGATTAAACCAATAGGACATGTAGAAAATATACTTATCGCCTTTGGCTTAAAAAGATCATACGCCTCCTGAATCGCCTCTCTAAGCTTCTTTTCCCCGCCGAAAACAATATTCTCATCCTGCATATCTGTGGAAAAACAATACACAAGAAAATTTTCACCCTTTGGCCCGGGTCTGGTCTGATTCCTTCTGGTCAGCCAACTATAGTAACCGCATCCGATAGGACCATGAGTAATATTAATAATATCCCGTGTAGGACCAAGTACCACACCTTTACAACCGGCATAGGCGCACCCCCGCTGAGTGATAATACCGGGAATTGTCCTGACGTTTGATTGAATTTCCTGGTCCACTGCCGGATCACTGATAACCATGGACTTATTTCTTTTTTTGGCAACCTTGGAAGGATATTTTTTAAGAATGTCCTCTTTGATTACACTCGGGTCCGGTAATTTTTTATTGCTCATCATATCCCCCTTAATCAAGTTAGCCTTCGCCTTCGGCTCTGGGCTAACTTCCATAGGGGCTCCGCCCCTCTGGCGTTCCGTCTCGCTCCGTTCGGCTCCACTGTCACCCCTTGGAGGGGATGCTTGCACCCCCTCCAAACCTTCCTCAACTGATGCATAGGATTTTTTTAATTCCTATGCATCAAGAACTTTATTTCCGCTCTCAGATGTCCTTACTCTTATAGAATCTATAACCGGCATAACAAATATCTTTCCATCTCCCGCGTTTTTAGTCTGATTTACTTCAATTATAGTTTTAACGACTAAATCAACCTTATCATCAGGCAGAACAACCGTAATTAATCTCTTGGGTACAAGTTTGGGACCCTGTCCAAGTTGAGCG
This sequence comes from uncultured bacterium, assembly GCA_913009335.1. Lineage (GTDB taxonomy): Bacteria > Omnitrophota > Gorgyraeia > Ghiorseimicrobiales > Ghiorseimicrobiaceae > DRER01. The sequence continues at coordinate 1,749 of CAJVXN010000019.1, forward strand.
ATTGCTTCCTGTCGACCGTTTTCGGCGGCATGAAGCAGCCTATAATCAACCAACCCTTTTCCCCTGCCAAGTACCTTACCAGTGGCTGTAAAAGACGATATCCCTACTTCCGCAAGCGCCTTTTTGGTCGCATTTATTTTATTTATACGAATTATTGCCATTACTTCTTTCATAAGATATGCTCCTTCATCTATTCCTCCTTAACCCCGGAACTTATTGTATACACTTCAAACACTGGGGAAACAAATATCTTACCGTCGCCGAATGCTCCGGAATCACTTGTTTTAGCACTCTTAATTATTGACCTAATTACAAAATCCTTATCATTCTCCGGTATCACTGTTATCAATAACTCCTTAGGGAGCTCGTCATAAGTTACTTCCCCCACCTTTAATCCTCTCTGCTTACCCCTGCCGAAAACCGACACCTTTGTAACCGCAGGATATCCAGCATCAAGCAATCCCGCAAGCACTGCATCTGTTTTCTCAGGCCTTACTATTGACCTTATCATTAACATAGACATATTTTTTCCTCCTTTACTGAGCCTCGCCGGAAACGGGGCAAATTAAACAATTCCAAATTCCACTAAAAGTTTCTCTAGAGTCTCTATTTCAATAGGCTTGGGAATCACTAAGATTTTGTTTTCATCAATCTTTTTAGCAAGCATTCTATATTCATCTGCTTGGGGATGCTTAGGCTCGTAATCAATGACGGTCTTTCTGTTTATTTCGGCGCGCTGAACAACATTCTCCCTGGGGATAAAATGAATCATTTGAGTCCCCAGCTTGCTCGCTAATTCTATAATCATTTCCTTCTCATTATCAACCATACGGCTGTTACATATAAGCCCGCCCAACCTTACCCCGCCTGAATCGGCAAATTTAACTATGCCCTTACAGATATTATTGGCAGCATACATTGCCATCATCTCACCTGATACAACGATGTATATTTCCTGCGCCTTTCCTTCTCTCATCGGCATGGCAAAACCGCCGCAGACAACATCCCCTAAAACATCATAAAAAGCATAATCTATTCTGTGGCTTTCATCATAAGCGCCGAGCTGTTCAAGAAGATTTATCGAAGTAATAATACCCCTTCCCGCGCACCCCACACCCGGTTCTGGCCCTCCTGATTCTACGCACCGTGTATTTCCGTACCCCTCCTTAATAATACTATCGAGATCAATATCCTCACCCTCCTCACGAAGAGTATCTAGAACAGTCTTTTGCGCAAGACCACCCAAAAGAAGCCTTGTTGAGTCCGCCTTAGGATCACACCCCACAACCATAACCTTTTTACCCATCTCAGCCAGCCCGGCTACGGTATTTTGAGTCGTAGTGGATTTACCGATTCCGCCTTTGCCATAAATTGCAATTTTCCTTGTCATTTTTACCTCCTTAATCAATTTGTACCTCATTTGATAAAAAAAGCCTACTTTTCTAAACTGATAAAAAGTAGGCTCCAATGCCTTTTTTTAACACACTCAATGTGTACGGCACGCGCGCGGCGTTACGCAAAACTTGTGCCAAAATTAGATAAAGCGCTTATTGAAACATTGAATTCCTCATTACTCAATGCCAATAAACGCCTTTGTTTAATGAAATCGTAATCCTTATTCTGTTTCTAGCCTAAAAAACAACTTACCAAATATTCTACACTACAATGTGCTTCTACTATTAAAAGTAAAAAAGTAGGGGTCCTGGTAACTCCAATGAATAATATTTTTAAATTCTTTTAACAAAACTGCTACCTTGATTTGAGAATAGACTTAACGGGCTCACCCTGAACCTTAGCTTGCTTCTCAGCAATAGTTTTCATAAACCCAAAGAAGTGATTATAAGTTCGCATAGAATTTTGATTATACTCGAGCCCGATATCAAGTTTTAACAAGAAGGGCTCAGAACCCACTTCGTATACCCAAACTTTTATATATCCCGGATCAGATTTAGAAAAATTTACCTTATAAGTATAACTCTTGCATTCCGGAAGTAACTGCTCAAGCGTTTTCGGCGTTCCGCTATTCAAGGACATAACAATAAGCCATTCCGGAAGATACTCAACACCTAAGAAATTATCAAATGAACCTAATTCCTTATCGATAAGCTCGGCTAAACCAAGAGTTAAAGCCTCCCTATCATTTTCTATGTCTTGCACCCTATAATCTTTAGGCATATAAAAATAGTTAAATAGCTTTTTAAAATCTCCTTTTTGGATTTTATTCATTATTATTTCATCAAATGTAACCGCCTCCTGCGCCAAAGAAACACTAACAAAACAAAACTGCACCAACAAAAAACTTATAAAAACCATTAACCTTTTTTTCATTATCATCACTCCCTTTAAACATCTTTAAATTTTAAGTAACCTGAAATATTGCACTATATTTTAATTTATTCTTCAAAAATCTTTCTATATTCTAAATATCCTTCCTCTTCTAGATTATCTTTAGCTATAAAACGAAGGGCTGCTGAATTTATACAATAACGAAATCCCGAAGGCTTCGGACCATCATTGAAAACATGCCCTAAGTGTGAATCTGCATGCCTGCTTCTTACTTCGGTTCGCAGGTTTAAAAAACACCTGTCTTCCTTTTCAACAATATTATCAGGCTCAAGCGGCTTGCTAAAACTCGGCCATCCGGTTCCGGACTTAAACTTATCACGCGAGCCAAAAAGCGGCTCACCCGATACAATATCTACATAAATACCATCTTTTTCATTATTCCAATATTCATTATTAAACGCGGGTTCAGTCGCATTTTTACGAGCAACCCTATATTGCAAAGGGGTAAGTCTTAACATAAGCTCTTTATCCGATGGCCGGAGATAAGCTTTGTCTTCTTTTAATATGGGACGATTCTTCAAATCATTTTTCCATATTTTATTTAAAAAACGATCCCGACCTGAACCTAAACGATAAATTTTATATCTTATGGGCTTCTTTTTATAATAATCCTGATGATATTCTTCCGCAGGATAAAATAGAGATGCCTCTATAATCTCCGTAACAATCGCCTTATTATACCTTCCTGATTTATTTAACTCACCCTTTGATTCTTCAGCCAGTTTTTTTTGGTTTTTACCCTGATAAAAAATAGCTGTCGTGTATTGCTGGCCTCGGTCAACAAATTGACCGCCAGAATCAGTAGGATCTATCTGGCGCCAAAAAACACTAAGTAATCTTTGATATGTTATCTTGGATGGATCATATGTAATCTGAACAGCTTCACGATGCCCACCCACACCGGAGGAAACATCCTCATAAGTAGGATCAGTTTTCTCTCCGCCGGTATAACCGGATACAACACCAACCACACCATCCAGCTTTTCAAAAGGATGCTCCATACACCAAAAACAACCCCCGGCAAAGATGGCGGTATTGAATTTTGTCTCTGGGTGTGAATCTAAAGGCACCATAAACAAAACAAGTAGCGCGACTAAATACTTACTTATCTTTAGAAACATCGAAAAAATACAATTAACTTTTTAAAAACTAAAAATCAGCTGAAAACAAAGAACAAAATATTGGCTGTTAATATTTTATTTTGCATTGCTTAAAACCTCTTCTATCTTATTTATCAGGCTTTCTTTCTTTATGGGTTTTACAAGAAAATCATCTGCCCCTGCCGTAAAAACTTTTTCTCTACTCTCATCTCCGCACATGCCGGAAATAATAACTATAGGGATATTCGCTGTACATAGATTCTTCTTTATAGCGTGGCAGATTTTTATTCCGTTTGGCTCCGGCATTACGATATTTAATAAGATAATATTCGGCTTAAATTCATTTATTTGATTGATTAAATCTCCTGTATCTGCTACAGCCATAACTTCATATTTACCCTTCCTTGTCAGGATTGACTTAGCAAAATGCAAATAAACAGCCTCATCATCAACTATCAATATCTTTTTCTTTACCATACTAATTAGCCTTGCTTAAATATTGATTTGATTCAACTTTTAAAACAGCTAAATATTAGTTCTTAATATTTTATTTCTGACTGCCTAAAATCAACTCTATCTTATTTAATAGATCTTCTTTTTTTACCGGCTTTGCAATAAAATCATAGGCACCCGCCTTAAATGCCTTCAATCTCTCTTCATCTCTATCCATAGCCGAAAGCATAACAACGGGAATATCCTTTACAGCCGGGTCATTTTTTAACGCACGACACACCTCTATCCCATTTGCGCCGGGCATTATTATATCAAGCAAAATAATATCCGGCTTAAATTTGCTTATCCGGTTGACTAAATTATCTGTGTTTAAAAGTGCCATAATTTCATATTTACCCGTTGCTTCTAATATCGAATCAAGGAATTTTAAAAAAACCACCTCATCGTCAACTAATAATATCTTTTTCTTTTCCATTTTATCTTCCTGCATGCTTAAAAATATTGCCCCATCATAGACTAACGTTTGGTCACAATTAAGCTTATTGCCTTAACCTAGGTCTTATTTTGCCCGGAATCAAACAAAACCTTTACTTTGAGAGTAGAAAAATAGCAAATTAAAGATATATATACAAACAAAACTATACCTTTAAATATAATAAAATGATATAAATACCTATATTGCTGCGGATTCTTGCAAGAAAACCAATCAAGGCAAATGCTATAAGCCAATAATAAAACAGCAAATGACGCAAGAATAACTATTAAAATACGGCTCCACTTTTTACGCAACATCACTGAAACTCCGCAAATAACAGAAAGCACGCCATAAACTAAAAAAACAATACCTCCCAGTTTAAAATTATAAAAATCGCTAAAAAAAATAGTGCTCCATGTAATACAAAATATACCTGCAGCTAGAGTAAAGATTGCATATAGCGTAAACATAAACAGCCCTTTTTCTGTCCTGGATGAATTAGTTATATTTTCCATAGCCTATCCTCTTAGTGAATATTCCGCGCTTAATAAACAAAAGGTAAATTGTTGTCTACTTATTATTTACACTAAATCGCCCGCGATGTAAATCATTATTTTAGATCTTTAGCCTTTATATCAGCATCATTTGCTTTAGCGATAATATTATAACCTAACTCGTTCTTGCAATCTTCGTAGCCCATATCATAACCCTTTAATGCTCCCAAGTGATAAGTCGTGCGGTCATAAACGATCCAACCAAGAATTAAAAATACTCCGCCAAAAAAAGCAAAAAACTTAGGTGCCATCTCCTTTAATAAAATCAACATTATTATACCTATGGCCAATAAAATAAAACTCATATTCCAATATTTCTTTCTTTCCTTTATGACTTTTTTTACTTCTTCATTCATCGCGTATCTCCCAAATTTGGTTATTTAATTATTTTTCCATAAAATAATGCAGCATTGTTTCGTCTGTTTTATGCAGTCTGCGACACGCCTCTCTAGCTATATTTAGTATCAATAATCCAAATAATTCCTTATCTAACTCAAAAATCGAAAACAGGGCCTTCCGGGACAGAACGATAAGTTCCGTATCTGCAACTGCTACAGCATTTGCCGAATGCGGCTCAATGCCAATAATCGATACCTCTCCGAAGCAATCTCCAACGGTAAATTCAATAAGCTCCATAGGCTTATCCTCTACGCTGGCAACAATCTTAACTCTACCTTCACGAATAATATAGATATAGCTAGGTTCACCCCCTTGCTTAAATATGTATTCATCAGCCCTATAGTAAACCTTCTTTAGTAGTTTAAAAATAAAGTTAAGCTGTTTATCGGAAAACCCGCCAAAAATAGATATTTTATTAATAATAGTAAGGATTGTTTCAATGCCTACAAGGGGCAGGTATGTTTTTTGTTCAATCATCTTCTTAGCGAATTTATATTTTTTGGCAGTGACGGAAAATATATGATTATCTATCTGAGTATATTTTTAAGAAGATTATTTAAATAATGCCTGGACTCTAGGGCGGCCAAAAAAGATTATGTAGACTAGCGCGAATAGTATCGGCTCTACCCCCATCAAAAACCCTTTCATATTTTGCATCTGGGATGTAAACAACCATAAATAAAAAATATTATTTAAACATAGCAAGATATTTATCGAAGCGATCCAAACAACAATAGTTCGCGCAAAGTCCTTAAGCATCAACATGCCAAAACCGCAAATAATCAATAAAGCAGCGCATCCTAAGCTAAGGAAATAAGTCAAGATATAGGCATCAGCACTTGCATTCATAAGAACAGGTAATTTTAGCATGGCCCCTCCGCCGAAAGAAGCCATAAGCAATACATCGGGCATAGAAATCGATAACCAATCCCAGGATATAAAAAATATTTCAATTACTATTAAGATCCCACTTAAAAAGATTATACTTATTAATCTTATTCTATCCATCATCTCTCCCCCTTGAATAACTTTACATTCTTTCGCATTTTGGAAAATATGCAGTTAAAAAGACGACTGAATCTTATCATTCAATACCCCCGTCAATCTCTTCATCGGCTAGCGGAGATTCAATCCATTTACACATCAGACCCTGTAACCACTGCCCATCTTCATTCTTAACAGGAAAAATTCCAACTATATCTACATCCTTTCCATCGCCGCCTTCAATACCATCTTTACCATAGCTAATAAGCGAAACTAAATCGCCATAAGCCAAATCATCATAATCAATTTCGAAAATTATCTCTCTGCCCCAACCATCCCTAATACAGTTACTAAATCCTCCGATAGTAGGCAAATCAGACAATCCCTCCGGAAGGGCATTATAGATATTGACATATTTTAAAATACGCCTTTTTATCATATGCATGCTTGCGGATGTTACAGATTCAGGCGAATTAACGCTATTGGCTTTTAATACAATAATTGAGCTAAAAGCAGCCAATATCAAAACAAGGACTATTTTTTTCATTTTTATATCGTTTTCCTGATAAGTATCAACAACCTAAAAATTAAAAGTTTATATTATTATTATTGTAACATCTAATAAATACAAGAAAAGGTCTTTTTATGCGCTATTAAGATTTATATATGCCATATAATCTTAAAATTTATTTCTTACATTTCTTGCAATAGCTATCGTGCATACACTTCACAAAATTATAAATAAAAGCAAAGATTACAATTAATAATACAACTTGTCCGAATAACCCCCAGCTCATAATAACCTCCTTCAGCATGGGCGCTTCTAAAGCTTGCTACTTAAATTTATTCTCGGGCATCATCAATCTTTTTATGAAATACTCCGTCTGTAAACAGTGCTGCTGCTTTAGGACGGGTCAGAATAAAAATAATAGCCGCAAAGACTACAAACTGTATAAATGCGGAAAATAACCAGAAGGAAAATTCCTTTCTGATAAGACAAACTATCACAAAATAATATACGGGTATTATCCTTACAATAAGCTGTATGACTATAAGCGGAATGGCTAAAACCCTGACCCACTCAAGCAAATCTAACATTCCCAGCGCCGATATAAACGTTAAAATATTTAAGGCTAATCCGGCAAAAATAACTAATAAAAAATGCTGCAGCCCATAGGTTAAATCAGGAGATAGGGCCTGAAACACTATAATGCTTACGATATTAAAGCAAGAGATGATTATCAACAAGAGGCAAACTATACTAATCTTTTCCGGTATTTTTTTATTCCCCATTTTACTAGCCAATAAACAAAGTATAATTACTTATGGTTTTTATCCATATAACCTTTGCAAGGCATATTTTTCGCGACAAGCATCTTTTTCTTTTTACAATGCAATGCTATAAATGTCCGGCATGATCCAGAACCGTCAACTGCTGTTTTTTTTGGAAAACTTGCGTATTTACATGTCAAATCACAAAACACTTATATGCTCTCCTAAAAATGTACCTAAGCTTCTTCTCTCATCTTTTTAAATACATTAATTAATCCATGCGTGGATGAATCATGCGTTACCAAAAGCTTCTCATCCCCTAATTCAGAAAGGATATTTTTTGCAAGCTGTTTGCCTAATTCAACACCCCATTGATCAAAACTAAAAATATTCCATATCACGCCCTGAGTAAAAATCTTATGTTCATAGATTGCAATAAGGCTTCCGAGGCTTCGCGGAGTAAGCTTTTTTATTAATATGGAATTAGTAGGCTTATTACCTGCAAATACCTTAAAAGGCAAAAGCTGTTTTATCTCTTCTACGCTCCTGCCTTGAGCGTCAAGCTCTTTAATTACATCATCCTCGGTTTTTCCTTTCATTAACGCCTCGGTCTGGGCAAAAAAGTTAGAAAGCAAAATATTATGATGTTCTCCGATAGAATTATGGCTTAAGGCGAAGGCAATAAAATCACAAGGAATCAATTTAGTCCCCTGATGTATTAACTGATAAAAGGCATGCTGTCCATTTGTCCCGGGTTCACCCCATACAATCGGCCCGGTCTGATAATTTACTTTTTTTCCGTTTCTATCTACATATTTACCATTACTTTCCATGCTGCCCTGCTGTAAATAAGCCGTAAGACGATGCAAATACTGTTCATAAGGAAGAATGGCTTCGGTTTCTGCTGCAAAGAAATTCGTATACCACACACCTATTAAAGCTAATATCACAGGGATATTTTCTTCAAAAGGCGTATTACGAAAATGATTATCTACTATATGCGCGCCCTCAAGCAACTCAATAAAATTATCAAATCCAATAGAACAGGCAATAGAAAGCCCAACTGCCGACCAAAGAGAAAATCTCCCCCCAACCCAATCCCAAAATCGAAACATATTTTTACTATCTATTCCGAACTCGCCTACCTTCTCTTTGTTTGTAGATATCGCAACGAAATGCTTTCTTATGCAGAGATCATTTTTTGCTGAGCGGAGAAACCATTTTCTTGCCGTGTGCGCGTTGGTCATTGTCTCTTGCGTTGTAAATGTTTTTGAGGCAATTAAAAATAATGTAGTTTCAGGATGTAAATTCTTCAGAGTTTCAGCTATATGAGCTGCATCAACGTTAGAGACAAAATGCACATTGATATTAGGTTTTTTGTAATGCGCCAATGCTTCGGTAACCATTACCGGGCCCAAATCAGACCCCCCAATGCCAATATTAACAATATCCGTTATAGCTTTATTGGTATATCCGCGCCAATCACCAGAGATAACCCTATCTGAAAAATCCCTCATCTGCTCTAGCACAGCGTTTACCTGCGGCATAACATCCTTACCGTCTACGTAAACAGGAGAATTAGAACGATTTCTTAATGCTGTATGAAGTACCGCGCGATTCTCAGTATGGTTTATCTTATCTGCGTTGAACATCGCGTCAATTTCATCTTTCAGCTTAACCTCTTTTGCAAGCTCGAAGAGTAAACGCATTGTTTGGCGATTTATGATGTTTTTGGAATAATCAAGAAGAATATCTTTTAACCTAAGCGAAAACACAGAGAATCTATCCGGTTCAACATCAAATAATTCACGCATGTGGACATTACGCATAAACTCAACATGCTCCTTGAGTTTTTTCCAGGTATGTGTTTTTGAAGGATTTACCTTACTAGGCATCATATTCATCCTTTTTGTTAAAAAGTTATTAACTTACCCGCTATATATAATAATTATTATACCAAATTCGCCTAAATTTAAAACAAAATTTAATCTTAAATAATAGTGAATTTTTTAAGAAAGGATTCGGCAAGAGAAGTCAATGCCATTAAGTTATCCCCTAAAGGCATCAATATATTATCAAGGTCTTGCGGGTTTAAATCTTTTTCATAGACCTTTAACCACTGTGAAAGCATTCCTTGAGTTAATTCCAAATGGAACTGCAGACCATAAACATTATCTTTTATGCGGAATGCCTGATTCTTACATTCAAAAGATTCAATAAGATGCATGCACGATTTAGGCATTTCAAACATATCTGAATGAAGCTGGAACGCGTTAAATCCTTTAGGGAAACGCGAAAATATTCTATCCGATTCCCCCTTTGGCGTAAGCCAAACCTTATGCCAGCCTACTTCTCTGGCTGCGGCTTTTATTACTTTAGCACCATTCGCCTTGGCAATTAATTGAGCCCCGAGACAAATGCCTAAAATGGATAAATTATTATCCTGGGCCTTTCGTATTAAATCAATTTCCCAGGATAAAAAAGGATACTTATCCGTTTCATCTACGTTCATCGGCCCGCCTAAAATAATTAGCCCTCCGCAGCGGCCTATGTCAACGGATTTATAGTTATCCTTGTAAAGCTTTAGGTAACGAAATGAAATATTCTTCTTTCTTAATACTTCCTCAAAAACTCCTAATGGCTCACACCCAATATGCTGTAAAACTAAAATATTATTTATCATGTTCCTTTAATTTACTTCTCGCTTTTCCCCAGATGTTATGTTCTAATTGTACCACACGAACATGAGAAATACCTAATTTTTTTCCTATTTGACGCGTATTGAAACCCTCTAAAAAATATTCAAATACCTGCTTTTCGCGAGACGTTAAACCGTTATTTCTAATAGACTCAATAAAAAAATTTGCCTCTGTATCTTCTTTGGTTAAAGTAGTGCTATCGATAATAACCTCTTTTAAGGAAATCCCTGTTTGATCAATAGGCATATCTAAACTAAGCGGTGCCTTAACCTCGCGGCTCTTACGTATAAAATTTTTCATATCAAAATAACAGCCCCGCAGAATATAACTCCTATTCTTGTCTTTGAGCTTGCCTTCTTTCCATTTAAGCCATAGACAAGTAATAGCTTCCTGCGCAAGATCATCGCTATCAACAAAGCTATATTCGGGATTATACCTATGAGCTAAGGCCCTAATATCTGAATTAAGCTGTCTAACCAATTCTTCAAACCCCGTTAGAGATAAGCCATCATCTAATGGCCGTAAATTAACCCTATCCCTTCCATAATCCCTATTTTTACTTTTCCCAGCGCTATAATAGCTCATATCTTTAACCTAACATCTCTAACGAGGCAAATCTCATAAACAAAAAAGGGGCTCTGCGTATTACGGCAGAGCCCCTTTGCTCCTTTTTTTAACCTTTAAAAAACTGCTATTAAACAAAAAAACCCACAATTTTCCTTGTGGACTTCTTTGTCTTAATTAACACTAACCTTGTGTTACAATTTGAGTATAACATGAAATGTATATATGTCAAGGAAAATTATAATCTTCAAATATTCAATTAAATCTGCACTGCGATTCGAATATCCTCACTCATTATTAATAAAAAATGAACTTGCAATGACAAATCTCGCCATCAAGAATTTAACTTTTATTTTATTCCTCTTTTTTTATAATACTTACTTTTGTTCCCACGGGGACAATTTTAAATAATTCTTCCACATCTTTGTTATACATTCGGATGCATCCGGCAGAGACGTATTTACCTATTGACTCTGGTTCCGTTGTACCATGTATCCCATAACTGGGTTCATTAATGCCCATCCAACGGGTGCCTAAAATATTCTTAGGATCACCGTAAGGATAAACTCCATCCGGCGCATACCAAGTAGGATTAACTATCCTGTTTATTATTTCAAACTCGCCTATGGGAGTATTTCTGTATTTGGCTGTTCCCACAGGGTAGATCTTTACTAATTTATCATTAAGAAAAAGCGTAAGAGTATTGTTTGACACATTCACTACTATCTTAAATTCTCCTTCTATAATTTTTAATCTTTGGCCTGCCCTTATATTTGACCCTTCTAACTTATTTGAGGTTTTAATTAAACCAACAGTAGTGCCGGTTTTTTTAGCAATGGAATATAGCGAATCCCCTGGCTTAACTTCATAAATCATGCTTTCTTCAATAGGAGAAGATGAAAATAAAAGTTCTATGTCAAGTTCTTCGGGCCCTTCTTTAGCGACAGTCTGAGTTACTGAAAGATGATTTTTGTATTCAGACTCTATCTTACTGTTATCTTTAATCTCTTGTTTCTGCATCTTTTGCTTCCAGAGATTTAACCCTGCGGCAATGATAATTCCAAAAATAATTAGTCTTATAATATTTTTGTTTTTCATTCTGCCCCCTTAAATTTCTTCTATGCTTTCTTTGTCAACCCAGCCGCTTTTTCCCCGGCTTAATCTAATCTGACGCCAGTTACCCTCGCAACGAATAATAACAGCCTTTATGCCTTCATGGAGCTTAAAGGCCACGGCTCCACTAAAAGAAGGACTGTAGCGCACTTCAACTTCTTCGGCAACAATTACACCTTCTTTATTTAATTCTGTATCGCGAATTTTACCCATCATAAAACCAAAGGAGAAGATAACTAAAATAGACAAAAGGAATGCCGGCCCCCTGGCAATTCTACGGAATCCAGTGATAAATATGGCCAGGATAATAACAGAAAATAAGAGCAGGTAAACTGCAAACAAAACACTAGCCCACACCCTTGCAGGCATTATATCTCTGAAAGAAACATAGATTTTCTCAAGCCACCTTAAAGCCTCTTTTGGTTGAGCCCCTACTAAAGTAGACCGCACAAATTTAAGGTTAGCAGATAAATCTTCATCGCCAGGAATAAATTTTAAGGCACGCTCATAATTAAGGATTGCTTTGCCTTTACGGCCTAACTTAAAATAGGCATTCCCTAAGTTATAGTAAATATTGCCTGCTTTTATATCAGAGGCAATAATCTTCTCATAAGTAGAAACTGCTTTTTGGTATTCGCCCCGCGAATAAAATTTATTGGCTTGGAAAAATTTATCCTCCAGCCTCTCTTGAGCTAAGGCAAATTGCGAAATTAAGCTCATGCTCAAAGAAACTAAAGCAAAAAATATAAAGCCTTTAGCCTTTCTCATAACACCTTCTCCAATTTAGCTATTAATCCTTTAGCCGTATTAAGCAGACGCTGCATTTCTTGTTTGTTTGAGGTAACTTTTGAAAATTTAACCAACTCGCAGCGCTCGTAGCAATCCTTAACGTCTTTCAATACAACTTCCTCAATTCCTTTATTTCTTAACGCATCAACAACCTCTACGGACATACTGGCTGTCGAACAGTTAAGTTTATCGGCTAAATAGTTATTGAGTATCTTTGAAATTTCTATGTAAAAATTACCTGGCTCCACTTGTTTTATTAATTTCTCACAAGATTTAAGTTCTCTTGAGGCAACTTTGGCTGCTCTCCTGTAGCGGGCAAAACCAACATCCTGTTTAAAACGCATCTTTCTCCTCTGGAATAAAAAGCAACCCAAGGCAATTAAAGGCGCAGGTACAAATCCCCACAGCCAAAATACAAAACTCTTATAAAATAATCTTTCCTCTCCCCGAATAACTCCCAGGCCAGTTTTGATATAGCGAATATCTTGTTTAATGAATTTTATTCCTTCACCTTTTTTCTCTTTGCCTTCAGGTAAAATTACTATAGTTAATTCTTTCTCTGGCTTGAGCCCTTTCTCTACAGAAACAGGAAATGGCCCGCGGGTAATCGTTTGATAACGGCCTTTTTCGGAGTCAAAGTAAGAAAAAGAAACCGGGGGTATTTGGTAAACTCCTTCTTTCTTAGGAACAAGCACCTTTTCAAATATCTTCTCGCCAACGGATTCTACGCCTATCTGCTTTGCCTCTACGCGAGTTTCCGGCTCATACCCTTTAAATTCCGGCAATTCAGGAAACTGCGGGATTTCTATCTGCTCAATATTGCCATGCCCGGATACCTTCATTGTAACAGTAACAGGATCTCCCGCTTTTACTTTCAAAGGAGCTACGCTAACCTGAAAATCAAAATTTCCCACTGCCCCGCTAAAAGAAACAGGCTGACCTTCTTCTGGCAGAGGCCTTACCATTAATGAAAGGCTGTTAGACCTAGCGGAAAAGGCCTCTGTTATGGCTTTTCTACCCATACCAAAGAAATCATCAATATCACTTCCAAAAAAATCGTTAAAGAAGCGATCTCGTTGACGCCTTTTGTATCCTGTTACCACATCACACTTCAGATATGCCGGCTCTAAAGTATATTCGCCGGTGCTCATAGGTGTGAGGATTTTCTTAAAAACCACCACTGCATATTGCCTACCTTTGTAATATTCACTTTTCTTTTCAGCGATAACCTCTTCGTTGCCATTTATTACAAGACGCTGGTAGCGCTTGGACTTATCTAACTGCGGGTCTTCTACCAAAAAATTTTTAAGCCCTGATAACCAAGGAATATTAATTCTATACTCCTGAATGTTTTGATTAAAATACCATTTAAAGGTTAGAAGAATCTTCTCCCCCAGATAGACTTGATTTTTATCCGCCGAAAAGGTAAGAAAAATATCTTCTGGAGCCTCGTTGGCTTCTACAACTTCAATGCTGTACTCAGATGTCCGGTACTGCCTGCCGGCAATAGTCAGAATAAAAGAAGGAATGTTAAAAACCCCTTTTTTCTTAGGAATAAGTTCGTAATCAAACATCAACCCCCCGCCTGAGGCGCCTTGTTCTACTTTTCTACCCTGGATGATGACCGTAAGACTGGAAAAAGATTCCTGCCGGGAACCAGCGAACCTCACCTCAAAATCGGAAATTTCAGGCAGCTGCGGAGGTTCGGCCTGGGAAATGCCGCGCACAGTAATTGTCAAAAGCACACTATCCCCAAAGACAACACTCTGTTTATCTAAAGAAACAGAAACTTCCGGCTCCTCGGCAAATATTCGGACTGGCGTTAAAATAAAACTCAACCCTATTAATAAAATAAAAATACTTTTCAATACCGTCTTATTCATACTAATTTAGTAGTTTGACAATTTAATTTTACCAATCCTTTTCTACACCATATTCATATCCCTGCCGCGGCTTCTGCATCTGGTCAAGATTTAAAGGCCTTTTCTCTTCCTCATCAAGTGTCGTTAAAACACGTTCTGCTTCTTCTTTGGTTAATTCCTTCTCTTGAGCAGGACCCTTACTTTCCTGTTGCTCCTTCTTATTATCCTCTGAACCCTTTTGGTCTTCTCTCTCAGGTGTAAATGCCGCCTGTTTTTCTTCTTCGGCCTGCTTTTGTTCATCTGTCTCTTGCGGCTGCCCGCTTTCTTTTTCCCCTGCCTTCTGTCCGGACTGAGACTGCTGATCCTTTTCTTTTTCGGCCTCATCAGCCATAGCTTTCTGCGCAGTCTCCTGAGAACGGTTGAGCATCTCTTTCATCTTCCTCTCCGTAAACTCGATATTGAATTTCGTATCTACATCGTCAGGGTTAAACTCCAGTGCTTGCTTATAGGTATCCAGCGCCTCTTTCAACCTCCCCTGGCGAAATAAGGTATTACCTATATTATAATATACTTTTGCTTCCAGATTAATATCACCTTTCTCTATTGCTTTACGATAAGAATCTATGGCCGCGTCATATTTCTTCTGCCGGTAGAAAACATCTCCCATATTGAAATAAATTTCCGCGGAATTCGGCGTATCGATCTGAGCATCGCTATATTTAGCAAGCGCGTCTGCGTATTTCTCTTCACTAAATAATCTGTTTGCTTCCTTTACTTTATTGACTGCTTTCCAGGTAAATCCCATTAGAAAAGGAGAAACCGCGAATATAAAAATTATACATAGCATCTTTCTCATAACACTACTCCCTATTCCCCCGCCTCTTAATTCTGAAAAGCGGCAAACGCCTTTTATCAACAGAAACTTTACGCTCACTCATAATTGCCTCTAAAAACAATAGAATAATCGCTATAGCTAATGGCCACTGAAAACGATTCTCAAAACGCTTGTGCCTTTTTGACTCCAGTTCCTTCTTCTCCATTTTAGAAATCTCATCGCGGTAGATATCTTCAAGGGGAAACGCGCCCGCGCCAATTGTGCCTTTTTTTCCGCCGGTCATCAAAGCAACTTTCTGGAGCAAAACTGTATCCAGCTTAGAAAGAACTATATTGCCGCTTTTATCCCGCACATATCTCTTATTCCCCTTCTCATCTCTTATAGGAATAGGCGCGCCCTCCTGACGGCCGATACCTATGGTGTAAATTACCACTCCTTTCTTCCTTGCCTCTTCTACCGCGTCCATTACCCGCTCCTTATGATCCTCGCCATCAGTAATAAGAATAAGCGCGCGGTGCTTCTTTTCCCGGCCTTCAAAGGCGCCTACCGCTTTCTTTATCGCTCCTCCAATGTCTGTGCCTCCCCGCGGTATGGACTCAATATCAATGTTATCTAAAAAGAGTTTAGCTGCTGAATAATCTAAGGTTAAAGGGCATTGCAGGAAAGCGCTGCCGGCAAAGGCAACCAGTCCAATCCTATCCCCTTTAAGCGTGTTTATCAAACTTTTTATCTCAATCTTTGCCCTTTCTAAACGGCTTGGCTTAATGTCATCGGCTAACATACTTTTAGAAACATCCAAAGCAATAATAATATCAATTCCTTTACGCTTCACTTCCTCCCAATGGAACCCCCACTTAGGCTGGATAATGGCAAGGATTAAAAAAAGTATACTTAAAATAATTAACAAAGGCTTAACTCTTTGTTTCTTTATGCTTACAGAATTAATCAGGGTTTTAAACAGTTCTTTTCCGACAAACTGCTCAAGAGTCCTTTTCTTTTGCTTAAAAGTATACAGGTAAAAGACAACCAAACCCGGCAATAACCATAAAAGCCATAGGTAGTTTAATGTCCCGAATTCCATAACCTAAATTCCTCCTAACAAATCACCAATTGACCAAATCACGGAATTGTTCTAAAGCGGGTATTCGCCAGAACCACTTCCATTAAAATAAAGATTATTGCCAACAATACAAATGGCTTAAAAAGTTCCTTATACTGCATATAGATATTAGTTTCTATTTTTGTCTTTTCTAATTTATCAATTTCAGCATAAATCTTCTTAAGAGAGCCTGCATCCATTGCCCTGAAGTATTTACCACCGGTGTCTTTGGCAATCGAACGAAGAGAACCCTCATCCAAATCAATAATTACCCACTGATAAACCTTGTTACCAAAAAAGTCTTTTACCGGATAAGGCACCTTCCCTATTGTGCCTGCGCCTATAGTGTAAATTTTAACCCCCAAGGCCCTGGCTAACTCCGCGGCATTCTGAGGATTAATCTTACCCGCATTATTCACTCCATCGGTAAGTAGTATAATAACTTTACTCTTGCTTTCTGTTTTTTTGAGCCGGTTAAGACTAGTAACAATTCCTGAGCCAATAGCGGTCCCATCCTCAATCATCCCAATTTCCGCCCGTTGAAGAAACTGCAGGAGTACCCCGTAATCAAGCGTAAGAGGGCAAAGGGTATACGACCGGCCGGCAAAAGTTACAATTCCAATCCTATCACTCTGCCTTTTTTTAATAAAATCTTCCACAACCTTCTTAACTACATCGAGTCTGTTATAACGCCTGCCATTCATTGTAAAATCTTCCGCCATCATACTCCCGGAAACGTCTATGGCTAAAATAATATCGATTCCTTCGGCTTTCACCTTTGTCTCTTCAATTCCTTCCTGCGGCCTCATCAGGGCAAAGACAAGGAAAACTAAAGCCGCGATACGCAGAACAATTAATATATGCCTCAATTTTAAAGACGCGGATGGTTTTATCCTCTTTAAAGTGGCAAGGCTGGAGAACTTGATATTCCCCCGCGGGCTTCTTCTTAGATATAAATAAATAATCGGAGGTATTATAACTAAAAGCCAGAGGATATTCCAGAAATCTTCAAAATTCATTACTTCCCTTTCTTGTTTTTCCGGTTGGCGCCTTCTTCCTGCGCCGGCTCTTTTGTCTGTTCCACAAATTCTTTGGCCATAGTATACATACGGGAAATCTCATCTGTTTCAGGCTTATACCTGGCAAACTTAACCAAGTCACAATGCGTTAAAAAATCTCCTAATAAGCTTTTCTGCTCTAGTTCAAGCATATCGTCTTTAACTATCGCTTCCAAGAATTCCTCGGTGGTCTGCTCCGCCGCTTTTAAATTAAAACGGCTTTCTAAATAACGGCGCAGACACATTGGAACCAAATAATAGTATTCCTTATACCGGCCCTCTTTGATTAACTTCATTGTTTGAATACGCTCAAGTTCTTCCAAGGCTGTTAAGTGAGCCGGACTCGGCGCGGGAAGATTTTTTTTCTTATGCTTGCTTTTCCACCACCAAAAGCCAAGAATAGCAAATAAACAAAAAAACGTTATCGCGCCGATATAAATAAATTTTCTGTAATCGGCCTTAAGCCCTAAGGGAAGTTTTATGTCCCGGATATCCTCAGGCGCCTCTGTCTCTTTAACTACACTCTCTACTTCCACAAAAATCTGAGAGGTTTTAAGGTTAACCTCTTCATCTTGTGACCCTTTAGCCGTAAAAGTTAGGGAAGGAATTACGTATGAACCCGTAGTATATGTATCGAGAGCATACCAAACCTCCCGGCGATACCGATTTTTCCCCGACTTTTTAGGCGGGTTTTGGCCAAAATCACGCACCACAAAGCCACCTAAATTATCAATGTATCCGGGAAATTCTACCTGCCAGTTATTTCGAGCATCTACACCAATAGTATAAGTTATTTTTTCGCCAATAGTAATCAGGGATTTATCTACCCGTGCCTCAACCTTAACCTCAGGCAGGCTGGAGGCTGCGGAAGAAAAAACATTTTCTTCTCTACCTTGAGCAAAGATAATCAAAGGCGCACGGCATAAAAGAACCAGTGCTAAGAAAATAAAAAATATCTTCGCTCCGTTAAGGATACGTTTCTTTATATTCATACGCGGTAAGTCTATTGTCTTTAGCCCGATAGACGGTCGCTCATAAGCGAATTATCTATCCTTGCCCTTCTTTTGCTCCAGCTTCTTCTTTCTTTGGCCTAAACTTCCAGCTATAAATCTCGACATCTTTAGATTCAAGCATCTGCTGGAAAAATTCATCTCTTGCTGCGCCTTCTTTTTGCCGGCGATATTCATACTCAACCTGGCCCTTCACTTCATCAAAACTTTTCTTCGTTGAAGACACTTTCTCTATAAGTTTTACTATATGAAATCCATTCTCAGATTCCAAAATTACGGGCTCTTCTCCTACATTTAGTTCAAAGAGTTCCTCCACGAATTTTTTATCATTGTCAATACCCGGAACACGCCCATCTTTAAATATCCAGGAAATTACCTTTCCGCCATTATCTTTTGAGAGTTCATCTTGAGATTCGGATTCAGCAAGAGAAAAAAAGTCATCCCCATCCTTTATTCTCTTTAGTAGTTCCTCAACCTCTTCTCGGGAGCCAGCCTGAATATGACTAAACTTCAACTTCTCTTTCTCTGCGTATCTATCTTTGTTGGCTTCATAGTAGAGTTTTATATCGGAGGGGTCAAGCTTAACCTTCTTTTTTATCTCGTCTTCCACAACCTTGGCAACCACAAACTGCTTTGTTGCCTCTTCTATTCTTTCTCTAATCTCAGGGGATTTACCATACTGAAGCTTCTTACCTTTATCGTAGAGCAACTCTATGAATACATATTGCTGTAAAAATTCTAACTTTCTCAGCTCGTCTTTTTTGTATTGCTCACTTAACCATGAAGGGAGCTTCTCCATAGCGTCATTAATTTCCCCCATGGCAATCTCTCGCTTGCCTATTTTAGCCACTATCTCCCCCCGTGGTTTTTTCTTTATATCCTGGCTGCTCAATACTGTACGCTCCTGCAAAACGTAGCCAGCATCCAAACCCCTACCCATATTTTCCAAAACCGTAACGATATTAACGCCTATGTCTTTTTTGAACGAGCCATCAGGATAAACAATTTCCGCCTTGTAAAAATAAGCAAGGGCATCCTCATAGTTTTTTGCATCCATAAACATTGTGCCAATTACATAATAGATATTAGCCCGCGTCTCACTATCTACGCCGCCTTTAGCCAAATATTCTTCGTAGGCGGAAATTGCCTGATTAATCAAACCTTCGCTGCGTAATTTACTGGCATATTCCCGCATTACCGCCGGCGTCCACCCCGAATATTTCTCTAAACCTTCTATCTTATTATACGTAGTACGGGCCCTTAGAATGAACGCAGCCAAAACCAAAAACATCATAAAAGCTAAAACTACAAATAATATCGCGGGCCGTTTAAATATGTTGTCTTTCCCCATGATTTCATCCTCCTGCTAAACAGTAAATTTTTAAACCCTCATTGCGAATAAAATCAATATTTTCCTGAAGAAGTCTTCTATCTTCACCAGATTTACTACACTACTTTATTGAATTAATGCCTATGCCGGATGACTCCAAACAATCATCCCGCCAGATACTATGATTTAACATATTATCCCTTAAAAATTAGTAAAACTACACCTAAACCGAAAAATACAAAGGCTGTAGCCAACTTCACACCGCCCAAATGAGTACGGGCAATTTTCTCAAAGCCAGATGATGTAAAGCCAAAAAATGTCAATACAAATACGCCTATCAAAGGAACAATAAACATAAAATTATAAAGCAAAAGGTATAATATCGCGCGCAACTTTAACTGCTGTACTTTTAAAATATAAGCTATCGTAGGCAGATATAACTGTCCTGTGCAAAATAATTCCTTAATCGATATGATGAACCCGCAGGATAAACCCGCGACAATAAGAGGAAATAAACTCTTATTTTCTTCCTTATCTTTAATCAACTCTCTTCTTATCGTATTCTGTATCCTTCTTTTTATTGAAAACGGTAATTTTATAAGCAGCTTTTCCGTATTTTTGGTTTTCTTATAAATCCAGAAATCATAGATATTAACTGCGGCTAAAATAAAAGCAAAGCCGGCAGCAATAAAATAAAATATACGCGAGAAATAAGTAAAAAAATCAAGACTCCTTACAGCTTTAAACAGCCCTAAACCTATCAATATATAAGTGATATATGTAGCAAGAATGAATGAACCGCCTACGATAACCATATCTTTCTTTCTGTAGCCGGCAAATGTTAAAAAAGAGATAAAAAATACCATTACGGTAAACGCGCAGGGATTTATCCCGTCAATCAGCCCTGCGGTTAACACTGTCAAAGAACTAAAATTTAAAAATCGTCTGATGAATGTTTCCGATTTTACTGCGACATCCACGGAAATTTCTAACTTTATTACAGAATTTCCTTTTTCGTTGGTATAAATATATAATGGTTTGGATACCTTACCGTCAAGTCCGCTAGCATTAAAATTAAATATTATTTTACGGCTATCTTCCGGAGAGATTTCTACTTTGCCCTTTGGGCTTATAACATCAAGGCAACTACATCCTAAAACTTCTACGCTTATCCTAACGGGAAGACGTCCGTTATTAACAACTAAAAAACTTCCGGTTAAAACCTCTCCTTCGTCAACTTCACCTAAATACAGACGGTTGTCTTCTAAATCGGTAGTGATATTGACAGCATATACAAAAGATGATAAGAAAAACAAAAAAAATAACAAAATAATTACACATTTATATCCCTGAACAAATGGTAATTTTTTAAAAAAGCTTTTGGGCATATTTTATTACGAAAATAACGCGCTTGTATGTTTATCCGGCAGAATATATATTTAATTACGTTAGAAAATAGAATAAACCTCTTACCTGGAATTAAATATCCCGCTTCACTTAAAATATATTATCGTCTTTTTTCTCTCATTCGGAAGAAACGTATCAATGGCTCAATATAGGAACGGTCAGTCCTGATATCAACCGCGTCCATGTTTATTGAACGGAAAAACCTATTGCGCTCCTGAATATCTCTTGCGTTTAAAACCTTAAAAGCCTTTCTAAGGTTTAAGTCGTTACTATCGACTAAGCGAACCTCCCCTGTCTCGAAATCTTCAAGCTCAATAAATCCCACATCGGGAAATTCTACTTCCCGGGGATCAGCTATAACAATGGCGATTATATCATGGCGCTTATTGGCTATTCGAAGAGCTCTCCCGTAATCTCTGGCAAGAAAATCAGAGACTAAAAAAGTTATGGTTCTACGCCTGGTAACTGTGCTTAAGAATTGCAGAGCGCAGGCGATATCCGTACCTTTATGCTGAGGCTTAAAAAAAAGTACCTCTCTAATTACCCGCAGTACGTGGCGCTTTCCTTTTTTAGGCGGGACAAACTTCTCGACTCTGTCGGTAAAAATGATCAATCCTACCTTATCATTATTTTTAATCGCGGAAAATGCCAGCATCGCGCAAAGCTCGGCGGCAATTTCTTTCTTTAGTTTATCAAAACTGCCGAACTCTCCTGAGGATGAAGCGTCCACTACCAGCATTACGGTAAGTTCACGTTCTTCCACGAATTTTTTTATAAACGGCTTACCCATACGGGCGGTTACGTTCCAATCGATGGCGCGAATTTCATCACCGGCCTGATATTCACGCACTTCTTCAAACTCTATCCCCTGACCTTTAAATACACTTTGGTATTGGCCGGCTAAGATGTCATTTACCATTCGGCTGGTGCGTATATGAATTTGGCGTACTTTTTTTAAAAGTTCCTTTGGGATCATTATTGTTCCTTAGTAATATACACAATCTAAGAATGTTAGAAATATTTTTACCTTGCCGCTTATTTCTCACGGAACTTCAATAGTATCAAAAATCTTATCAATAATGTTTTCAGAAGTAATCTCATCGGCTTCTGCTTCATAAGTAACGATAATCCTGTGCCTGAGCACGTCATGACCTATTTTTTTAATGTCCTGGGGAATAACATACCCCCTGCCATGAAGAAAGGCGTAGGCCTTAGCCGCCAAAGCCAGATATATCGTTGCCCGTGGAGAGGCACCATACTCGATGTAATCCTTAACATCTATTTTAAAAACTTCCGGTTCTCTGGTAGCCATCACGATATCTACGATATAACCTTCCAGCTTTTCATCAAGATAGACTTGATTGATAACTCCCCTTGCTTTCAATATTTCTTCAGGTTTAACAACCGGCTCTACTTTTATCTTCTTGCCTACCTCAGCCATACGTTTGAGTATCTGTTGCTCTTCTTTTCTATTGGGATAGGTAATGTTAAGTTTCAACATAAATCTATCCACCTGCGCCTCAGGCAGAGGATATGTCCCCTCTTGTTCAATAGGATTTTGTGTCGCCAATACTAAAAATGGATCATTGAGCTTAAAGGTTTCTTCCCCAATAGTTACCTGCTGTTCTTGCATTGCTTCCAAGAGAGCGCTCTGCACCTTTGCCGGAGCGCGATTTATCTCATCGGCGAGAATAATATTGGCAAAAATGGGCCCCTTCTTGACTTTAAACGCAGCATCCTTAAGGTTGTATATTTGCGTCCCAATCAGATCCGCCGGCAAAAGATCCGGGGTAAACTGAATACGCTGGAACTTAGCTGATATAGCCTGAGCTAATGTAGAAACGCTCATTGTCTTGGCTAAGCCCGGCACCCCTTCCAAAAGTATATGCCCGTCAGCCAATAGCCCGATTAAAAGCCTCTCAATAATATAATTCTGCCCTACAATAACCTTAGCTATTTCCTGACGCAGCCTTTCAATAAAGACACTTTCCTGTTTTACTCTTTCATTAACCTCTTGTATCTCATCCCGTCTCATTCTCCCACCTCCATTTTTTATCCATAACTATGCAATCCTGATAACAGATAGTTTACGCCGAAGTATGTAAACAACATCGCTAAAAATCCCAACACCGATACCCACGCCGCTCTCTTCCCTTTCCATCCCCTTGTAAAACGGACATGCAGGTATATAGCATAGACAAACCAGGTAATCAAGGACCATGACTCTTTAGGATCCCAGCTCCAATAAGTTCCCCAGGCAGAATTTGCCCATACCGCCCCTGTAATAATGCCTAAGGTTAAAAATAGAAAACCAAAGGCAATCATTTTATAGCTTATTTCATCCAATTTCTGGTTTTTATTTTTCTGAATTAAAAATATCAGGCTTGATACAAACGCCACGGTTAAGGCGGCATAGCCGATAAAACAGGTCAATACGTGAATGGTGAGCCAATTGCTTTTTAAGGCAGGAAGAAGCGAGACTATTTCTTTATCTAATAGGGAAGCAGAACCTAAGGTAATTAAACTCATTAAGGCAACAGGCGCGGCAATGCTTTTAATCTTATATTTAATATCGATGAATATAAACACGATGGCAATCGCCCACGCAAAAACAACCAGAGACTCAAACATATTGCTTAAGGGGGGACGCCCGGCAATCTGCCAGCGCAGGCCCATATACACACTCAAACTCAAAATACCACAGACAAGAAACACCCTGGCAATATTCGACAAGAGCTTAGGCTTAAAAAATAATTCCATAAAATAAAAAATCATTGCGGTAAAATAGGCGGCAAAGGCAATGTTTAAATATATAGATAACATTTTTTATCTCCTCTTAATTAATGGGTTGATATAGAATATTATAATCAAACCTAAGATAAGTAGAAAAAATCCAAAATAAACCACTATCACACCCGGATCTTTTACGATTTGCAGGCCTGACCAGCTAAGATGTTCTTTATCGTAGCTTGACTGGAAAAAGCTATAACCACCGAACCTCAGAGGGGAATTTACTCTTACATCTTTCTTAAGCAATTCTTCACCGCCCTTAATAACCGTAACCTTACTGATAAAATCTTTAGGACGGCGCCAGGCCCACTGATATTTAAACCGGAAATTCTTCTCTATTTGTTTATGGATATCCGGATAGGCAGCAAATATCCAGAATGTCTTAATATCACCGTCTTTACTCTTAAGCTCTACCTCTAATGCGGGGTTTTTCGGCTCTGCTGACCTGCTGGTTACCTGTTTGGTAGACACATCCATGGCAAAATCGGGAACATAACGTAAAATTTTAACCCTAAATCCTGTATCGGCGATCTCAGACTGGCTGCCTACGGCAACAGGGATTTCGGCTAAGGGCTTTTCCCTTTCAGCGGCGCCGGGCTGCTGTGTATCGCAAGTATCCTGTTCCATTTCACATGTACCTTTAGGCTCAGAAGGAGGCTGTTGGACGTCAGGATAAACAAGAAGTTTTTCCTGCGGGTCAATGTGCTCTTCGTATATAAAATCATCTAAGCGCAGGGAAAAATCCAGGGCTATCTTTTTGTTTTTAGAAATAAATGAATTTATGGTTTCGCCTTCATTGATCCTGCTATAACCTTTTTCTCCGTAAAACATGCCGATTAAAGACCCCGCGAGTATAACCAAAATACTCAAATGAGAAAGCAATGTTCCCAGAAGACGTAATTTCAGAGAGAAGCGGTTAAACAGACAAACAGCCAGGTTTAGACAAAGTAAGGCAAGAAGAGAGACAAACCACCAGGCAGAGTAAATATTTAATACCCCGGTCTTTGCGAATATATCATAAAGTGATTGGCCATACCTTGAAATATACTCACAAGATTCTTTATTTTGCGGGATTAAAGTACCAATTACAGAAAATATAGCAATAAAGCTAAGCAGCCATATCGCAAGCTTGATTGATGAAAAAAACTTAAAAACTTTTGTTTGCCTAATGGGCATTATCAACCTCCGTTAATTATATTGTTTCATCGTTTTCATTGGATATTGACGATTTTAAATATTTTTGAATACCGGTGGATACTTTCCTTTCTTCGTCCGGGTTAAGCTCGTATCCGGCAAACCTCACCCTTTCAGAAAGACGGACGGTTTCTACCAACAGACTTAAAAATTCACCGGGAATATCAGTACCATAAGATAATCGGCGAATTTCCTCTTCATCTTTATTGGCTATTTCAATACGATGTTTTGCTTTTGCGTAATCTGCCAATATGCGATGTAAAGCGCCGTAATATTTTTTGAAATCCCCTTCAAGGCGATATTTTATTATATCTCTAAGCCTATCTATTGCTTCTCGTTCATAATGGGAACCGGCATACTTATTTAAGCTGGCAGCATTTTGTTTCTTTCTCCACTTTCTTAAAAGCAAAAACACACACATAATCCCCGCGAAAGTTCCTGCTGTTATGGCAGCTATAAAACCAAAACCGGATATCAATTTCTCTTTTAGCGAAATCACCTTTATTTCAATAGACCCTAAACTAACATCAAACTTTTGCTCATCTGATCCAACAATATATTCGGCTGTTAAGGCACTAATTTTGTCAATACCTTCTTTCTTAGCTTTAAAGATATATTCTAATGTCTGGATTGATACTACCCTACCAAAACGCAGTTCTACTCTAGAAACTTGCGATGAATCAACTAACTCCAGAAGGGAACATTGGGGAGTATTAATTTTAGTAATTCTAATTTCTTCGTTTTCAACCTGCTCCCATTCCAGCTTAGCGGTTAACAGCATTTTCTCACCTACAGCAACCCTCTCCTTATCTACCTTGGCGGTTAATGTGACTTCGGCTTCAGCACGGGAAATAACAAAAAACATTATGCTGAAAACCAGCATAGTTAAAAAAACGCGATTCTTTTTAATCATAATTTCCTGAAATAAAACATTACTGCGCGCCGATAAACTTCAGATTAACCTTTTTAGTGCCATCGGCAGATGGATTGATAATATATTTCTTTGCTCTTGGTAATATCCTCTCCATAGTCTCCAGATAAAGGCGGTACATGGTTACATCTTCAGTATAAATCTTACGGTTTTTCTGGTATTCAGTTAACATCGCTTCAAATCTCCCCGTATCCCCTTTTGCCATATTCACCACCTCAATACGATAAGATTCAGCCTGGCTTATTGCCTCCTGAGCCTTACCGCGCGCCTCGGGGATTAAACTATTATAGTAGCCGCGCGCCATGTTTATCGTCCGCTCTTTATCTTCTTTGGCCGCGGTTACATCCCGGAAGGCATCAGCTACTTCTCGCGGAGGAACAATAGCTTTAATATTAAATGCGGTAATCCGTAAACCACTCTCATACTTATCAAGCATCTCCTGAGCCTTCCACATTATCAACCCTTGAGCCTTAAGTTTTTCAATAGTCAAAATGTCATCTACGGCCATATTCCCGATTAGAGAAACTAGCGCTGCCTCGACACTATTTCTCAGCAAACGCTCATCACTAAAATTTACATTGTAGAGATATTTAGCCGCGTCTTTAATTTTGTAATGTACAATTGCTTCTACATTGACAACGTTCTCATCGCCGGTTAAAAGTTGTATCTTTTGCGGAGGAAATATATCATGTTTATGTTCGGGAAGGTTTACCCCGATATCGGCACGCCGCACTTCTGACACATTCACCCTTTCTACTATATCTACAGGCCGGGGGAACGAATAGTATATCCCCTCAGTAACCACCCCTTCCAAAACTCTTCCAAACCTCTTTACTACGGCCTGTTCTCCGGGATTTACTACATAGACGCCGGTCAAAAGATATAACGCCAAACTTACCACAAACAAAACCCATAGCACAACCTTTAGATTAATATGCTTAAATGCCTTAAGAATATCGTCAATAGCAGAAGCTTTTTCCAAATCAGGCGCTATCTCATCATTGTTATTATTCATAAAATCCCTCCATCCTAAAACGGTATGCTACTAATTCATTTGCTGGGCTTTTTGAGGATTTATCGTCTCTAAATACTTCAAAAGCTCTGAATCTGCCGGAAGCACTATAGTCGTTTTTTCATCAATTAATTTCTCATATGCCTCTAAGGTACGAATAAATTCATAAAATTGCGGATTCTTTTGATATGCCTCAGCATATAATCTGATTGCTTCGGCATCACCTTCGCCTTTAATTTGTTCAGCCTGTTTATAGGCCGCGGAGATAAGGGTCCTTTGTTCTTTTTGTGCTTTAGCCCTGATTTTGGCTGCCTCCTCACTTCCCTCGGAGCGGTATTTTCTCGCCATCTGCTCTCGCTCAGCTTTCATCCGGCGAAAGACGCTCAGTTTATTCTTCTCGGGAAAGTTTAAAGTTCTCAACTTAACATTTATTACTTCAATTCCATAGTCTCCGGCTTTGTCGCGACACCTCTTCATAACTTCTTGTAACATTCTATCGAATTTTAGTCTATTGGCGTCTATATTTATCAATTCGTCCAGGTTATACCGGCCCAAAGCCACTCCAAGGCTAGAAGAGAATGTATCCGAAAGCCTGGCCTCAGCGCCTATTTTATCTTTTACTGTCTTCATATAGGTAATCGGATCCTTGATGCGCCATGTTCCATAGTGATCAACGATCACGCTTTTTTTATCCTTAGTAAGTAATTCTAACTCACCTACCTCATAGACCTGCAACCGTCTGTCAAAACGGTGAATTGTTTGAATAGGCTCAGGTAGTTTGTATTTTAAGCCGGCTTTAAAAATCGTTCTTACCGGATTGCCAAACTGGGTAATTACCACATATTCTGTGGTATCCACTGAAAAAATTACCAAATTACTAACAATAAGCGCTATTATAAATAACCCTATACCCAGAACGACTTTAATAATGCTTTTTCCTTTCATCTCCCACCTCCCAAATTTATACCACTGCCTTTTATTTTTTCATCCATCAGCCAAAGATCGGTACTCCCGGTATCTATTTCCTGCCCAAGGATAACTTTCTTCACCTTCGGTAATATCTTTTCCATAGTCTCTAAATAAAGCCTCAATTCGGTAATATCCTTGGACTTTTCGTATTCCCGGAGTTTCTGTAAGAAACGCGAAGCATCTCCTTGAGCAAAGTTTACTTTCTCCTCTTTGTAAGCCTCTGCCTCTCTTAAAAGTTTAAACGCCTTTCCTCTTGCCTCAGGTACCAAGGCGTTACGATAAGATTGCGCTTCATTGATATAGGTTATTTTATCCTCCCGGGCACTGGCTACATCCTGGAATGCCCCGATAACATCTTCAGGAGGCACCATCTTCATAAGCTGTAAGTTTACTATTTTAATTCCAGAATTATTTTCATTCAAAACCTCTTGTAAAAGCTGTTTAGTCGCGTCCTCAACCTCCGACTTACCTGTGGTCAAGATGTAATCAATACCTCTCTCTCCAACAACCTGACGAATACTTGATGAAGCAATATCGCTAATCAGCTTGATTGGTTTTTTTATTCCAAGCAGATATTGAATCGCGTCAGATATTTTATAGTGGACAGTGATCTTTACGTTGATCAGATTGGTATCGCCTGTCAATAGAATATTAGGGCCCACCTCTAATCTTCTGATATTCTCTACTTTAATGAGGTCTATTTTTTCAATAGGGTAGGGTAGCCGATAATGTAATCCGGGAAGAACGTTCTTTTGAGTAACTTTACCAAATCTGCGCACAATGCCTTGTTCGTCCCAGGCCACATAATACACTCCTGAAAATAAGTATCCCGCGATAAATAAAGAAACAATACTAATAACAATCATTGCCCTGGGTTTACTAGATGGTTCTAAGTGTAAATGATCCACAGATTCACTGAGTGTTTTTTTCGACAATAATGCCTTAAGATTAGAAGTAAATATCTCGTAAGCGGCCAAAAAGATAAACACCACTACGACCATCGCTGCTATTTTATCTAAACTGGCCATGCCAAATAACGAACCTACCAATCCTACCAAAACCGCCAAAGAGCAGTACATGTCCATTTTAGAATGATAGCCATCAGCAACCATACTGGGAGATTTAGTTTCTCTGCCCACATATATTTTATAGCGCGCCATAAAATAACAGATAACAATTCCCAGAAAGGCACCTATAGCAGCTACGGGAAGATATTTAAGCTCCACCCCTTCCCCTTTGATAGCCTCAGAGAATAACTCTACACCCATATAAAAAATAAAGACCGATACAAATAAGGCTATAACGCGTTCTAAGCTAGTAGCTATTTTAGAAAATTTTAAACTACCATTACGACCAATAACCAGCCCCAAATAAACCATGCCTGAAACAAAAATATCGGCTAATGAATGCCAGGCATTGGCCCTAAGCCCTAAACTCCCTGAAACACCGGCTAATATGAAGCGTAAAAGAATGAGAATAACATTAGCCCCGATAGCAACTAAAACAGTCCGCTCTCTTCTTTCCATACCGTGCCTCCTCAAATGAACACATGATTTACAAAACGAACTAACGCGGCCTTAAACTTTATTTATTCACTTTTGGCCTGACAACTACAACCGCCATCCTATTTATATCCAGGTATAATTTTGCCGCGCGCATAATGTCCTCTTTTGTAACCTCATTTATCTTTTCCTGATACAAATTATAACTATTAAACCCCAGACCGTATAATTCATCCAGCGCGCCCTTTATAGCAAGAGAAGAATTAGTCTCTAAGTTCATCTTTTGAATACCGGCAAGATAAGCCTTTGCCGCGAATAATTCTTTCTCATCCACATACTTTGTTCGCAGGTCTTTGATCTCCGCTAAAATAATCTCTTTTATCTTGTTTAAGTTTAGCGCTGTCGTAGATACATAGAGATAATAAAAACCCGTATCTACCCCCGGCACGGAAGCGCCGCCTAATGTATACGCCTGTCCGAACTCCTCCCTTATCTTTTGATACAGGCGCCCGCCGGAAGAAGTAAGTATCGAATTTAATACCTCAAAGGAAAAACGGGCAGGATTCCTAAATTTGACTCCGCTAAATCCCAGCATGATTACTGTCTGCTCTTTAGGGGCGTAGATTGTCGACTGTTCAGATTTTTTTAACGCAGACTCCTCCGGTAAGATGCGGATTAATTCTTTAGGCGCGAGTCTGCCGAATTTATTTTTTATTAGTTCGAGCGCGCTTTTAGATTTTATATCCCCGAATACAGTTAAAACCATATTGCCAGGCAGGCAGAAATTACCATAGAACTCTGCCACATCCCGGCGGCTAATTGCTTTTAGAGACTCTTCTTCCCCTAAAGGGTCAAACCTGTAAGGATGGGCCTTAAACAATATTTTCTTAAGCGCCTTAAAGGCTAATTTGAATATGTTATCGTCTTGCGTTTTAATTTGGCTTGATATCAGCTCTTTTTCCAAACTTAACTCATCTTCAGGAAACACCGGATTAGCTACTATATCGGCTAAAACTTCCATCCCCTCATCCAAATCCCGCGAAAGAATATCTAAAGAGATGCCGAAACTATTGTTTCCGCTGAAAGTATTAATCTCGCCTCCCAAGGATTCAATAATCTCGGCTATGACCCGCGATGAACGAGTTTCTGTCCCGCGCAGCAACATCCGGGAAGCCAAATTAGATATACCGTTATTATCCGCTGTCTCTACCCTTACCCCCCCGGAAAATATCGCTTTTATGGAAACAAGAGGGTAATTGCTGTCTTCTCTTAATAAAACAGTCAACCCGTTATCCAGAATTATTTTTTTAATCTCTGGTGTATTTTTTTCGGTTTTTTTCGCAGTTTCTTTTTTGGGGACGGGCGGATTAAGTATGGCGATAGTAAGAGCTTCTTTATTAAGGTACTTCTTAGCCGCGTTCCGAACATCATCTAAATTCAATGCTTCTACCGCCTTCACGTACTCTTTCGAAAAATCAAAATCTCCGGCTAAAACCTCATTTATGGCCAGGTCATGAGCCACTCCGGCAGTCGTCTGACGGCTGAATATATAACCGCTGATTACCTGTCTCTTGGCCTTATCTAATTCCTGAATACCTATTTCGCCTTTCTTAACCTTATCTATCTCCGAATATATTGCTTCAATTGCCTGATCGATTTTCTCATTATCTAAAGTACACCTTATGCCGAATATACCCTTATCCATAGGGGTAAGATTAAACGCGCCTATGGAATAAACCAACCCTTTGTTTTTGTAAATCTGGCGGTACAGCCTGGAGCTTTCTCCCCGGCCTAAGATCATTGCCAATACATCCAGAGCAAAAAGGTCCTTATCGGCGATGCTTATACTTTTAAAGCCTAAAAGCATGCGAGTTAACTTGGTAGGATATTCATCCTCTACGCGGCGGAGGCTCAATTGTCTCGGCTCGGAAGGAACGTTTCGTAAAACATAAGGCCTCTTTTTAAATTCTTTGAATTCCTTATTTATTTTCGATAATAACGCGTCCCGGTCTACATCTCCGGTGACCGTCAGGACAATATTATTCGGAATATACACCCGCCTGTAATAACCGGCCAAATCATCTCTCTTCAAGCTCCTCAATAGCGGTTCATAACCAATAATCGGATACCGGTAAGGATGACGGATATAGGCATTGCCAAAAAATAGCCTTGAAAGTTCGCGTTCAGGATTATCCTGATATAATCTTATCTCGCCTAAAATAACATCTCTTTCTTTTTCTAATTCCTCCGGGTCAAATTGAGGATTCATAATCGCGTCGGCTAAAATTTCCAAAGCTCTGTTTAATTCCTCCCTGGGAAGAGTTATGGTGTAACCCGTATAGTCGTAAGTAGTAAATCCGTTAATCTCACCGCCTAAAGACTCAATCTCCCTGAATATTTCTCCGGGCTTACTTTTCACGGTCCCCTTAAAAAGCATATGTTCTACAAAATGAGAGATGCCCGAACCTAAAAATTTACCCTCGGTAGCGCTTCCCGCTTTAACTACAAAAGCCAGAGAGACCAGAGAGCCGGTAGTTATCCGCTTTGTAATTATTGTCATTCCATTATCCAAAACATATTTTCGGGCATCGTCGCTCTGAAGTCCTTCCGAAGAAACCGAATCTTTGGCAAAGACAATGCTAAACGAACAAAAAATAAATATCAATATTAAACCAACTGCTATTTTTTTATGCTTTCTATTTAAGCTATTTTCTACCATGCTCATCATTTATTTTGCCTGTTAATCTCCTTTTGCCTTTGTTTTTGCTCCTTCAGCATCTGCTTCAGAGTCTTATCGTAAATTATCAGCTTCGACTTCTCAAGAAGTTCATCCTGCAGCTTAAATGTCCTTTCCTGGTGTTTATGCGCAGACAACAATTCCTCTATATAGGGCTTGGCTTCTTCGAAAGTCTTTTGCCTCTTTTCTTCTTTCTGGCGCATCTTAACAATGAAAAAATCCCCACCAAATCTAAAAACTTCGCTTACCTGGCCTGGCCCTAGCTTAAATATAGACTGATGAAAGCCATGCTCAATCATCTCGCCTAACTGGCTGGCTCCCTCATATATCCAAGATTCTAACTCACCTCCCGATGTAGCGGTCCAATCCTCTGAATATTTCTTAGCTACGGAGGCAAAGTCAACTCCACTTTTAATTTTTTGATAAGCCTCTTCTATTTTTTGACGCATCCTCCTCTCTTCATCATCTGAAAATCCTCCACTAACGCGAATGTAGCTGATTTTGGCTTTTGCCGACTCAACAAAAAGACCTTTTTTCTGTTCATAAATCTTCTTTACCTCTTCATCAGAAACTTCTATTTTCTCATCTACCTCTTCCATGTGCAATATCTGACTAATTATCTCGGCCTTTGCATCCTCAACCTCTTGCTTATTTTCTCTATCCAGCATCTTATCTCCCGCGTCTTCCAGGAGAAGTTCTTTGATAATTAACTTGTCTAACAAAGCCTTCTTCCCTTCAAAATTCCCAAACTGCCGCTTCGCCTCATAGGGCAACTCACTAAATTCTTCCTTAAATTCACCAAGGGTAAATCTTTTACCATGCATACTAAAAAGAGCTTCAAATTTATTAAGCTCGTATTTCTCATCTTCCTTTTCCTGAATAACCTTTACTTTAACCTCATCTATTACTTCAAAAAAATCTTTCCGCCTTTTGCTTTGTTTCTCAATAACCTTAACAATATAGAAATTATCTCTATCTTTAAAAATATTGCTTATTTCATTTACCCCTAAATTGAAAACATTATTCTCAAAAACCTCACTTCTATCTCCCTCCTTTATGTAATTCTGATACCTACCACCATCTTCGGCATAAATTCCATCTGAAAACTCTTTTGCCACATCTGAAAAATCCTGCCATGCTTTCAATCTAAACATTGCCTCCTCTACTTTCTTACGAGCAGCATCTTGCATTACTTTAGAGCACGTTGAACAAATGTCAATTTTTATCTGTAAAATTCTTATTTTTTTGGGCTCTATATACTCGTCCCTATTGCTTTCATAGTAATTACGCAGTTCTGCCTCGGTTGGCTCATCTACCTTTAAAAGGTCATAATTTCTGGAAATTACCGCATTCTCTTTTAACTTCTCAATATACCGAGGAACAAATTCCTTCCCCTTTTTAACCGTTAATATGCTTTTTATCTCCATCTCTACTTCACTAAGCGAGCGGCCTTTATACTCTTCTCTGTGCTCCTCAAAATATTGTTGTATTTCTATTTTATCAGGGGCGAATTCATCCTCGTGCATCTTTGCTGCAAGGCTTCCCAGATTAATCTCTTCAACAATGTGTTTTAAACCGTGTTTAACCTCGCCTCGATTTGCGATACCTTTTTCTTTAGCCCAATTTTTTGTCATCTCTTCTAGAACTAACTCCTTAATTATTACGCGATATGCCTCTATACTATGAATAGGGTGGCTCTCGCAAGATTCCAATTTATCGCACTGGCTATGGTCAAACCCGTGTTTTTCACAAATCGCATGCTCCCTTTCTTTAGCCCCCTGCCTTCTAATATAATCTTTTAGTTCTTCTTTGCTCAAACTCTTTCCGCTATAAGTAACCACTATATCTTCACCCGGAGCCTCAGCTTGTCTTTTTCCACACCCAGAAGTTAACAATAAAAACACTAACAAAATCCCAACAATAGGCTTCCATCCAAAATCACTTTTAAACATCTTTTAACCTACTCGCTGTTAGAAAAAATGCATCTACTCTTTCCTGGTTACTATACAAACACACTTTTATTTTTGTTATAAATATACCATATGAAGATTAAGAAAAGCTTAAGGAAAGATTAAATTTTCTTAATGTTTGGGGAAACTTGGCGGGAAAATTTGTGGGGTTATTTTTGATAATTTAAGCAGATTTCTCTCTAGGGAGCAATACTGTAAAGGTACTTCCACTTCCTACCCAACTTTCTACTTTTATCTCTCCATGATGAATCTCAACAATACTCTGGCAGATACTTAAACCCAGACCAATGCTGCCGAGTACACGGGCCCTGGATTTATCAACCCTATAGAAACGGTCAAAAATCTTGGTAAGCTCATTCTGAGAAATACCTATTCCGGTATCCTTAATGGATACAATAGCAAAAGAAGCGTTACTTTCAATCTTAATTTCTACCTGCCCGCCAGACAGGGTATATTTTATGGCATTATCTATTAGATTTGAGAAAAGCCGCTCAAGATTTGTCTTATCGCCTGTTATGCAAACAGCACTACCTTTTATTCTTAAATCTATGCCTTTACTCTCAGCCACTACCCTAAAGAATTCATAAACCTGCTTTATTAACCTACCAAGTTCAATCTCCTGAAACTCTAATCTTTCATGGCCACTGTCAGCGCGAGATAGAATTAACAAGCTGTTAATCATCTTACTCAGCCGCTCAAATTCTTCAATGATACTGGCTAAAACCTCCTTGTATTCTTCTATACTTCTTTCCCTCTCTAAGACAACCTCAGCCTCCCCTCTAATGGTTGTAATAGGAAGACGTAGCTCATGCGAGGCATCGGCGGTAAATTGGACTATTTTCTGGTAGGACTTCTGAAGCCTGGCAAAGACATCATTAAAGGCTCCTGCTAACTCATCTAACTCGTCTCCTGTATTTCTAAGATGCAATCTCTTATCAAGATTTGAAACATTAATATCTTTTGCACTAGCGGTAATCTTTGCCAAGGGAGCCAGGCTTCTCCGCGCCAATATAAGCCCTCCGGCCATAGCAATTACAAATACGAGTGGAAAAACAAAAAGTCCATTGCGCCGGTAATTACTCAGGGCTCTTTCAATCTGTCCGAGATCAATCCCTATCTGAATAAAATAGACTATTTTTTGGTTCTCATAAATAGGCTTAGCTATTAAACGGGCTCCTCCAGCTAAATAGGTTGGAATGAAAAAGTCTACGTTTTCTTCTCCTGTATCATTAGGGTATCTCTCATTCAAGCTAAGTTTCTCCAAAGGAAAAATATCCACAGGAAAATCTTTAGACATGGCTAAAATCCTACCCTCTCGATCATAGAGCGCGTAGTGCATCTTATAAGCAGCCTTAGTCAGAACTGTGCGCTGGTTGAGCTCATTCACAATAGCATCCAAATCTGTAGTGTGATCAGCAATAAAGTGAGAAAGAATATCCAGTTCACCTTTCAGAAAAACCTCGGTCTCTCTATGCAAATTCTGGCTCAGTTTAGCATAGAAATAAACTGAAACAAGAAGAACACTTATAAATAGAACAATTGAATAGCTAAAGGCTAAATTAAAACCGATACTTTTAAAAAAGATAAATCTATTTCTTTTCTCTTTTTTCCAAGACATAACCAACTCCCCGGACAGTATGAATCAAGCGCGTAGGAAAACTTCTATCTACTTTTTCTCTAAGGGCATTAATATGAACATCTATCACATTGGTAAAGGTGTCAAAATCATATCCCCAGACACTTTCAGAAATCATCGTCCGGGTTAAAACCCGGCCTCTATTCTCCATCAAATATTGCAATAAGGAGTATTCCTTTGGCGTCAACTCTATTTTTTTTCCAGCTCTTGCTACAGTACGCGTGAGCAGATTTAAGGAAAGGTCGCCAACTTTAAGTTTATCAACCCTTTTTTCTTTCCCTCGCCGCAGAAGTACCCTGATACGCGCCAACAACTCAGCAAAAACAAATGGCTTTACTAAGTAATCGTCGCTACCTAACTCTAATCCTTTAACTCTATCATCTACCGCATCTTTAGCAGTAAGAAAAATTACTGGTGTCTTAATACTCCTGCTGCGTATAGCCCTTAAGAGTTCATATCCATCCATCTTAGGAAGCAAAATATCCAATACAATACAATCGTATTCTTCGCCGGTTGCCATAAAAAATCCGTCTTCCCCATCATGGGCAACATCTACAGTAAAAGCATGCTCCCTTAAACCCTTCTCAATAAAATGTGCTACTTTTTTCTCATCCTCTATGACCAATATCCTCATTGGTTACCTTCCCTCTTATTTTGCTGATTTTACTTTGGTTAATCTAAGGGAGTTTAAGATAACCGCGAGACTCAAACCCATATCGCCAATTGCCACGGCAACCCATAAATTTATCATCCCCAAAAGCGCTAAAATAGCAAAGCTGGTCTTAATCA
>CAJVXN010000020.1 GCA_913009335.1 uncultured bacterium
AGAAAATCTGCCGAATACTTACACCTACGAGGTGTTAGTTTTTGGGTATACAGAATACGAGACACGAGGTACGGCATTTATTCTTCCGCCTCGCCGATGAAGGACAAGAGGATGATCTTTTCATTCTCCCGTAGTTTATTGGAAAAAATGCCAACATTGTTTGCTATGGTTGGTATTTTTGTTTTTTGTCTACCTTCTACGGCCTTAGCGTTATCTGCGATGGAGTCGGGACAGATAGCAATGCTTGCGATAGCGGGAATACTGTTTCTGTTTCTTACCGGTCTTTTAAGTTTTATGCTTTACCTATTTATTATTGGCCGGACTATTAGAGAATTCAATCTTTCTTCCGCTGTTTCGATAGTTATAGCTTATTCGGTGGTACCACTTGTTGTTTCAGTCGGAACCAGCATCTTTTTTATCAATCTTCACAAAAACGGATGGCCGATAGAGAATAAAGAATTTGGCAACTTAATTGTAATTCTAGGTATTAATCTTGGTTTTTGGTTGGGCTCTGCCTTTTGTGTGTACGAGAGTATCAATGAGGCCGGTTATAAGGAACTATATGACAAAGGTGGTTCAAAGGAAGGTTCAGAAATTTATTCTCGCAGCAAGTCCGTTTCTACAGCCAATCCCCATAGAAAACGTTTATTAGATGTGCTCAAGAGTATTGATAGTGCTGCTGGTGATAATTTAAGTAAGCCTGTATTCGAAAATGAGATTTTTGAATTAATGGCTTTAACGGAGGTGTACGAATTCGCGCGCCACATGTTTGGTTACCTCAATGATTTTATAAGGGGAAAGATCAGCGATGGATTCCTCATGTCTTATACGCAAAGTTTGAGCGTAAAACAAAGAGTAAAAAAATCAATTATAGAGATAGAGGCGATATTAAGAGCATCTGAGCGTCAGGTGAAGCTAGAGGCAATTAGAAGAATGAGGGCAACTATCGCTGTAGGTGGTGTTTATAGCCGTGAACATGCCGGTGATATGAATAACGATATATTGCGCAGTATTAGCCTTTGGATTGAAGATCCGGCATTAGCTAGAAAACGAAATAATTATGTTAATACAGTAGGAGTTAAGATGGTGCAAAGCGGAGAGATTAGTCCGGATGGGGCCAAGGCAGTAGAGATGCTAAGGGATGCTTTTATGTTTGCGGCTTCTAATACAGATGAAGCACCTGCTATGCTTATTGCTCAAATTGTAGAAAAATTTAATTTAAAGATATTCCTAGCTTCAACAGATGATTCACCGGAGTTTCCGCGAATAGTTAATAATGGTCAAAATATTGTAGCTGTACGGGCAAAATTCTGGAGTTTGCGTATTAACTCCCAAAAATCGCTCTGGAAGCTTTCCAGGAAAATAGAAAAATTCCTCTTAGCGGAAGAAGATAAGCTTAAACATGAGATGTTGGATTTTAAAAAAGAAGAGTCCGCCTCGCCGATGAGTTCCGACGCTTCACCAATGTACACCTACGAGGTGTACAAAGGGGGAGGTAGAAGAGAAGTCGCCGCCTGCACTGAGCAAGGCCGAAGTACCTCGCCGATGAGAAAATCTGCCGAATACTTACACCTACGAGGTGTTAGTTTTTGGGTATACAGAATACGAGATACGAGGTACGGCATTTATTCTTCCGCCTCGCCGATGGAGAAAGAAGAGATAGACGAAATTATACAGCGTCTTAATCAACTAAGAGACGGTCATCTTGATGATCTTGTTGAGAAATCGCCCTTTAATCAAGATATTAAAACGATTAAGGCAGATATGGGATGGTGGGCATATTTTAGTCAGCTTCTTGAGTGGATAATTTTACCGATAATAGAACAAGCCTTTGGTAGGGAAGATGTTCTAGTAAATAAGATAATAAGGTTTATTGCTAAATATAGTTCTGGATACGAAGGCATTAAAGAAGATTCTTTCGTCTATAGGGCGCCGTATATAGAAGAAATTAACGAAGCCGATAGGTTAATCGATGAAGTCTTGCGTCGATTGAAAAATGATAACATACATTCCGCCTCGCCGATTATCGTTGAAGCGGATTATCAGATGGTAAAAGGCGTAATAAAAGAAGGGGTTTTAAGAGATGGTTTAAAGATTATTTTTGATAATGAGACCATGGCGATAACAGACAGCCTTTCTAGAAAATATTTTGAGATTGGATTATATACGGTTTATTTTAATCAAGAATTTGCCCAGCCACAAAATACGGATATCCGTGGACGGGAGTTTACTAAGGAAGCATTTCAATATTTAAATAAGAGGTATAAACAGTATTTTGAAAGAGTGATTGTAGTGGAAGAGAATATATCAGATTCAGTAAAGAGGCATGAAATACTACATGATGTTTACCATTTTTTACTTAAGGAAAACAGAAATACTTTAGATTCTTTGGTGAATAATATAGCTTACCACTTTGGAAACGATGTGCGATATATGATAGCTTTCAAGGGTATTTCGAAATATCTTGGTGAGTTTCACTTTTCTAACAATAATCCTTATGACAGGAAACAGCTCGCTTATAATATGCTTCCCGAATTTATCAGTTATTTCTTCTCAGGTCAGCCTTTAGAAAAAACGGATAAATATGTAATAGAAAAATATTCCTATATACGCGATAAGACCCCTGAGGAGATAAAAAATCTATTTATCAGTCTTGGTTTTATCTGGCCTTCGGTTACAGATTCTTCTTCTGCCTCACCGATAGTAAAATCTTCGGTTGGTGCAGAGAATCTGGTAGTTAAGAAAACCGTTGAATATATAATGAAAATTTTCGCTAAAGAGCCTCAGCGTAAATTTTTGCCTTCAAGAAAGGAATTGGCAGACGGCCTTAAGATAAAGTATCCGGTACTCTCTCAGCATTGGGATAATATTTTGATAAGTTTATCCGAGAGTGCTAATGAAAGGATGCTTAGAGCGGTAAAGTTTCGTCAGAATCCTATCCAGACAATATCCGAAGAAATATTAGCTATATTTATCAACGAGCCCGAACGCCGAAGGCTGCCCTCGCAGAGAGAGGTAGGTGTTATTTTCGGAGCACACAAAGGGACAATGTCTAAATCTTATTGGGCTAAAGTACTTAAATATTTGCCGAAATCAAATAACCAGAGGATTATTAATGCGGTAAAATTTTACCAGAATCCTATCCAGGCAATATCCGAAGAAATATTAGCTATATTTATCAACGAGCCCGAACGCCGAAGGCTGCCCTCGCAGAGAGAGGTAGGCCGTATTTTTGGGTTAGATGCAGTTACAATATCCCACTCTTACTGGAAAAGGGTGCTTAAATATCTATCCCAATCTAGTGATCAAAGAGTTGTCAACGCGTTAAAATTCCACCAATTTCCTGTTAAGGCAATAGCCGAAGAGATATTACGGATGTTTAAAGGATATCCAGAAATAACAATTTTACCAACGCAGGAAGAAGTAGGCCATATTTTTGGGGTAAGCAAAAAGCCAATATCCCGATATTATTGGAAAGAAGTACTCAAAGTTCTAAGCACCTCTAGCAATGAAAGGTTAAGGAAGGCTGTAAAATGGTGGAATTCTCCTTACCGTAGTTTATTTATACAGGTCGGTTGGCAAGAGAATTATGATCCCGCATCCAATAGTTTTAGAGCCGGCACTAGAATAAGAACACCTTTGGAAATTCTGGCGAGAAGGGAAGAAAAGGCTATCCGTTTCCAGCGCATTGCTATTCTTTATAGCTGTATAGATGATTTGGGCGCCGGGGAAAGAGGTATAATAAGAATTATTATCACTTATTTGGGTAACGGAGCAGGCGGAACCCCTTCAGTTAGTGAAATTGCGCAAAAAACAGGATTGGCAGAGGACGAGATTAAGAAGATTTTTAGTGTTTTAAAAGACGATATCACTAATAGAATAACTGATTTAGAAAAAACAAAGCAAAATTTAACGAGAAAGTCAAATGCGGGTTTGGCTGTGTCCTTCATCAACCGAGAAAGAATTTACTCTGAGCGAGAGGAAATAGATAGAAGCGCTTCACCGGTGGAGGATAATGATAGAATTACCTCTTCGCCGATAAAAAATACGATGAGACATTTAATTAATCATCCAGATGAAAAGTTTGATAAGCAATTATTTGCTAAGCTGGGCATAGAAGCTATTATGTCTAAAGTTGGATTGGGAAAAAGCGCTAATTTTGTAATTCCAAGTCGGGATTCTAGATGGGAAATTTTACCTACTTATTTAGAACATTCGGAGCAAACGATGGAAACTAGCGAAGACTTTATATTCTTTCATAAAGTAAGGCCATTTATCCTTGGGGCCGATGAGCTTGTTCTATCTGGAGGCGCATGGGGGAAGTGTCATTATAGAATGTATAGAGAAGTCTTAAAGATTATGATGCAGGCAAAAAGGAGTATTATACTTCATTTTCCTGCCGATGCCATTTACCCGGAGGATAAAAGCATTGATGATACTGAAGCGATGGATTACAGGCGCGTTTTACAGGGCCCTTATCATTATGGAATATTGGATCATCAGGAAGTCTCCTGGGAGAAAGCACTAAAAGCTGGGATTTTGACTCCCGATGTACAGATTCCTGCCTGCATGCTGTCTGAGGGGGAGGAAATTTGGTCTAATTCTGATAAACCTCAGATATTTGTTTATTTTTGGGAATCTCATGAAGCGATTTTTAAAAGGACGATAGATTCCGCCGCCTCGCCGATAAGAAAAACAGTTTATGAACAATGGTTTAATGAACGGTTTGTTTTGGAGGGTGCTATTTTTAAAAGTCTAAAGCATGCAGCAGAGAATACGCGCAATCTGGATGAGGAAAAACAGGGATTGATACTTAAGACAGATAAGGGAGATAGGATATTTGTCTCGGATAATAATTTCTGGAACCGACAGAATGAAAGAAATAAAGAATTTAAGGCGTTTGTCGAAGAACATAAAATAAATCAAGTAATCGGACCCATAACATATTTCCACACCCATGCTTTTATCGAAGCATGCGAAGCGCATAAACAACTAAATTATCCCGATGGCTTTATAGTTTCTCCAAGTGCGGAAGATTTACCTCTTTGGCATTTACTTAAAAAGGAACAGCACATTTTTAAGGTAGTTAGCGAAAGCGTAACCATAGAAGATGATTTGGAAATAAATTATTCTATTGTGGCCGATATAGATAAGTATGTTTATATGGCAGCATATAAAATTAATGATGCTCTTAAGGAGTATCCGAAAAAACGGATATTATTTAGCTTGTATCCTGAGATAGAGCGTCTCCTCACGTCTTTATCATCTGATACTTATATTGTTAATCCGAAGGCGATATTCGATAAAGAGCTTGTTACTGTGCTTAATGTAGTGGTTATGGATGAGGATGAAAATGAGTTAGCAGAGAGGAATAGGGGTTATGCGCAATATGGAATACCGGAATTTTGGACAAAAGTAGAGAAAAACAAAATTTCTTCCTCCTCGCCGGTGCCGTCTCTTGTTTCGATATTTGACGCAGTTACAAAAGGAACACTAACAAGAAAAATGTATTTAACATTGATTCCGGCGCCAATAGAAGAAATCAATTTAACCAAACCTTTTTATCATCTGAAGGAGTTGAGTCGATTATGCAAAATGGATGATAAGATCATTAAAAGTCGTCTTAAGGATGGAGAGTTAAAGGGAAAGAAGGAAGGGAAAGCGTGGCGGATTCCAAAAGAGACAGCTAATTTATTAATAAACTCACTTCCCATTAAGAAGGTTGTTGAGGGTATATGGGGTTTGCAATACGATTGGCGGAATCCTTTTCGATATGTGAATAACAAAAAGAAACAAATCGTTGATTTAAGCATGAAAGTCAAGAGAGTCCCCATAGATATTGTTAATGACATGAATCAGTTATTGAAGACAAGCATTTCATTTGAAGATGCTTTAAGGATGCTTCAGGAGAGTGGATTAAACATTTTTCGTGGGGGATTTAAAGCAGTCTTAGATAATCCTGAGCAGTATTTTCAAAAAGAAGATATGCAAAGTGAATTGCACGGAAAAAACAATCTAAATGTTTTCGCCTGGCAAGGAAGGAATGGCAGGCATGTAAATATTCAAGACTTAAATTTTGTTGTAAGAGAATGGAGAATGCAAGAACAAATCGTGAGAAATAGCATTTCTCGCCGTGAGTTAACCGCTAAGTTGGGGTATGCAGAAAATAGCCATTCAATCATATTTACCCTTTTGAAAACGGGCTTGATGAAATCGGAAAAAGTGACGCTTCCTGTTGTGAGATCAAAACACAAAGTTGCTTATCGCTTTACACCTGATCAAGTTAAAGATGCTTTAACCGTTGAGAGGTTTACAAGACGAGGAAGACGAAACGAGATACAGCAATGGAATGAATTAATAAAGAAAAAATATAACAATGATGTTGCTTTTCAGGAAAAGGTTAATCAGGCCCTCCAATCTCAGAAATATTGTTATCGGGATTTAACAGAAGAAACATTAGAAAGTTTAATTATTTTAATTAAAGCAGATAGCCTTTATGCAGCTGAAAGCATCCAAAGATTAGAGAATATATTTACTCCTATGATGATCAATGCTATTAAAAGCATATATCCTGATGAAGATTTTCAAGAAAAATTAGCATGGGGCAAGGTTGCAATTGGATTGGCTGCATGGAATTGGGCGCA
Organism: uncultured bacterium; assembly: GCA_913009335.1. Taxonomy (GTDB): domain Bacteria; phylum Omnitrophota; class Gorgyraeia; order Ghiorseimicrobiales; family Ghiorseimicrobiaceae; genus DRER01. Next base: position 6,645 of record CAJVXN010000020.1, read on the forward strand.
TAAAATAGAACACAAAAAACAATTTTGGATGTATGCAAAGAATACTATCAAAAACTTGATTATTGTTAATTTTAAAAAGGAAGGCAGAAAAGACTTCAGAAATAAGAAAGGTTCTTCTCCTATTTCTATTCAATCTTCACCTACAATAGAAGAGAGTTACAAGTTGAAAATTATAAATCACCAACGAAAAGGCACTGCCGCCTCGCCGATAAAGAATAATCAAAATTTACAGTTGAAGCTAAGCTTCAATACGGAAGAGACCGCTGCTTTGACGCTGGGCAGATTAACCGATGTACACCTACGAAGTGTACATGGGGTAAATAATCTGCTAACTTTAGGGGTGGATTCCTCCGCCTCGCCGATAGATAGCGATGTGGGATCAAAAAAACAGGCAGAGGAAGATGCGATTAGGCGATCACTGATTCCAAGAGCATTCGAAGCAGCCATCAAAGGTGAAATCTGGATGAGAATTATAAAAGAATCCAATGATCAAAATATACCCCTTGAAGACTTCAAGGTATTAGATATCGGAACAGGCGCAGGAGATTCTTTTGTCGGCATGCCTGATAGAATAAAACCCTATGTCGTAGGTGTAGAAAGCGGAGAAAACTTTATTATAGAAGCTCAGCGTAAATATCCAGATATTAAAATTGTCAAAGGTAATTGGTTTGATTTAGAATTTGACACCGGAACCTTTGATCTAGTAACAGGTTTAAACGCTGTAAATTATTTGGAAAATGTACATCAGTTGCAGAATCTACTAAAGGAACTGGATAGAGTTTTAAGGTTTGGAAGGGATGGCTCAAAGAGAATCTATCAGTTCTTCGATATCGCCCCCAATGAAGAATGGTATGGTGATAATACCCAAGAAATAAAGCAAAGAATAATGGCAAGTGTATTGTTTGGTATAGATAAATTTATGGAGACGTTAAGAGATGCAAATATGAAAGCGTGGGGTAGTTTCTTTAAGGCTTATACAAATATACTCGTTGAAATGGATTACAAGTTTGAGAAGCATAAAATAACAAAAATAGTAACTGGACCTCGCCTTGTTTCACAAAAGAGATCACCACTCAATAATGTTAACAGATTTATCAATGATGTAGATTTAAGTCAGCTGATTCCAACGCTAGACAGCAAACTTAATACGAATCAGCCTGATTATGTAGAGGAAGAAATGCAAATGTACGCTGTACTGGCGATTAAAAAGCAATATGCTTCCAGTCCCAGTGAACTCAATAAACTTAAAACCGCCTCGCCGGTTATTTTTAATAAAGCATATATAGAAAAGATAAAAAGTCATAAATTTAAAGGCCAGCATAAGTTAAGAGAGCAAAAGGTTGGGACAAGGACTGCTGTAGATTTTGAAGAAATGCGTGTTACGCTGCAAAGATTAATCTTCAGTGATTTAGATAGAAAGTCGTTTAGGGGGCTTATTTGGGGTTTAGGCAGATATGATTATTTCTTATCAAGCTTTCCGTATGAAGTTTTGGCATTTTTAGGAGTTTGGGGCAAGCAGGCTGAAGTATTGGTCTGTGATAAGGAAATATCCACAATTACAATGGCAAATGATTCAAAAAAGAAAGGTAAATGGTTTTTTAATGATCGTTTTTCTAAGGATTTTGAGGGGGATAGAGAGTCGTATATCCGTTTTTTATTAAGAGGGTTAAATCTTAAGCCAAGCTCTGTTAAACAAAGAGGAAAGATCTATGCTTGCGGGAACGGTAGTAATCGCAGTTGGGTAATAGAAAATATGCCAGAAAGGATAACGCAAAATATTCATTTTACTGAAAGAGACATAACTCATCCTGAAAGAGTAGGCGGTAAATTTGATTTTATCTTTATCTTTAATGTATTGCGCTATATCGCACCATTTATTGAGACCAAGGACAATATGCTTTATCATTTTGCGCAGCTTTTAAATCCAAAAGGCGTAATTGTCTTAAACGATGATATGGATTGGGGGTATGATTTAATAAAAGATAAACAGGCGCCGGAGATGCCCGAATATAGCTTTATAAAAGATTCCTGGATAAATATCGCCTCCAGCCGTCTACCTGAACTTGGACTTGTTGATATAAGCGCAATTTTAACATATGTTGAAGAGCGTTATCCTGACGAGAGATATCTTGCTCTAAATAAAATCTCCTCTGGTAATAGGTCCGCCTCGCCGATTTTTAAAGAAGGGGGAGTCAAAAGGTTTGGAAAGCTGGGTAGAATGTTTTTTCAGGAAAATAGACTACGGGAAATTACTGATAGAGAAGCTGAGAAAATCAGAGAGGTTTTAGGTAATGAAAAGTAGGGTGATAAATAAGATTTGGGGCAGGTCGCAATTTCTGCAAGGGATTACCTTCTCCGCCACAAAGCATCGGCGGACAGGCGTGTCCCGTTAGAAAGAGTTATTTCAGGGTGATATTTTACCTTCCGTGGCTGGTGGGGAATATCTTCCGCTTTCTAACGGGATAAACCTGGTGGGGTTCCTTCCTGCCCTTTGTAAAAAAGGAGGTGAGGTAGGATGATATTGAATGCGAGGGATTCAAGAAAGGGAATTAAGAGGTTACTTGATAGATTCCCCTGTGATTTTGATGTTGAAATTTACAATCCTGTGGTGTATCGTACAGATAAGGCTTGCGCTTATAATTTTTCAGCCGGAGGGCTGGGTGTTTTCTGCGTGCGTGCTTTACCGATTCATGATAAAGTAAGGTTGAGAATGCTTATCTCTAAAAAAATTGAACCGATAGTGCATGAAGCGCAGGTTGTCTGGGCAAAACAGCAGAAAACGGGTCTTTGGCGAATTGGGCTTAAATTTCTCGGTGCGGAATTTAGTGGTTTTAGCTCGCCAAGGCAAAACAGCGCATCATAATATAATTGTAAAAAGAATGGCTGGTGGGAGTTATTTTTTTACTCCCAAAAAATAAAGGGAGGTGAAGGAGATGATTAATAGAGACGAAAGGTTATTTGAGAGGATGTCCTGTGACTGGCGGGTTGAGGTTTACAATCCTGTGCAGTGTAAGACAGATTGCGCGCGCTCCTATGATTTTTCCGGAGGCGGCATGGGTTTGGTATCTAAGCGACCGCTTCCCCATGCTGATGAGGTGGATTTGATGATTACATCAGTTAAGCGACCTCGACCTGTTATGTGTAAGGGGAAGATCGTTTGGTCAGCAGAGCAGGCATCGGGTTTTTGGAACATAGGAGTAAAGTTTCTTGGGAGTAATCTTACTAAACTTATGCCTCTTATGAAAGATATGAGGCAGTAACCTTTAAAAAGTGTGTCAGATTTAGGCTTTAAAAAGGCTAATTCTGAAAGCTTTTGTCAGCAAAAAAACCTTGTTTTTGAAGCTCAAAAGAGGTATAATATATATGCATGGCTGGGGTCATCCTTGCAAAAACTGGCAAGAAGAATGTCAGAGGGGAGGGGTGAAAATGGACGATAATGTTATTGGAGATATAAGAGAAGATAAACGTATATTTGAACGCAAGGATTTTAATTCTATTCTGCGATTTAAAAGCGAGAAGACTGATAAAAACGGTGAAGGTATAGCCAGAAATATCTCCGCAAGCGGTATGTCTTTTATCACTAAGCAGAAAATACGCCCTCGACAGGCATTGGAACTATGGATAGGGGTCCCGGATGGCCGTAATCCTGTTCACAAAACCGCTGAAGTTGTTTGGGCTAAAGAGAATTTAGCGAATACTTATGAGGCTGGAGTTAAGTTTGATTCTGTAGGTTTGATGGAGCTATCCCGAATTTTTAAAGATTTGCAAGGCGTAGATTAGCTGCTTCCTTCCTGTAGTAAATTCTCAGTTGTAAATTCCCTTGACCTTTATAGGGCATTATGTTAGATTATTGCTTTACCAGTCTAAGCAAAACATCAAATAATTACTAAAAATTTTCTATGAGGAATAAATACGGACATTTTTCTTCGGATGGCCTGGAGTTTATAATCACAAATCCTCAAACCCCTCGCCCCTGGATAAATTATCTTACCAATGAAAAATACTGCGCTATAATTTCTCAATGCGCGGGCGGATATAGTTTTCTAGATGACTGCCGCACAAATAGAATCTTGCGTTGGAATCCGGAAAGCTGGCATTTTGACCGTCCCGGGCGTTATATCTACGCAAAAGAAACTAAATCCAAAAAAATCTGGTCTTTGACCTATCAGCCTGTAAGAGAAAAACCCCAGTTTTTCGAATCCCGTCATGGCTTAGGTTATACTACGATAAAGTCTAAATATCACGGCATCGCCTCAGAGATTACCTATTTTGTACCCAATGATGATGATTGCGAATTATGGAAGGTTACGCTTTCTAATCAGACTAAAAAAGAGAAAAAATTAGAAGTTTATCCTTACGCGGAATGGCTCCTGGGTGATTACCATCAAGAATTACGCTATAGAAACATAATGAATCTATATAACCGCGTCTGGTATGATAAGAAGCATTCCGCGATTTTTGCCAAAAAAACAGCATTCTGGCAGGACCTTAATATCCAACCATTTAAATATCTTGCCTTTTTCGCGTCCAGCCTTAAAGTGTCGGGATGCGCCACCATAAAGGATAAATTTTTAGGTAAAAATAATACCGAAGAAAAACCCGCCATGCTATTAAACGATAAATTTACCAATAGCCCCGAGTGTTCAGGGGAAGATAGTATTGCTTGTTTTAAACATAACATTACCTTAAAACCCAGCCAAACTAAAGAATTTGCGGTTGTTTTGGGTCAGACAGAGCCGAAGAACGCGACGCGGCTTATTTCAAAATATAGAAAATTATCCACTGTCAAAAAAGAATTAAATAAAACAAAAGAGCTTTGGAAAAAACGTATATTAGATAATGTAATAGTTTCAACTCCGGATAAAGATTTTGATGTATTAGTAAATATCTGGCTTAAATACCAGCTTTATATTTGTAATTTATGGAGTCGTTCTCCTTCTTATTATCATGAGGGTTCAGGAGGAAGAGGGTATCGAGATTCTTGTCAGGATTCTGAGTCAATTCTTTCTTTGAATCCGGAGTTTACCAAGAGGCGTATTTTAAAGATTGCATCCCTTATACGTCGCGATGGTACATCGGCTCCCGGTTGGTCGGATACAACAGGGCCCGGAAAACATCGTCCCAATAAAGATCATCAGGTATGGCTTACCTCTACGGTACATGCCTATATACGAGAGACGGGATATAAGGATATACTTTCCGAATTCGTGCCTTATTTAAAAGATAAGTGGGTCGGTGGATGGCATAATGACCCTGATTTTAAGGGCGCGGCAATTACCGACGGAGAAGGAACTTTATTTGAACATTTGGAGAAAAATCTTAATTTTTGTTTTGATGATGTCGGAGAGCGCGGTTTGCCTAAGATTGGCCATGCCGATTGGAACGATGCTATTGACGCAGCCGGCAAACAGCATAGAGGCGAGAGCGTCTGGCTTGCTCAGGCATTGGTACGTTCTTTAAAGATGCTGGCAGAGCTTGCTAATCTTATCGGCGAGAAGGATAAACGTGATGATTTTCTGCATAAAGCCAAGACAATGCGCGAGCGTATAAATGATGTAGGTTGGGATGGTAATTGGTACAGGCGAGGGTTTACCGATGACGCTACGGTCTATGGAAGTAATAAAAACGAAGAGGGCAAGATTTTCCTAAATACTCAGGCCTGGGCGCTTTTGGCAGAAATACCCGATAGCGATAAGCAAAAAAAGATTTTAAAATCTGTTAAGAAATATTTAGACGGCGAACATGGCTTTGCCATTTTTACTCCTGCATATACAAGATTTGATCCGAAGTTGGGAAGAATAAGCATGTTTTCTGAAGGGACAAAAGAAAATGCTGCCGTATTTACGCACGCGGCAACGTTTATGATTGCCGGATTATGCATGGCTGGGTACAGCTCTTGGGCGTATGAGGCAATATGCAAACTTTTCCCCAATAAACAGAAAGATTATGATTTATATAAAACAGAGCCTTATGCTTATGCGGAATATTTAGTCGGGCCGCAACATCCTTATCTTTACGGTGAAGGGGCATTTACCTGGGTTACGGGTTCTAGCGGATGGACGTTTATGACTGTGACAGAATTGTTTTTAGGGGTGCGTCGCGATTTCGAAGGTTTAAGGATTGATCCGCGTATTCCCTCATACTGGAAGAATTGTTCGATTAAGCGTAAGTTTCGGGGAGCTGCGTATGATATTAAAATAGATAATAATGCCGGTGTTGAGAGTGGGATAGATGAGATATACGTAGACGGAGAATTAATCAGCGGTAATGTTATTGAACCGCATTCGGATGGAAAAATACACAAGGTCAGAGTGGTAATGGGAGGGTAAATGCAAAAATCCAAAATCCAAAATCCAAAATCCAAATTAAATCTAAATATTAAATCTCCAAAGAAAATATTCAATAATTTGTCATTGGGGTTTTATTATTCATTTGTCATTGGGGTTTTGGCATTTGTCATTTTGTTGAGTGGTTGCTCTGTTCAAGAAGGTAGTGTTTCTTCTGAGGCCAAAGTAACAATAAGAGGTTGGCACTGGATGACTGATAGAGAAGAAGCTTTTGATGAGCTTGTCCGCCAATACGAAGAAAAAACAGGCGTAAGAGTAAAATTTGAATTATACGCACCTTCTGATGCCTATACTCAAAAGGTAAGGGCAGCAGCCCAGGCAGGGACACTTCCCGATATTTTCGGATTATTAGGAGAGAAAAGAGATTTTTCCTCTTTTGTTATTGCCGGGCACGTAGCCAATCTAAACGAGGAAATGTTAAAAGATGAATCCGCATGGAAAAATAGGTTTTTCTCTCGCGCAATTGCGGTTAGTGAATTTTTATCTGGCAACGAATTTAATGTTGAGCCGGGAGTCTACGGTGTACCGCTTGATGTAATGAATATCCAAATGCTCTATAATAAGGATTTACTTAAAGAAGCAGGTATTAGAAAACCACCTAAGACCTGGGATCAGTTTTTAGCGATGGGCCCGAAATTAAAAGCCGCGGGCATTCATGGTTTTGTTTCCGGATGGGGAGAGATGTGGATGATTGATTGTTTTGCTTCTAATTACGCCTTTAATATTATGGGCGAGGAAAAAGTAATGGATACAATCAGAGGAGAGGTTTCCTATACTGATACTGATTGGATAGAGGTTTTTAATTTATTTAAAGAAATGCGTGATGCCGGTTTTTTATACAGCGGTATAGTTACTATGGTCAATAAGACAGCCGAGCAGTTATTCTCCAATGAAAAGTCAGCATTTAGCTTTAATGGGTCATGGTGCGTCAATGTTTATAGCGGGATGAATCCCGATTTAAATTACGGTGTTATGCTTCCGCCTAAAAAAGGCAAGTTTCCTATGAAAATCTGGGGAGGCGCGGGATCATCCTTTTTAGTTAATAATCGTTCATTATTTAAAAAAGAGACTATTGAGTTTTTGAAATGGTTAAGTGATGATGCTCAACAGACATATCTAGCGGAGGTTACAAAAAATCTTCCGGCAAATAAAAATTCTATCGGGAAGTTAAGCCCTGTTTTATCCGGATTTGTCAAAGCTATGGAAGATACCACGCATCCTAATATATGGCCGGTTCATGAATTTCCGCGGGTAATCGAGGCATTTGATAAAGGTATACAGGCAATTATCATCGGTGAGAAATCTCCTGCCGAGATTGCCCTAGAGGTGCAGAAAGTAAAAGAGAAAGAACTTAAGAAGAAAAGGCGCTAGATTTGGTTGAAGCCCGGCTTCAACCAAAAAATTTAACAATGAGAATTAAGCATACATTAACTAATTATTTATTCGTTCTTCCCGCGGTTTTAATATTCGGTATTTTCTATGTATATCCGTTTATTAAGGTGTTCCAATTATCCTTAATGGAGTGGGACGGGATATTGCCTACGATGCAGTTTATAGGTATAGATAATTTTAAAGAAATAATGGAGGATAAGATCTGGTGGGGTTCAATGTGGCACGCGGGTTATATTACCCTGATTGCTCTTACTTTTCAGAATGGCCTGGCACTTCTTCTTGCTCTTGCCTGTAATAAAGAGATAAGAGCGAAGAATTTTTACCGGGTGTTATTTTTCATTCCGCCTATTCTATCAGAGGTTGTTGTGGGGCTTGTATGGCAGTGGATACTTGACGGTAATTACGGCGTGCTTAATAATATTCTTACTAGTATAGGGCTTCAATCAATGGTGCGTAATTGGCTGGCAGATCCTAAAACAGCCCTTACGTGTATTGCCATAGTCCATAGCTGGAAAGGATTCGGCTGGGGTTTTATTATATTACTTGCGGGCCTGCAGACTATACCACGGCAGCTTTACGAGGCAGCCAGAGTAGACGGGGCAGGGAGTTGGCAGTCCTTTACTAAAGTAACTATCCCGCTTATGATGCCGGTATTTTCTATGGTAATAATACTTACCATATTAGGCTCTATGCAGGTATTTGTTTTAATCATTGCCATGGTCGGGCAGGGCCTTGTTTATCATACGACAGTGCCGGTATTGAGGATATTAGGGGCAATGACAGGTTCATCGCGTTTTGGATATGCCTGCGCGCAGGGTATTGTTTTTGGTTTAGTTTTGATAGTTGTATCTTTTACTCAGAAGAAATTTTCTGAGAAAATGAAGTATGCTTAATATATATTAGACGATATGAAGAGTAATTCAAAACATATTATTATAAAGAGACTAAAACTGGTAGTTATTTATATTTTTCTAAGTATTGTCGCGCTTACTTGTGTTTTTCCGCTATTGTGGATGGTGGGCTCAAGCTTAAAGACTCAGGCGACAGTATTTTCCGATACCAGTCTTTTTCCCGCTCAGCCTGAATGGCGTAATTATTACCTTGCCTGGACCAAAGGTGAATTTAGCATCTATTTTTTAAATAGCATTTTTTATACTACGTTTGTTGTTTTTGGGATTATTCTTATTTCCTCTTTGGCAGCTTTTGGATTTTCCCGGCTTAAGTTTCCGGGAAGCAACTTTTTATTTTATATGTTTTTAGCGGCAATGATGATACCGCTTCCGGGAAGCTTTGTCCCGCTTTATGTTTTAGTAAATAATATAAGGAAACTCTTAATCGAATTTTTAGCCAATATCAGTCCGCAGCTGATGAATTTTTTCCCGGCAAGTTTTGTGCAGCAGTCAACGGCCTTTATTCAACATCAGGCTTTTCCCAGGTTTGCCTATATTTTTTGCATGATAAACGTAGGGCTTTCTCTTAGTATTTATATTTTAAAGACTTTTTTTGATAAGATGCCTAAGGAATTAGAAGACGCGGCGCGTATTGACGGCTGCAATAAGCTGGGTATTTGGCGTCATGTGGCTATTCCGCTTGCGCGGCCGGCAATAGCGGTTATTACTATATTTAACGCGTTAAACGTATGGAATGAGTACATATTGGCCCAGCTTATTCTTTCAACGAAAGATACGATGCCGCTTCAGCGCGGACTTATTGTTTTTCAGGGCATGCACGTTACGGATTATCCGCTTTTAATGGCAGGGATGACAATGACGGCAATCCCAATACTTATTATTTACCTTATATTTCAGAAACATATCATTAAGGGTATTACAGCCGGAGCAGTAGTAGGATGAGAAAGATAATTATACTATCTATTATTTATTCATTATTATTTAGCTTTGCTGTCTTTGCTGATGAAAAAAAAGCAGAGGAAGCTATTGTTTTGCCAGAGATATCTCTAGATGAGGTATCGAAAGATGAGGCAGAGCAAGAGTCTTCTTTAAGAGAACTTGTTGCTTTAGCCCGGGGCGCAAAAGATAGTAATGAATTTAAGAAAGTCTATGCTTATGTTGAGGAGGCTTTTGAGCTATGGGGGGATGAGGCAAAAAAACAACAGGCAGCTCTTGCGTCTTTTCCAACAACAGATCAGATAGAGCAGCATGAGATTCTTAATAATGTTGCCCAGTGTCAGTTTATAAAAGGAGAGGCTCTAAAGAAAGAAGGAAGGATAGATGAGGCTATTGAGGCATTCGGTGTGATTGTAGCGGATTTTTCATATTCCCAGGCATTTGATCCCAGGGGTTGGTATTATAAATTAGCTGCAACCTCAGCCGAGGCAATTGAGAGAATGGAAGGGCGCGACCCTAAGGCCGAAAAATGCGGAGAGGTCCCTACTACAACAATTACTCTTTATGATGAAGGTACGGAAGATATAGTAGATTATGAAGCCTATGGTGAATTTGTCGGTATCGGCACCAAAGATTATAAATACGTAATTAAGGATCAAGAGGCTTTATCAAGCGCGGTAGGCGAAGGAATATATCCTAATACAACAAGTGTGCGTTGGGATCCTATGCTGCGTACTCTTAAGAAAGAAAAAAGATTAAAAGGTAGTCATTGGGATTATGTGCAATCTCCGGATCTGCAGGCGGCATTTATTAAATGGGCGCTGGCCCCTGAGCCCGCGGGTGTAAAATTGTTTTATACGGGTTTAATTTTAGAGAAGTCAGGTTTGATCAAACATGCGATTAAAGCCTACTATGCGTCTGTTGTACATTTTCCTCAAGCTGTAGGTTGGACCTATTGGCATACACCTTGGTATGTGGCTCAGGCGGCAATTGCTAAAATTAAATATCTTTGTAAGAACTATCCAGAACTTAATATGAGTCTTGAGGGTGCGAAGATTCAGGTTGAGAACGGTTTTGATGCTGAGATAGCAAAAGATGTCTTTATTGTAAATCCCGGCAGGCTTATTAAGAAGAGCGTAACTTCTGCCTTGGCTGATAAGTTTTCAAAGATAGTTGAGTCAAAGAAAAAGAAATCAAAGGTTAAGAAGGCATCTGATGGAAGAAAGGTTTATTTCCTGCGGCATGATGATGGATCCTGGCAGCTTATTGTTGAGGGTAGGCCTTATATGATTAAAGCCGTTACTTATGCCATTGCCAAGGTTGGACAGAGCCCGGATGACGGAAGCCTTAAGAACTGGATGGAATATGATTACAATAATAATGGTAAGTCTGATGGCCCTTACGATGCTTTTGTAGATAAAAACAACAATAATAAGCAGGATAAAGATGAACCATCCGTAGGTGATTTTAAACTGATGAAAGACATGGGGGTAAATACAATACGTCTTTATCATCAGCCGGATAAAATCTACAAAGAGATTCTTCGCGATATGTATGAAAAATACGGCATCAGGGTTATTATGGGGGATTTTTTAGGTAAGTATGCTTTAGGTTCCGGTGCGCAATGGGATCCCGGCACAGACTATGAAAACGAGGAACATAGAAAGAATATGCTCGAATCCGTTAAAAAAATGGTTCTCGAGTTTAAGGATGAGCCTTATATTCTTATGTGGCTCCTGGGTAATGAAAATGTTTATGGGGTTGCCTGTAACGCGGATAAAAAACCCGATACCTTCTTTAAGTTTGTGAATGAAGCAGCTCTTTTGATTAAATCTTTGGATAAGGATCATCCGGTTGCCATTGCCAGCGGAGATACGCTATACTTAGATAGTTTTGCTAAGCATTGTCCTGATGTAGATGCTTATGCTGCTAACGTATATCGCGGGGGATATGGTTTTGGTTCTTATTGGGAATCTGTCAAGGACTTAACAGATAAGCCGGCTTTTATAACAGAATATGGTTGTCCTGCTTATGTGTATTGTTTTAGCCAAGATGAGGCTGAGGAGGCCCAGGCAGATTATCTTAGAGGTTGCTGGGAAGATATTGTAGAAAACAGTGCGTATGGTGAAGGGAGCGGTAATGCTGTAGGGGGCGTTTTATTTGAATGGCTCGATGAATGGTGGAAAGGATATGAACCTTTAGTGCATGATACAAAAGGTTTATGGGTAGGCCCTTTTCCTGACGGATACATGCATGAAGAATGGCTCGGTGTATGCGGCCAGGGCGACGGTAAATTGAGTCCGTTCTTGCGGCATTTAAGAAAGAGTTATTATGTATATAAAGAGTTATGGAAAAAATAGGTGAGGGTATCAGATGATTAGGCACCCCGCCGTTGGCGGGGTTAATTCACGCATATAACTTACGTCAACTTCGTTTCCGTAAGTTATGCGTTCATTGAAGGAGGCAGATATGAAAAAAGTTAGCCTTATTGTGTTACTGTGTTGCGTTGTTAGCTCTTTTGTGTTATCTTTTGCAGTGGTAGCTCACGCTGAGAAGGACGCAAAGATGTTCGGCGTCTACGCGGATAAGAAATCCCCGGGTAATCATTATATTCCTTCGGGTTGGATGGGAGATTTCAATGATTTAAAAATGAATGATGAGTATTTAAAAGATGCTCATTCCGGAGGAACATCGATTCAGTTCATCTACACGGCAAAAAGAACCGGTGGCCAGGGTTGGGCAGGAATATACTGGCAGAACCCACCGAATAACTGGGGTTCAAAAAACGGAGGGTTTGATCTTACAGGAATGACTAAGCTTACCTTCTGGGCAAAAGGTGCCAAGGGGGGCGAGGCTATTGATAAAGTTATTATCGGTGGTATCGGAGGAGTATATCCTGATTCTGACGAGATCACTATGGGCCCGATTTTGTTAACTACCCAGTGGCAGGAATTTAGCGTTAATCTGGTTGATAAAAACTTAAGTTATATTTCCGGCGGATTCGGTTGGGCAATAAACGCGGATCGTAATCCTGAAGGAGCAGAGTTTTATATCGATGATATTAAGTATGTTGCTGATTCGGCAATGAAAGCTGAAGTTAAGGGTCCGGAAAAATTGCCTTTCTATGTTTATCTGGATAGAGGTTCGATTAATAACCATTATATCCCTTCGGGATGGATGGGTGATCATGGAGACATGAAGATTAATCCCGGCTCAACCGATGATCCTTATATGGGAGATAGTGCCATTGAGATTAAGTATTCGGGGCAGGCTTCTCAGGGAGCGCGCTGGGCAGGAATATACTGGCAGAATCCGCCGAATAACTGGGGTGAAAAAGACGGAGGATTTGATCTTTCCAATGCGACGAAGCTTACCTTTTGGGCGAGAGGTGCTAAGGGTGGTGAGCGTATTGAAGAGTTTAAAGCCGGTGGATTGTTCGGTGAATATTCCGATTCCGATGTAGCAGGCATTGGCCCTGTTATATTAACTAAAGAATGGAAGCAATATACAATAGATTTAAAAGGCAAGGATTTCTCCTATATTATCGGAGGATTTTGCTGGGCAACAAACGTAGATGTAAATCCGGAGGGTGCGACATTTTATCTGGATGAAATGAAATACGAATAAAGCAAAAGTGACGAATAGAACTTCATACTTAGCAGGCAGAGATAATTTTCTGCCTGCTTAAGTATAAGCAAAAGCCAGTAAGGGATAATTTTGAAAAGACTTAAATTACTTTTAATTATAGTAGCCATACTCGCTGCGGGGGTGGCTTTATTTATTTTTACGCGGCCCAAGCCTTACGTGCCAAAAGTCGTTATTAAAATGCTTGAGGATGGCCGCTACCAGCTTTTTGTAAGAGAAAAGCCTTATTTTATTAAAGGTGTCTGTTATAATCCTACACCTATTGGTGAGGGTTATGATTACGATTTAGGTAAGGATAAATTTGAACCCTGGTTGGTAGACGCAAAACTGATGCAGGAAGCGGGTATTAATACTATACGTCTCTATCGTGACAGCGAAGATCCCGAAGGCCTTAAAAAAGCAATTAAGCATCTCTATGAGAACTACGGTATCAGGACAATTTTAGGTCATTGGTTAGGATTCTGGAATTACCCTCAGCCCGCGTATGCCGATCCCGAATTCCGCGAAAGAATAAAAAAAGAAGTGCTTGATATGGTCAATACTTATAAAGACGAAGAAGGGATGTTGTTTTGGGTTTTAGGTAATGAAAATAATTATTCTTTCTCCGGCAGGGTTAATTCCTGGTATTGTCAGGAGGCAGAAGGTAAAGATCCGACCACGGCAATAAATATAAAGGCAAAAATATATTATTCTTTTGTAAATGAGATAGCCAGTGCTATCCATGAAATTGATCCTGATCATCCTGTGGGGTTGGGTAACGGAGAATTAGCTTGTTTAGATATGGCATCTGAGGTTTCTCCTGAAATTGATTTTGTCGCGGTGTTAATGTACCGAGGCAGGTCCTTTGGTAATACATTTAATTTTTTAAAGAAGATATTTAATAAGCCTTTGGTATTTGTTGAATTTGGCGCGGATGCCTATAATAGTTATAAAAAAGAAGAAGATGAAGAGATGCAGGCTTTTTTCTTGGAGAGCCAATGGAAGGACCTCTATAAACATTCTGGGTTTAGTCTTGATGGCGCGGGTAACTGTCTGGGTGGGACAATGTTTGAATGGAGCGATGAATGGTGGAAGCATAATTCCGATATTCCTGCCGGATGGAGGGAGCATGATGTAGATGCGGGGTGGTCAAGCGGAAGTTATTATTTGGATATAAAAGCAGAGAAAAATCTAAATATGAATGAGGAATGGTTTGGGATTGTGGGGATATCTGAGGAAAAAGAAGCAGGAATAAACAAAAGAACGCCTCGCGCTGCTTATTACAAGCTTAAGGAATTTTGGCAGAGCAAAAAAGATTTTTAAAAAACGATTGCATTAATATTTATTTTTGTGTAATATAAAGTATATATAATATATAAATACTAATATAAGGGCAATATGAAAGATTCTAGATTAGACAGCGCGTTCTTAAGTGAGCGTGCGCGCAAGAACTTAAGTATCCTGGATACTATAAGAAGATCCGGCACTATAAGTAAATCCGATATATCTAAATTCGTCGGATTAAATGTTGTTACTATTTCAAACTATGTTGATGATTTCCTAAGGCAGCATTTAGTTGCCGAGCGTGAGCTTGATGTATCCGGAGGCGGCAGGCGTCCTGTATTGTTGGGTCTAAATCCTGACGCGGGGTTGGCTATCGGCGTAGGATTAAATCTTTTCAATATTGTTTCAACCTGTGTTGACTTAGGGGGAAAGACGCTTAGTTGTATAAAGCGCGACAGGAAAGAAAACAGTGTTAAAGATGTCGTTGATTCAATCATCGAGATTATCGCTAAGACAATAGATTCAGTTGATAATAAAGATAAGATTAGGGGTATAGGTATAGGTATAGCCGGAATAATAGATAAACAAAAAGAAACCGTTAGATGGCCAGAGAAAGTAGGCAACGGATACGATTACGCAACAATCACCCTGCCGTTAAAAGATATAATCGAGAAAGAATTTAAACTCCCCTGCTTGATAGATAATGATGCGACTGTTGCCTGCTTCGGCGAGCAATGGCTCACTCTTGGTGCTGATATAAAAAATGTTTTATTTTTATATTCCGGAGTGGGGTTAGGCATAATGGTTAACGGAGAATTATACCGTGGCTCAACCGGGTCCGCGGGGGAAGTATCAATTTATAATCAGTCTCAAGATAAAGACTTTGAATGCGCAAAAGGTGCCCCGTGTTTTTTAAAACGCTGGGAGGCAGATTTGGGCATGGTAGATGAGGCAAAGCAGGCATTGGTCCAAAATAAAAATTCTAAGATATTAGATAATGTTAAAACAGTAGATGAAATCACTCTTTCTGATGTGTTTGCCGCTGCTCGCGCAAAAGATAAGGTAGCTGTTGATATTGTAAAGGATGCAGGTAAGCGTCTGGGTATTCGAGCCGCGCATCTGGTTAATATTTTTAATCCTCAGGCTTTGATTATTGGGGGAGGGTTAGAAGAAGTGTCCGAGATTTTATTAGATGTTGTACGCAAAGAAGTTTCAGAGTGGGCGTTTGAAGAAGCATCTCGCGAGGTTAAAATTATTCCCTCGAGATTAGGGGAAAATTCAGTAGCTTTAGGGGCGGCTAATTTAGTCGTAAGACAAGTATTTTCTCAAACATAGTGTGTAGGGTCAGTTTCATCTTCTGTTTTATCTATTGCGAAAATATTGCAAAGTAAAAAGATGAAAGAGAGGGACGCTTAAGGAGGAAAGGGATGGATAAAAAAAGCAAGATGATTATTATTGCTTTAGGAGTAATATCTTTAATTTTAGGTTTGATTGCTTTTAGTTCAATGTTCTCTTACAATAGTGAGAAAGCGAAACATAAAGAAACTGTAACAAAATTTGATACAGAGAAAGAAACTCTCGTAACCCAAATATCCCATGCTAAAGCAGAGACAAAAAGTATCCGGAAAAAATTAGAAACAATCCAGAGGGAATTAAACACTGCCGCAAGTTTGAGTGATGACTGGAAAAATAAATATGAAATAGCCTTAAGGGAAAAGGAGGGTTTAATCGATAAAATAACGCAACTGCAGAAGGCTAAAAAAACCAAGTCTGCTGCAGCTATAAAAGAATCTTCGTCTACTAGTGCGATAACCGATGATTCATATTGGGCCTCTGTTTTAAGAGATAGGGCAAAATTAGAAATAGAGGTTACCGGATTACAAGAGCGTCTATCTGATATAGGTATAAGGCTGGAAGAGATTTCTAAAGATAAAAATCAGGTAGATGTGGAATTAAAAATTATAAAGCAGACAAATGCCGATTTAGAACGAGAGCTGACCTATAATAAAAAACTTTCGCAGACTTTATCCGAAGAGTTGGTTCGGGAGAAAAATGATAAAAAAGCGTTTGTGATACAGTTAAGCAAGATAAGAGAAGATTATTTAATAATACAAGAACAGCTTAGGTTCATAACGGATGAGAAAGTTTTATTGAGTAAGCGGGTGAAGAATTTAAAAGAAGAAAAAGACCTTTTATCCAGAAAAATTATCGAAATGGATCAAACTTTAGAGAGCAGGATGGATGAAATTATTAAGATTAAAGATAACCTTACTGCTATACGTTCTACCGCGACTAGTTCTTTTCCGGGCGCGGGTTCAAAGGTTGTTGAACTTCCGGCGATAGTAGTCAGAGCTGATTCCAGAGGTACTTCAAGGCGAGGGCTATCTGGGGAGGTTTTAGCTGTAAACCGCGAAAATAATTTTGTTGTTATGGATATCGGAGAATCATCGGGTGTTAAAACCGGGATGGTGTTTGATGTGTATCGTGAAGGTAGGCAACTTGGTTCAATTGACGTAATTCAGACCAGACGGGATGTTTCCGCAGCAGATATAAAATATTTAAAGCCGGGCCAGCAAATAAAAATTGGCGATGCGATAAGATAGATAAGATACGTTTTAGTGCCCTTGCCTTTCTTATTTTGTCTAAAAAGGCAGAATGTCCTTTCCTTATATGCGTAAAAATTCAAACATTGAAGATGTTGCAAAACTTGCCGGGGTTTCTATTTCTACGGTTTCCCGGGTAGTAAATAAGAGTTCTACTGTCAGGGCCTCAAACCGTATTTGCGTTGAGCAGGCGGTAAAGAAGCTTAAATTTAAGCCTAATCTGATAGCAAAGGCTTTGGTTAAGGGGAAGTCAAATACTATCGCCCTGGTTATGCCGCGTTATGAGGGAATATTTTATTCTTATTATGCTTTGGAAATAATCCGCGGCATAGGCACGATTTGTGAAAGCCTTAAAATCGACCTCCTATTGCATATTACCCATCCTAATACGAATCTTAATCTTTCCAATGTCGGAGGGATAATATTTGCCGAGGTTTTATCGGAAAGAAAGCAACTTGAGGAGGCAGTAGCTTTAAATATCCCCACTGTTGCAATTAATAATCTAATTAAAGATTTAGCGGTAAGTTGTGTTACGATAAACAATAAGCAGGGAGCGAGAGAAGCAGTAGATTATTTACTTGATCTTGGGCATCGTGATATTGCCTATATTAGTGGAGGTAATCTTACTCAGGCAGCCAAAGACCGTACGCAAGGCTATAAGCTAGCTCTAGCTGCTAGAAAGATTCCTCTACGCGGAGAATTTATGATTGAGGGGGATTATTCCCGTAAATCCGCAAGAGATGCCGCAGAAAAGTTACTATCTTTAAAAAATAAACCTACGGCAATATTTGTGGCATCGGATGATATGGCCCAAGAGGCAATATCGGTAATCTTAGAAAAAGGATTGCGTGTGCCTGATGATATGTCTATAGTAGGTTTTGACGATAACCCCAGTAGTATTTACGGCGCCGTACCGCTTACGACAATAAGGCAACCGCTGATGGTTATGGCGCAAACTGCAGTAAAAGAATTAGATCTTTTGATGAATGGTGAAGGTAAGATTTCCAGGATCTGCCTGCCTACCAAACTAATAATCCGCGATTCATGTTTACCCCGTTAGATTAGCTTTAAATAGCTAGGCTACCTAACGAATAAGCTCTTTATCTATAGTTAATTATGTCTTTTTTAAACAAAACTTTATCTACCGGCATAGGAAGCTTTCCTCATCAAAACACAGATGATGCGCTAGGATTTATTTTATCTTGTTTTAAGGATGATATCATTTTCTGGCCGCAGTTACCTAAGAAAAGTTTTCTAGAGCAAATGACGTTTCAGTTTTCAGAAAAACTCCCCGGTGTAGTTATTGATTCGAGAAATAAAAAAATTTCTGTAGATACACAAAAGAATAGTTTTACGGGCGAGCTAGAAGAATGTTTTCAGCATTATCTTGATGAGGATTTGGATTTTTTTTCCGTAAGCCGCGAATATGCATCCGGGCTATATGCGTTAACAGATGTCTTATCAAAGGATAAAGATTTAGTAAAACACGGGATTATTAAAGGTCAGATTGTAGGTCCGATTACTTTAGGTATGATGATATTGACTGAAAAACAGCAGCCGATAATATATCATCCTGAGCTAAAAGAGGCCCTGGTTAAATTATTGAGCATGAAGGCCGCCTGGCAGGTGGAAAAACTTAAAAAGATAAATAGTAACAACAAAATTATTATTTTTATTGATGAGCCTTATTTAGTGTCTTTCGGCTCAAGCTTTTTTACGCTTAAAAAGGAAGACGTAGTAGATATTCTAAACGAAGTAATTGATGCTATCGGCAAGCAGGGTGCTCTGTGCGGAATACATTGTTGCGCTAATACCGATTGGTCCTTAATTTTTTCAAGCCGTGTCGATATTGTGAGTTTTGATGCTTACGGATATCTGGATAATCTTATGCTTTATACTGATGAATTAAAAGGATTTTTAAATAGAGGAGGGGTTTTAAGTTTTGGGCTTATACCCAATAGCGAAGAAGCAGAAAATAATAATAAAAAAGCAGAATTAATTGCTAAAGTAGAAGAGGCCAGGAAAAAACTAGATAATATCGGTGAGGTTTTGATTACCTCAAGCTGTGGTTGCGGTACACTGGATTTAGGTTTATCCGAGACGGTGAGTCGTCTTTCTTGTGAAATAGCGCATAGCTTATCTTCAGGCGTTTCTTAGTTTTAATAGGGGTATCGAGGGTATTATTTTTTTTGCTTCTTACCCAATAAATTGTGCTTCTAAAATATGTAGACACAATATATAGTATTTTTTCTTGACGAATGTTTTTTTGGGTGCTATACTGAAACCCCTTGAACATTTACAAAAATATTTTTAAAAAATAGATTTTAGGATAAATAAAGATTAGGGAATATTTTATAACATTTTTCATCGGAGGTAATAATGGCTGCTAAGTTGTCGGATAATGCATTAAAGGTTTTAGAAAGGCGGTATCTTAAGAAAGACGCAGAAGGAAAAGTCGTAGAGACGGTCGATGAGATGTTTAGGCGCGTAGCCGGAGCGTTGGCTAAGGCCGAAAAGCTCTATGGTAAGAAACAATCCCAGATAAAAAAAATTGAAAAAGATTTTTATTCTATAATGTCTAGTCTGGAATTTATGCCTAATTCACCTACTCTAATGAACGCAGGGCGCGAGTTGGGACAGTTATCGGCTTGTTTTTTGCCAGATCAACTTATTATAACAGACTGTGGCCCAAAGCCAATTTCTCAGATAAGAGAAGGCGCTATGGTGTTAACTCACAAAAATCGCCTTAGAAAAGTTACTCGCCTATTTAAAAGAAAAAGCAACGAAATATATATTTTGGATATTTTCAAATTACTTTCTTCAACGCTTAAGGTTACTGGTGAGCATCCGATATGGGCATTAAAACGAGGTGAAATGGAACCGGCATGGATTCATGTTAGTGATTTAAAGCCAGGAGATTATGTGGGCTTGAGTTTTATAAATGAGACAATAGATAAAGATATAATTAAGATTTCTGATTTTTTAAAAAATGATAAATTTATAGAAGTGGATGATTATTTATACGAAAAAAATCAAGACATAAGGACATATAAAAGACAAGATGGTTCTTTGTACGCGCAGAACAGGAATAGATCAGGTTTATTTTCCAAACAAGTAAAATCGGTCAAAAATAATATTAAAGTTGATGGAGACCTTTTACGATTATTTGGATATTATTTATCAGAAGGATGTATAAGTGAAGGGATGTGTTTAAGATTCACGTTTTCGCTCAAGGAAGAAAATTACTGCCGGGATATATTGAGGATAATTAAAGATAAGTTTGGTGTTTCTTCTACAATTGAGCATCCTGGAGCAGGTAGGAATTGGCTGTCGTTAAGATTTCACTCAAAAATTATTGCTGAATTTTTTAAAGCAATTTTTGGAACAGGGTTTGATATTAAAAAAATTCCTTCCTGGATTTTAATTCTGCCTACATCGAAGCAAAAAGAGTTATTGTCCGGGATGTTTCGTGGTGATAGCACAACGTTTAAGAATGGCAATAATTTTTCTACTAAATTAGTGATGTGTAATATAGATATGGTTTATGCGGCATGGCAGATTCTTATGCGGATGGGTTGTTTTAGCTCTCTTGGCTATGAAACAGTATCTAAATTAGCTACTGCTCAGGCTTATAGATGTCAGGTTTCCGGTAAAAAAGGAAGCGCTATGCTTAGTGATTTTTTAGAAAGAGAACTTGAGCATAACGGTAAAGAGTGGAATAGGGAGATTTTATGTAAAGGAGCATTTTTTTCACCCATTAAAAAAATTACCACCCAGAATTATAATAGTTTCGTTTATAATCTTGAAGTTGAAGAGGATCATTCGTATGTGGCGAATTTTGTTAGTGTCCATAATTGTTTCGTCCTCCCCATAGAAGATTCCATGAGTGCAATATTTGAGACATTAAAGAACGCTGCTTTGATACATAAGAGCGGCGGGGGTACGGGTTTTTCTTTTTCGCGACTGCGACCGAAAAATAGCGTGGTTAAATCAACCGGCGGAGTCGCGTCCGGGCCGGTATCCTTTATGAGAGTTTTTGATTCGGCAACCCAGGCAGTAAAGCAGGGGGGTACCAGGCGCGGTGCGAATATGGGGATACTAAGATGTGACCATCCCGATATATTAGAATTTATTCAGTGTAAAGAAGATACTAAAGAGATAACTAATTTCAATATATCCGTGGCCCTTACCGATAATTTTATGAAAAGATTAGAGAATGGCGAGGACTATGATTTAATTGATCCCTATTCAAAAAAGAAAGTCGGAAAGCTTAATACAGAGAAAGTTTTTGATTTAATTGTAAGGCAGGCGCATAAAAACGGCGAGCCGGGAGTTATCTTTATCGATAAGATGAATAAATTTAATCCTACGCCGGAATTGGGAGAGTATGAGTCGACTAACCCTTGCGGAGAGCAGGTGCTTTTGCCGTTTGAATCTTGCAATCTCGGCTCTATAAACCTCTCTTTAATGGTGAATAAAAAAGATAGTGGTAGTTGTGAGATTGACTGGAAAAAGCTTAATAAAACTGTGCGTATTGCTGTTAGGTTTTTGGATAATGTTATTGATATAAATAAATTTCCCCTAAAGCAAATAGAAGACAATACAAAGGCCACGCGGAAAATTGGTCTGGGAGTTATGGGTTGGGGAAGCCTGCTTTGTCTCCTTGAGATTCCTTATAATAGTGAGGAAGCCTTAAAATTGGCTGAGAAGATAATGTCTGTTATTCTTTCTGAGGCAAAATTAGAGTCACAAAAATTAGCAAAAGAAAAAGGGACATTCCCAGCCTATAAACAAAGCGTGTACCCTGGCGGGCACAGGTATGCAAAGAAAAAAGGAAAAACTAAAATACGAAATGCCACTCTTACGACCATTGCTCCGACGGGCACAATCAGTATTATTGCCGGGCCGTGTTCATCGGGGATAGAACCTCTTTTCGCGCTTTCTTATTATCGCAACGTTATGGATAATGATAAGCTTATTGAGGTGGATAGTATCTTTAATGAAGTTGCTCAAAAGCGGGGTTTTTATTCGCACAAGCTAATGGAGAAGATAGTTGAAAAAGGCGGGGTCAGCGGTTTAGAAGAAGTTCCCGAAGATGTGAGACGCGTTTTTGTTACAGCGCATGATATATCTCCCGAATGGCACATAAAGATGCAGGCCGCGTTTCAGAGATCTACCGATAATGCGGTAAGCAAGACGGTTAATTTCCATCAGGATGCGACCATCAAAGATGTAAGAAGTGTTTATCTTTTGGCTTATAAAACAGGCTGTAAAGGTATTACGATTTATCGCGATAAATCAAGAGAAGAGCAGGTTTTAAATATCGGCAAACAAGAGAAGTCTCCTGTCGCAGGTATTAAGATTAAGGTCAGTCCTCGTCCGCGGCCCGAGGTTACAATAGGTACAACTACAAAAGTAGCTACAGGATGCGGTAATTTATATGTAACTATAAATTCAGACGAGCAGGGTAAGGCATTTGAAGTTTTTACCCAGATGGGTAAAGCAGGAGGGTGTGCGGCATCACAACTTGAGGCAGTGGGAAGGCTTGTATCACTTTCTCTTCGCGCGGGAGTAGATTTAAAATCAATGATTGAGCAATTAAGAGGCATTAGATGTCCTTCGCCGTCGTGGGAGAAGGGAGTCAGAATTTTTTCCTGTGCGGATGCTATTGCCAGGGTAATTGAAAAAAGATTGGTAGATCGTTCTTTAAGGGATAATTCTGATAAAGTCATAAAAAACATAATCTCACTAGAAGAAGATAAAGTTCACGTCTCCGCTAGTATTATCGGTGTCTGTCCTGATTGCGGAGGAGCACTTAGGCATGAAGAAGGGTGTGTTAAATGTCAGGCGTGCGGATTTTCAAAATGTTAGCACAGTAAGCAGTAGGTTTAATATTTTTGAATAATTACTAATAACCCCTGCCTGTTAAACGACAGGGGTTATTAGTTTAAATAGTAAAGGCGGTTAAAATGAAAAAAATATTTTATGTTATTTTAGATGGATTAGGGGATTTACCTCTTGAGCAATTAAACAATAAAACGCCGCTTGAGGCAGCTCTAACGCCGAATTTGGATCGCCTTGCCCAATCGGGAAATACGGGTATAGTTTATCCCGTAGAGCGCGGAATTGCGCCGGAGTCTGATGTTGCTGTAATAAGTCTCCTGGGTTATGATGCGCATAAATATTATACAGGGCGCGGGCCTTTAGAATCTTATGCAGAGGGTCTTGAAGTTAATGACGGTAATTTAGCCTTGCGTGTTAATTTTGCAACCGCAGAAGTTGAGGGTAGAACAATAATCGATAGGCGGGTAGGCAGGAGTTTAACTACGCAAGAGGCTAGTGCGCTTGCAGAAGAAATAAATAGCAAGGTAATGCTAACGGAAGCCACTTTTGAATTTAAAAATACAATTGGTCATCGCGGGGTTTTAGTTATAAGAGGAATACGTAACCGTCTATCAGGTTGGATTACCAATCCCGATCCTGCTTATGAAAAAGAAGGAGTATTTGGTATAGCTCTTGAGAAATTTGAAAATAAAATTCTGGATGCCGTACCTTATAAGGGGTATGAAAAAGATTCATCAGCCATTGATGCTGCGCGCTTGTTAAATGAATTTACAGAAAAATCACGTAAGGTTTTAAATGAGGCTGTGATTAATAAGAAGCGGGTGGCTGAGGGTAAGCTTCCGGCAAACTTAATAGTATCGCGTGATGCCGGAGACAGGCTTCCAAAATTTCCGCCTGTTAGCGAGAACTACGGAATTAATTTTGGCTCTTTTGTTGAGATGCCGGTAGAGCGCGGTATTGCTCTTTTAACCGGTATTAATATAGTCCAAGTTCCTGAAAAGACAGGAAATCTGGAAACTGATTATTTAGGATGGGCAAATCTTGCTTTTGAAAAAATAGCTGATTATGATGGTTTGTATATACATATAAAAGGCCCTGATGAGCCGGCGCACGACGGTGATTTTGCCAAGAAGAAAGAATCAATCGAGGCAATTGACAAATTTTTCTTTAAGAATTTATTAGAAAAAATAGATTTAAAAGATAGTATCGTATGTGTAACCGCGGATCATTCAACTCCCTGCGCAATGAAGTCACATTCTGCCGATCCTGTTCCTTTACTTGTCTGTGGAGGAGATATCAAGCCTGACGGAACGATGAGTTTTTCTGAAAAGACGGCAAAATTAGGTTCATTGGGTGAGATTTTAGGCAGGGATTTGATGCCACTTCTTATTAAGCTTGTCGGAAAATAATATTCAAACTTACCTGCTGGTAGCCGACGTGGTAGCCGACGCCGAAAGGCGGCGGGTAACAGTCAGGTGCAGTGCATTGTTAGAGATTAATTTTATTGGTCATCTAATATAATTGTTATTTTTCCTAATCGAAAACGATATTTTTTATCAGAGGGATGACCGTTTTTGTTAGGTTCTCTACCTGCTACTGCGAAATAAAAACTATTTTTTTCCATGTTTTTAGGTATTATGCCTGGCATATAACTGCTAAACCATTCAGAATGGATCCCCTTAAACCACTCTCCAACATATTTCCAAGGTCCCCAAGGGTTTTTTGCTATATAGACTTCACCGCTATGAAAATTGGCAGTCAAAAGTATAAAACGTTTTAAGCCGGGATGATATGCTGTTGAAAACAACATTTCTGTGGAAATTTCTGGAATTGCAATAGCATTTGTTTGATTCTTATCCCAATAAGGTTGGTCTTTGTCGTTTATTCCAGCGAAATATTCCCATGCAAAGTAGTCTAAAATATCATCTTTTTTACGCGTGATAAATATATTGGTCCATGCCATTTTATTTCACTACCAATTCCGAAAGCATAGATATAACCGTCAGTATTAAGACTATAATTTTTTCCCATATTTATAAAAATACGGCAAATGAAATTACTTTTATTTTCTTTTGTCCAAGGGCTGTTAATATCGTAATTAAAAGTCTCACCGTAATCTTTAGAGTAAGCAATAAAACCTGTATTCGGAAATAAAAGAGGATTATGGATCGCTACAAAAAGCGTTTTATCATGAAAAAGTAAACTACTTGGTTTGGAATTGTTCTTATTATCAGATAACGGCATAGAACTTTTTACTACTTCAGCCTTAAACCGAGGAGCATTTCCTTTTAGCCTTGCTAAGCCGTTATGTGAATAAGGAGGTTTATTATATAAATTCACGCCAAATCCATCACCCCATGATGTAAAAACATTATTATCATCTGCCCAAGTTGAAAACCATAAGTCTCCGTTGCTTTCAAAAGGAGTTAAAGGGGAAGATATTATTATTTTTTTGTTTAAAGGTAAATTATTACTTGATCTATTATTTTGTGCAAATGTGGAGTAATTAGGAGGCAGAAATATTGCTAAAGTTACTAATAGTATTATTGATTTGAATTTCATGCAATTTATTATGTATTATGTTAACGATAATGCTGATTATTAACTTAATGTTTTAATTATAGGGCTTTTTTTGCTGTTTCACAAGTAAAAATCTGCCATCTTGTAAAACTTATTCCTTGAGAGTATAATATAAACCTCTTAGAGTGAGTTTGGTTTAAATTTTAAAGTATTTTATTATGGAAAAATATGACGTAATAGTTGTTGGAGCAGGGCATGCGGGTATTGAGGCGGCTATAGCTTCAGCACGGATGAAGTCTAAAACCCTGCTTATGAGTTTAAAGCTGGATACAATAGGGGTAATGAGTTGTAATCCTGCAATAGGCGGAGTGGGCAAGGGGCAGCTTGTTAAGGAAATCGATGCCTTGGGTGGTGCGATGGGTAAGGCAGCAGATGCCTGCGGTATACAATTCCGGACTCTTAATGCTTCCAAGGGGGCCGCGGTACATTCTTCGCGCGTTCAAATAGACATGTATAAGTATAATCAATATATGATAGATTTAGTTAAAAATCAGGATAGGCTTTTTCTTAAGGAGGCTCAGGTAAAGAAACTAATAGTTGTTAAGGGTAAAGTAACCGGTATTGTTATCGATAAGGGGAGCAAGATTTATGCTAAATGTGTAATATTATGCCCGGGGACTTTTCTAGACGGGGTAATACATAAGGGGCATAAGCATTTTCCAGGCGGAAGGATAAATGATGAGTCAGCAGTTGGTTTAGGGAGTGATCTAAGAAGATTAGGGTTTAATCTTTTACGGTTTAAAACAGGTACGCCTCCGCGCCTGGATAAAAATACAATAGATTTTTCTAAACTTATTGTGCAATATGGTGATAACCCGCCAAGACAATTTTCTTTTACGGCGAAAAAAATACGCATGAAACAGATTCCTTGCTACATTACTTATACTAATAAAAAAACACATAAAATCATTAAGGATAATCTAAAGTATTCTTCTATGTATAGCGGAGCTATTAAGGCAGTCGGCGTGCGCTATTGTCCTTCGATTGAGGATAAGATTGTAAAATTTGCCGATAGGGAGCGTCATCAGATATTTTTAGAGCCCCAGGGTTTAAGCTCGGATGAAGTTTATCCTAACGGGTTATCTACGAGTCTCCCGGATAAAGCGCAGCTTGAAATGATTCATTCTATAGAGGGGCTTAAAAAGGCAAGAGTTATTCGTTTTGGATATGCAATAGAGCATTTGGTAGTTGAGCCTACGCAAGTTTATCCTACTCTCGAGACAAAACTAGTGAAAAATTTATATCTTGCCGGTCAGATTAATGGCACGACCGGATATGAGGAGGCAGCCGCGCAGGGTTTAATTGCCGGAATAAATGCGGCAAGAAGCATAAAAAATAAAAAACCGTTTATCCTAGACAGGGCTACAAGTTATATCGGTGTTTTAATAGATGATTTAACCACTAAGGGTACGGATGAGCCATATAGGATGTTTACCTCTCGGGTTGAATATCGCTTGATTTTGCGTGAAGATAATGCGGACCTGCGTCTTAGGAAAATAGGCTATGATTTGGGCCTGGTAAGTAAGAAAGACTATATTCAGACGCAGAAAAAGCAGGATTCTATAAAAAAAGGCATGGTTCTTTTAAATTCTATGCGTATTAAGCCGACTGATAAAATAAATAAACGCCTAAAGGGGTGGAGGCAGCCGTTTTTAAAAGAGGCTCTTACACTAAAAGAGATATTAAGGCGTCCGCGAATGGATTTTGAAAAACTAAGAAAATTAAACGGTATTAAGTTGAACATTAAAGATGATATATTCAGACAGATTGAAATAGACGTAAAATATGAAGGTTTTATAAAGAGGCAGTTGTCAGAGGTCGAGAGTTTTAGGAGCTTGGAGAAGATTAAAATTCCTAAAGGCCTGGATTATGTTTCTATTCCCAGCCTCTCTAAGGAAATAAAGGAAAAATTAGCATATTTTAGGCCTTT
Organism: uncultured bacterium; assembly: GCA_913009335.1. Taxonomy (GTDB): domain Bacteria; phylum Omnitrophota; class Gorgyraeia; order Ghiorseimicrobiales; family Ghiorseimicrobiaceae; genus DRER01. The sequence goes on from CAJVXN010000020.1 coordinate 34,096, forward strand.
AACTTTAGGCCAGGCATCGCGTATTTCCGGGGTAACGCCCGCGGCGATTTCGCTGTTGATGGTTTATATGAAATTAAAAAAACCAAGTATTATTTAGAGGTGAATATGGATAAGCAAAAATTGCATGATGAGTTAAAACAATATGCCTTTGGTATGGGGGCGGTTCTTTTTGGTGTGGCGGATTTATCAAAGGTCAAGCATGAGTTTGAGCTGGATGAGGAGATTTTAGAAAAACTGGATAAGGGCATAAGCATAGGTGCTAGAATAAATCCTTTGGTTGTTTCCGAAATAGAAAAACGTCCAACTCAGCTTTATTTGCATCATTATAAGACAGTTAATCATTTTCTGGATCAGATTGCTTTAAAGCTTACGAATTATATCATAAGTAATGAATATCTTGCCCTTCCGATACCAGCTTCACAGATTACTGACTGGAAGAAGCAGACCTCTCATGTGTCTCATAAAAAGGTGGCTTATTTATCCGGGGTGGGATGGCAAGGCAGAAATAATCTACTGGTTAATGAGAAATTCGGCAGCCATTTTAGGTTGGTAACGGTTTTGACAAATATGCCGTTAAAACTGGATAAACCCAAAGATTTGGCTTGCGGAAAATGTATGAATTGTGTTAAAGTATGTCCTGCGGGAGCAATAAAAGAACGACCGGAAGATTTTGATCATATTAAATGCTTTGAAAAAGTAAGGGAGTTTCAAAAAAATAATCTAATTAATCAATATATCTGTGGAATATGCATCAGAGCATGCCGAGGGAGTTGCGAGGCGTCCCGATGATCATATAAAGAGATACTTTCGCAACGATCGAGGCCCCGCCAGAGGCGGGGTTAATTCAGCCGAATAACTTATGTTTATTAACATTGGAATGAACTTATCCCGCCGTTGGCGGGATTCAATTCACACTTATAACTTACTCACATTTGCACGCTCGTAAGTTATGTGTTCATTGAAGGAGGCTTTAAAAATGGATGAGATATTAGAGGTATTAGAGAAGGATGGCCGTCTGAGGCCCGAGGAAATTGCTAAAATTATCAAAAAAGACTTAAAAGCAGTAAAAAGCGCAATAAAAAAATACGAAAAACAGGGTATTATTTTAAAATATAAAGCCGTTATTAATAAAGAGCTGGCACGTGATGGCGAAAACGCAGTCAGGGCGCTAATCGAGGTAAATCTTTTACCTGAGAAGGATTTAGGGTTTGATCATATTGCCGAGAGGATTTATCGCTTTCCGGAGGTAACCAGCTGCTATCTTATTTCCGGCAGTTACGATTTGCTTCTTGTCATTGAAGGTAAAAATATACATACAGTATCAAGCTTTGTTGCTGAGAAGCTTGCTCCTATGGAGAATGTGCGGGGCACGAGTACGCATTTTATGCTTAAGAAATACAAGGAAGACGGCGTAGTCCTAAAGCATAAGGACGAAAATAAACGTATAGCAATATCGTATTGAAGGAGGTATTCCGCCTCATAATACGCCGGGAAATTCTGTTCCATAGTTTCCTCCGCATTCGGCGGAATTAATTCGCACTGATAATTTACGTCAGTTTTGTTTCCGTAAATTATGTGCTCATTAATATGAAGGATATAATTTCAAAAAGAGTTAAGGATTTGCAGCCATCGGGAATCAGGGAGTTTTTCGATCTGGTTATGGGTATGCGCGATGTGATATCTTTAGGTGTGGGTGAGTCTGATTTTGCAACCCCCTGGAATATAAGGGAAACCGGTATTTTCGCTTTAGAGAGAGGATATACGACTTATACTTCAAATAAAGGTTTGTATAAATTAAGACTGCAGATTGCGCGCTTTCTTAAGGCAAGGCATGGTTTAGAGTATGACCCAGATTGCGAAATTTTAATCACTGTAGGGGTCTCGGAAGGGTTGGATTTGGCAATGCGCGCTTTAATCAATCCGGGTGAAAAAGTTGTAGTACCTCAGCCTAGTTATGTTTCTTATGATGCGGTAGTTAGTTTATGCGGAGGTAAGCCAACCTATGTATACACAACAGAAAAAGACGGCTTTAAGTTAACGCCCCAGGCTTTAAACTCTGCCATAGATAAAAATACCAAGGCAGTAATCTTGAACTATCCTTCAAACCCCACGGGTATATCCTATACAAAAAAAGAGCTTGAGGCTCTTAAGCGCGTTATTTTAAAGCATAATATAATTTGTATAACTGATGAGATATACGATGAATTAACGTTTGATTACACGCATACATCTTTTGCATCTTTAGGCAGTGTTAAAAATAAAACTTTGTATCTTAACGGGTTTTCCAAAAATTACGCTATGACCGGATGGCGCGTGGGTTATGCCTGTGGTCCAAAAGATATAATTTCGGCAATGACTAAAATACATCAGTATACTATACTTTGCGTGCCTACGATTTCTCAATTTGCCGCAGCTGAGGCGCTTTCTTCAGGCAGGCGTTCGGTAGAGGCCATGAAGCGCGAATACAAAAGGCGTAGAGAATTTATTCTCAGCGGTCTAAATAGACTAGGGCTTAAGTGTGTTAAGCCTAGTGGGGCATTTTATGTATTTCCTTCTATAAAAAATACGCAGATGAGTTCTTTGGAGTTTGCTAAGCGATTGCTTAAGCAGCAAAAAGTCGCAGTTGTCCCGGGAGATGCTTTTGGCAAAAATGGAGAAGGATTTATACGGATTTCCTATGCTTGCGAGATGGATAAATTAAAAGAGGCATTAAACCGTATAGAGGAATTCCTGCGAAAAAAATGATTTTACTGTTTTTGCTCTTATGAGAAAACTACGGGATTCGAAAAGATTGATGCTTAGAGTTGCAAAATAGGTAGTAATCTGCTATTATTCTTTTATATATTAGGAAGTGCTTAATTTAAAAAGAGGTTATGAAGTAAATTAGGAGGTATAGAAATGTCTGAGGCTAAAAAAGATTTAGGCATAGCAGCACGAAAAGATATCAGAATTTATTCTCAGTTGCCTATGAATTATCAGGTTGTTTTTGATGATGGCCGAAAAAAGGAAGTAGTCTCTACATTGACTAAAGATATAAGCAGTGGGGGCGTTCTTTTTGAAAGCAATGAAGTTTTGCCTATAGACGCGAGCATAAAGTTGACTTTAAGCCTGCCCGGGGTTGGTCATAATATTGAGGCACTGTCTAATATCGTACGGGTTGAAGAGATAGAGTTTAAGAGGCAATATAATATCGGGGTTGAGTTTAAAGAAATAAAAGAAGAAGATAGAGAAGAAATACTTAAGCGTATTTCGCACCTTGATATTGTTCGAATACTTGATATTGCTGTTGAAAAAGGGGCGTCTGATGTTCATCTTACTTGTGGCATGGCGCCTTTAATGCGTTTGAATAATCGTCTTGTCCAGATGAAGATGCCGCCGTTAGGTAGAGGCGATTTAAAGAATATGATATATAGTGTTTTAAGCCGCGAGCAAATTGCAATTTTTGAGCAGGCTAAAGAACTTGATTTAGCTTTTAGTCCTTCAGGGCGTAAGTCACGGTTTCGTGTCAATGTTCATCAGCAGATGGGGAATGTAGAGGCAACTTTTAGAATTATTCCGATGGATAGAAATACTTTGGAGAGCTTAGGTTTACCCAGTGTGATCGGGGATTTTGCCAATCTTAAAAAAGGAATTATTATTATTGCAGGTCCTACTAATTCGGGCAAGACTACGACTTTATCGGCGATGATAGATCGTATAAACAAAAATCGTGACGCAGTAATTATATCGCTGGAGAAGCCCGTAGAATACATACATAAGAATGACAAAAGTATAATTAAGCAGCGCGAAGTGGGTATTGATACGAATTCTTTTGCTGCCGGTTTTCAAAGCACTCTCAGGCAGGATCCGGATGTTATCGTAGTAGGGGAAATGTCTGATCAGGAGACTATTAGAACAGCAATTATTGCCGCTGAGACAGGGCATTTAGTGTTATCTTCTATACATGCTCCTGATACAGCGCAGATTTTTGACCGTATAGTGAGTGTTTTTCCTTCAGATCAGCAGAGACAGATTGCCCAACAGCTTTCCCGGTGTTTTCAGGGGTCTGTTACCCAGTTGCTTCTTCCCGGTAAACAAGCTGCAACTCGCGTTGTTGTTACCGAGGTTTTAGTTGTAACCGATGCTGTCAGACATAGTATCCGCGACATGAACTTTACTCAGTTTGAATCCATGATGCAAACTGGAGCAAAGTATGGAATGCATTTAATGAAGGATAGCCTTAAGAGTTTATGTGATAAGGGTCTAATAGATATTGATACTTACATGAGTTACACAGAAGATTAATATACCCCCTGTTTTTAATCCAAATAAAAAATAGAATGAGATTGCTGAAAAATTAATTCCTCTTATTTGTTCTCAAAGTTAATATTTGACAATTTCTCCCGTCGGTAAAAGAACGTTTTCTCGACGACAAAAAGCTTTGTAAATCACCTTTTTTCTGGTAA
>CAJVXN010000021.1 GCA_913009335.1 uncultured bacterium
TCATCCGTCTTGTTTCATCTGCAATTTTATCTTCTATTGCTTTTTTTTTTAATGATACAGCGACCACCGAGATCTACACTCTTTCCCTACACGACGCTCTTCCGATCTATATGTGCGTAATTTATGCATTATTTATATATCGGTAGAAAGATTAAAGCGATTGTGGCAATAATAATACTAACTATGCCCACAGTCAACCCTATCCAAAACCAACGTAAAAAGGTTAATTTGATATTTCTTTCTTTTTCCAGTATACCTAAAGCGACAATATTCGCCGTCGACCCCACAAGTGTAATATTACCCCCAAAACACCCGCCAAAAAGAAGGGCCCACCAGAAAGGCTGAAGATTAAAACCCATATCCTTGAAACTCTGGATGACAGGAATAAACGCGGCAACTAATACCACGTTATCAAGAATACTTGAACCAATAGCAGACGATGTAATTATTAAAATAATTAGGCTAACTGAATTATGTCCGGCAATTCCGGCTAAATATTTTGCTACCAGATTTGTTGCCCCGGTATAATGCAATGCGCCTGCCTGAGCAAAAAGTAATAAGAAAAATACCAGTGTCCACCATTCTACATCTTTCTCTATGAATTCACGGGCCTTGCGCCACTTCCAGAACATTATACACCCGGCAGATAGTAAAGGCATAGTTAAAAGAATTGTATTATCTTCCAGGCCCAGTAGGATCTCAAAACGATGGTGCATCGCGATAAAAAATAAAGTCGTCCCAAAAATAAACAAAGCTATTTTAAGCTGTCTCTCTATGGGGACGGATATTAATTTAATTAACATCTCGTTCGCGCCGAAATCTTTAATTTTCGCGTCCAGCTGAATTAATGTTTTTCTGTACCAAATCTTAATTATGAATATAACCACGATAAGACAGACAACCGCTAAAGGAAAAGCCTTAACAATAAAATCTTCAAATGTAAGGCCTGCCTTTGTGGCAATCAATATACCGATAGGATTACCTAATACCGTTGCACTACTTCCGATATTAGTAGCAAGAACAGATATTATGATAAAAGGCACAGGATCTACCTCAAAATAATCACAAATCTCTAAAACCGCGGCCACGACAAATATAATTGAGACAACTTCACTGGTCATAGCGGAAAGCAGGGCCGAAATAACGCAAATTGCCATTAAAAATTTATTTGCCGTAAGATTCTTAATCCGCAGCATAAGGCCTACAATCCAGGCAAACAAACCCGTATCCTTAAGCAATCCTACCGCAACCATCATGCCCATCAAAAACAAAATTACATCTAAGGAGGCTGCCTTAATAAAGCTTTCAAAATTAATTGTATTAGTAAGCAATAAAAGGCTTGAGCCCACAAATACAAACGCGACCCTAAAACTCCAAAAGAATAAAGTCCCTAAAACAGAGGTAAGAAATATAGATAAAGCCAGCGCCTGATGAGAATTAAAACCTATTGTAGTACTCAACAGGCCCGTTGATATAGAAATAATAAATAATAATATAAACCTTCTAATCATTTGGTTTCTGCCATTTTCTTAAGGGCCTTCAATATATCACACCTTGATACTATCCCTACTATTTTTTCACCCTTATCTAAAACCGGTATTCTACGAATATCCTTAACAAGCATAATCCGCGCTGCCTCACTTAAAGACGCGTCATCATTTATTATATAAGCACCTTTACTCATAACATCAATAATCTTTAATTCTGATAACTTAGCAAATTTATTTTTTATATTCTTAGGATTATCTTCATAAACAAACCTACCTACCTGACTAAGATAACTCGGTAGAATAATCTTTAATACGTTTTTCTCCGTAAAACTTCCCAACAAGTTGCCGTCTTTATCAATAACGGGCAAACCGCTTATCCGCATCTTGAAAATAAAGTCTAAAGCGTCTTTTACAGGCATATCAGGCAATAAGCTTTTCACATCTTTTTGCATCACCTCTCTTACCTTCATAACTTACTCCAATCAACTTATCTTTCTACGATACAAATTATTAATATAGAAAGCTTAACTTTTATAATTTTACTCTAACCCCAACTGTTTAGATAGATACCCTCCGGTTAAACCATCGATTCGGGCTGTTAATTCCTGGAGCCTTAATTCACTTTCTATCTTTACATTCAAATCCTCTGGAGGGGACACGAAAATATCGGTCTGCAGCCTTCTTCTTTCAAAATAAAGCCGGATTACTTCTGTTAATATATCTTCTCTTAATTGTACCATTAGACGAGTCTGCGAATCAATCAATCTTTGTTGATCGCTCCAAACCAAATCGCCCAAGTCCCAGGATAAACCAACGCTCCAATCACGCGGCCCTATATAATACTTATCGGAACCGCTGTCGTAGTTAATAGTTTTTCCGTAATCAAGGTCAAAATCAGGTAATAGTGTTTTAAGTCTTGCCCCTTTTCTTAAATTGTTAATTTTTTTAGGGCTTATTACTTCGGCATATTTAATAGCTGCCAATCGTATCTGACCTACTGTTGGCTCATCTTTAAAATACAGCTCCCAATTCTCTAACCTCGCGAGACTTGCAGTTTTGCTAACCTCAGTTCCCCTGCTGCGCGAGACACCATTATCGCTCGCTAACCACATCCTACCAAATGAATCAAGCGCGATAAATCGAATATCCTGACTAATAAGCCCTTGATAAATACTTTCCCAGGCTTTTCTCTCTTTTCTTAAAACAAAAACACCTTTTTTACTGCTAAGATATAAATCTCCGGAATCAGCTACCATATTTCTAATGCTACTCCCGGTTAAACCAACCGAAGAAACAGACTTAAAAGAAACGCCCTTATCTAAACTTACAAATATGCCGGATTTACTACTAAAATATATTTTCTCATAAACAACATCCTCACTATCTACAAACACATAACCGGATATTTCTGTATCCTCTAAACTTTCTTCTGATGCAAAATCAATATCTTCAATATCGCTATTCTCCTGCGCCAACCTCATGCCAAATACTTTCTTCCATTCGGCATTTAAATCATGACTAGCAAATAAACTACCCTCAGCCGCAACAAAGACATCAGTACTACTCTTATCAATAGATGCGATAGAAAGATTCCCCAAGGAACCTTTAACTCTATACCAATTTTTGCCTCTATCCCGGCTAATAAATAACCCTGCCTTAGTCCCTAAAAAAACTAGGTTACCTTCGGCCAAAATAACAGTACAATTCTTTTGAAGTTCCCCAATCCCCGAAAATACTTTTTCCCACACATTAGAATTAAAATCCTTTATTCGAAATAAACCGTCTTGAGACGCCGCATATATTATGCTTGGATCTTCACGATCAAAGCTAAGAAAATTTACTTTTTTACTTACCCCTCTTAAGCCAAGAGCCACTTTCCAGCTTTTTCCTGCGTCCTCTGTCCTATAAATTGCTCTATTTGAAGATATGTATACTAAATTCGGATTTTTATAAGATACGGCTATTGCTGAAATATCTAAATCCCGCAATCCCTTATTAAGTTGCCTCATTGTAAGCGTAGCGGATAGAGCACGGGGACTCAACAATATAACAACAATAATAATTATTATCTTTCGCATAATAACTTATTATATAAATGCCGGGATTAATAATAAACTCATCACTATCCCTGATACAAAGCCAACGGATATGTCTGTATTGACAGGAAGGTTAATCGTTCGAATAATTGCCCCCGCAAAACAACCAAATAAAGCAACGCGCCAGTCAAGGACAAAAGGAAAGAATAGAATAAAAAGGCTACAGGAAAGGCCTACGTATAAAAAAACTACCAGTTCACCAACTCTTCCATAACGCTCTTTTGCTACATCAGCCAATGTGTTACCTAGAATAACAAATAACATCACATTCATAGCAACAATCTTATTAAAAAATAATATGCTTAAAAAACACACACCGCATAAAAATAGAAATTTTAACTCAGGAGCGAAAATCTCGTTTAAAAACTTAGGCTTCAATTTAACATCAGAATGATGCTTTAAGTAAACGATACTCAAAACCCCTGCTAAAATAACCGCATTTAATACAAGAACGTTGGATCGCTTACCAAAATGATACGCTAGTGGTAGAATCAAGACAATCAGACGATTAATTCTTTTTATCATCACTATCCTCCTTTGTCTTTTTGGGTTGGGTTTTCCACCTGCGATGAATCCAACCCCATTCCGCAGGATACTGCCTTATGTATTTCTCAATTATCTTGGTAATATCGGCAACACCATTCTGGATTACGAGTTGTCTATCAGAATCATGCCTCAATTCTAATTCTTTCTCAATTATAAGCCGGTGCGTATTATTTCCCCCTCCTATAATAAAAACAGGTAAAATAATTGCTTCAGTCCTTAAGGCAAAAACTACCGGGCCCGTAGCAGTAGCTGCCTTCCTACCAAAAAAATCTACAAATACGCCCCCTGTGCCGAAATTCTGGTCCATCAACATAAATACCAGTTCATTTTTTCTTAAGGCATCAATACTATTCTGCACACAGGTATTACGTGGATGACTATAAATAGATTTTACACCTAAGGCGTCTCTTTTTATACGAAAATATTCATCCGCCTTCTCATCGCGCATTTTTCGTACAACGACATTAACTTTATAGCCTAAAATTGCAAGCTTAGTTAAAAGGAGCGGAAAATTGCCAAAATGCGCGCTTACAAGAATAACCCCTTTTCCTTTAGCTAGCGCCTTATCTAGATTCTCTCTTCCTTCTACAGCTACCATTTTATCTAAGATCTTAGGATTGCCCATAGAAGCAAATACCTCAAGCATTCCTTTTACCATAGCAGAAAAACAACCTATTATTATAGCCTTTATTTCTTTTTCGGTTTTTTTGCCTTCAAAAGCAATACGTAGACTTTCCTGAGCAATACGACGATGTCTTACGGCAATATAATAACCAATTCTAGCTGTAGATTCAGCAAAAATATATACGCACCACCTTGGTAAAACACGCAAAAGAGTAAAAACACATTTCGTGCAATAAAGTCCGATGCTGCGTTTAATCTGCCTATTTATTTGTTTTATGTTCATTATAATTTATAGCCTATCTTGCGCAATAAATCTTTGCGCCATACAACATCTTTTTCTTTTTCTTCACCCCGTGGTGAAAAGCCGTCTATGACTCCCATTATTCCCCTTCCCTGCTCTGTTTCTGCTATTATAACCTCTGTGGGATTCGCGCTCGCGCAATATATAGAACAAACTTCCTCTATATTCTTTATCGCGTTTAACACATTAATCGGATAGCAATCCTTTAAAAATATAATAAAGCTATGCCCCGCGCCTATTGCCTTTGCGTTTTCAATTGCCAGTCTCTTTAGCTCCTCATCTGTACCCTCAGAACGTATAAGACATTTTCCTGAAGCCTCGCAAAAGCTCATGCCAAATTTTATACCCGGGACTTTAGTTACTAAAACTTCATATATATCTTCAACTGTCTTAATAAAGTGCGCCTGACCTAAAATAAAATTTAAATCATCACTTTTTTTTATTTTTACGCTTTTAAATTCCAACATTACTCACCTCAAAGAGACCATAGCTTACGAACACGAAAGTGTAAGTAAGTTATCTGGTCGAATTGATTCCGTTGAGTGTATTAAAATTGTCGAAGATAATTTTAATACTTCATACAAAACGGGACATATGATAAGTTAATCAACCTAAGACTGAAAGATTCTCAGAAAATAAAGCATAAAAGATATTATAAGAAAGATACCGAAGAAGCACAAGTCTTATATTAGGCGCAAGACTTCCTGCCCCTGCCATATTTCAATCTTAAAATTATCCCGACTCCCGTAAAAACAAAACAGAACAAGGCGAATACATCGCCATATTTAGTATAGATTGAATTATTAGTCTTTTTATAAACAAACTCTGTTCTATGTCCCGCAACAAAGGTATCCTTTCCTTTCTTATCGCTGACTCTGGATTTTATTGCTCCCGCAGGAGTTATGAAACAAGAAACACCGGTATTTGCCGAACGCAGAAGGCTGACCCTATTCTCTATAGCGCGAAACACAGAAGCTGCGAGATGCTGATGAGGCTCGCTTGTATCCATAAACCAGGCATCATTAGTGATATTAACAAGAATATCTGCTCCCTCTCTTACAAAATTCCTTGAAAGATTAGAAAATAAATCTTCAAAGCAAATAAGTGTGCCGAATTTTATTTTTGATTTTCCATTCTCTCTTAAGGGGGCCTTTTTTAATGAAAACAGCGTATAATCCTCTCCTCGGCTAAAATCAGAGATTGGCACGATATCCTCTAAGAAAGAAAGTGTTCTCCTTAAAGGAATATATTCTCCGAAAGGAACGAGATGTAATTTATCATAGCTATTTATTATTTCCCCATCCTTAGAAAATAACACGGCACTGTTATAATAAGAATCAGCTCCCGCCTCGTTTCCGGTCCAATGAGTTATCATACCTATTAAAATAGGAACATTTATTTGCTTGATAAAATTCTTAAGATAGTCTATTTCAGAATATTCTGTTTTTGCTATGGTTAAATAATCCTGTAAGGCTGTCTCCGGCCAAATAATAAGATCAGGATTATCTATTAATGCTTCTTGAGTTAATAAGAAGTATTTTGCAAGTATTTTATCCTTTTCTCTCGGATTCCACTTTAGGCCTTGAGGAATGTTGGGTTGAACTATGGATACCTTGACAGCCGCCGGTTTATGGCTTTGGCTATAGGTTGCCAAACCATTGCCTTCTGGCTTATACTCTGCGCATGCGGCCAAATCAAACCTGGCCGATAATCTCAACTTATAAAAGCCATAACCTAAAACAAAACATACGCACAATAAAATCAATAAATATTTTTTCTTATTTGTAGCCAGTGGTAATTGACGGCTAAGAACCAAATAAATTCCCAAATTTACCAATACCACAAAAAACGATACTCCGTAGGCTCCTGTTATATCGGCAATCTGTATAACTTTTAAATTTTGAAACTGAGAATAACCTAATAGCGCCCAGGGAAAACCGGTAAGTAAATGACTGCGCAGATACTCAAGAACCACCCAAACAGAAGGAATAATAATAAAACTTCTGGTTTTTGAAAAAAATAATCCGAAAATCGCAAAATATAATGCCAGGTATAACGATAAAATAACCATACCGGGCAAGGTAACATGGATAAGCCAGTAAATTGTCCCCAGCCAAAAAATAAATCCGCAAATAAAAGAAAATAAAAATGCTTTACTGCCAGATTGATTTTTTAAAACATAAAATAAAGGTACAAGGCCAAACCAGGCAAAAATCCAAAGATTGGAATTAAAAAATGGTAAGATAAGTAAAACCGCAGAGAACACGCACAGGCATAATTTCTGTATGATAGATTCCGGGTGAGAGACTATAAACTGAATTATTTTCCGCAGCATTTCTTGTATTTTTTCCCGCTACCGCAAGGACAGGGCTGATTGCGGCCAACTTTATCACCAGCAATACTTGCAGACGGCGGAGGAGAAGTAATGGACATACGCGGAGAAAAAGGCGTCGGGCCGGAAATACTAGCTTCTTCTTTAGGTTTTTCAAATTTATCCATCTCAGGGTGTGAGAACTCCTGCGGTATAGAATTAAATACACCCCTAAGTTCCTTCAGGGGAACAACCTGAACCTTAAATGCTGACTCTACAATCTCATCCCGGATTGCGTTAATCATTGAACCAAATAAAACATAGGCTTCGTTTTGATACTCCACCAACGGATCACGATTCCCATAAGCCCTTAAACTTATCCCCTCTCTTAAACTATCCATTGAATAAAGATGATCCTTCCATTTACCATCAATTATTTGCAAGCTCACCATCCGGAAAATATCATCTACCTGATCACTACCTACTACTTCCTGCTTAGCCTTAAAGATCAGAGTAATTCTTTCGAGGAGTATTTCCTTAATCTCTTCATTATTTTTCTTCTCTAAATCTAATAGCTCCTTCTTGATTGATAAACCAAACATTGCCCCTAACCAATCAAGCAACGCGGATAAATCCAAATCCTCAGTTATATCTTTAGGTAAATATTGCACAAGAGCTTCATCAAGCATCTCGGAAATATAATCAAATAATTCCTCCTTTACATCTTTACCTTCTAAAACATCCCTCCTACGGGAATAAATAACTTCTCTTTGCTTATTCATCACATTGTCGTATTCCAAGAGTTGTTTTCTTATTTCAAAATTATGATTTTCCACCCTTCTCTGAGCTGTTTCAATAGAACGGCTTATCCACGGATGCTCAATAGCCTGATCTTCGGGAATACCCAACTTCTCCATAATAAAAGCTATTCTCTCTGAACCAAACAAACGCATTAAGTCATCTTCCAGAGAAACAAAAAACCGTGATGATCCGGGATCGCCCTGCCTGCCGGAACGCCCTCTTAACTGATTATCTATTCTACGCGACTCATGTCTTTCTGTACCTATAATATGTAATCCGCCTAAATCTATAACTTTTTTATGTTCCTCTTTTGCCTGCTCTTTATATTTATCAAACAGTTGTTTATATTCCTTCTCCGGATCCAAGTCTTTGTTTTCCTGTTTCATCTTTGCTGCCAACCTCTTGGCCATAAATTCAGGATTTCCCCCTAATAATATATCTGTGCCGCGTCCGGCCATATTGGTCGCAATAGTCACAGCCTTAAAATGCCCTGCCTGAGATACTATACTAGCCTCTAGCTCATGGTATTTCGCGTTTAATACGTTATGTTCAATACCTTTTCTTTTAAGAAGCGTGGACAATTTTTCAGAGTTATCAATAGAAATTGTTCCCACTAAAACCGGCCTGCCTTCTTCATGACATTCAGAGATCTCATCAACTACCGCATTAAACTTTGCTTTCTCTGTTTTATAAATACAATCAGGGTAATTCGTGCGTATTAACGGCTTATTAGTAGGAATACTTAATGACTCCAGTTTATATATTGTCTTGAACTCGTTGGCCTCAGTCATAGCAGTTCCGGTCATTCCTGCTAATTTCTGATACATACGAAAATAATTCTGCAGGGTAACGGTCGCAAGTGTCTGATTTTCGCGTTCAACCTTTAATCCTTCTTTTGTCTCTATTGCCTGATGCAGGCCGTCTGACCAGCGTCGTCCCGGCATCATCCTACCGGTAAATTCATCTACTATTATGACTTTACCGTCTTTAACAACGTAATCTACGTCACCCTTATATAAATTATGGGCCCGTAAAGCCTGAATAATATGGTGCCTGTATTCCATCGTATCTATCTCATGAAGGTTGGCTATACCCAGAAGCGAACAAGCCTTGGTTTCTCCTTCGTCGGTCAGATGCGCCGTATGAGCCTTCTCATCTACTATATAATCATACCCAACGGAAAAATCTATACCTTTATATTTCGCGTCTATCTGATCTTTCTCTAATATAATTCTTCCTTTTAACTTAGGGATAATCCTATTGATAATATCGTATTTTTCTGTCGATGCCTCCGCCGGACCCGAGATAATCAGAGGCGTACGCGCCTCATCTATTAGAATTGAATCCACCTCATCTACTATCGCGTAATAAAACGGCCTATGCACCATATCTTCATATCTAACAACCATATTGTCCCGCAAATAATCAAAACCAAACTCATTATTCGTTCCATAGGTGATGTCTTTTGCATACTCTTGCCTACGAGATGCCGGAGACATATTATGTTGGATGGCTCCACAAGTTAACCCTAAAAATTCATAAATCGGCCCCATCCAATCTCTATCCCTCTTGGCCAAATAATCATTAACAGTTACAATATGAACTCCTTTTCCTAATAGAGCATTTAAATAAGCGGCTAATGTCGCAGCCAGAGTTTTTCCTTCACCTGTAGCCATCTCCGTAACCTTCCCCTGGTGCAATGCCAGACCACCTATAAGCTGCACATCGAAATGACGCATTCCTATCGTACGTATCCCTGTTTGACGCACAACCGCAAAAGCCTCAGGCAATATTTCATTTAATACTTTTTGCTCCGCTTTTTTTATAAGTTCCTCTAAATTATCCTGCTCTAATCCGCTATTTTCATTTTTAATTTTACGTCTTTGGCTTTCAATCTTCGCTCTAAATTCATCTGTTTTTAAACGCAGCGCATCATCTGAAAGTTTACTTATCTCTGCCTCAAGGCTATTTACCGTCTCCGCTAAAGGCGCAAGCTTCTTTATTTGCCGTTCGTTTTGACTACCTAAAATTTTACGTGTAATAAATTTAATCATTCTTTATACTACTACTCCATTTTAAATACGCTTCAATAAAACTATCAATTTTACCATCCATTACCGCATTAACATTACCTGTTTCATAATTGCTCCGGTGATCTTTAACCATGCTATAGGGATGCATTACATAAGAGCGAATCTGCGAACCCCATTCAATCTTTTTTTTCTGCCCGTAAAGCTTGTCTAATTTTTCTTCCTGCTGGATTCTCTTTTTTTCATAAAGACGGGCTTTTAGTATATTAAGGGCCACTTGTTTATTCTGGTATTGCGAGCGCTCATTTTGACATTGCACAATTATGCCGCTGGATAAATGAGTGATGCGCACCGCCGAATCTGTAGTATTAACACTTTGGCCTCCGGCACCTTTTGAATGATAAACGTCAATCTTTATATCCGTAGGTTTAATATCTACGTCTATATCATCCGTTACCTGCGCTATAACACTAACAGAAGCAAAAGAGGTATGCCTTCTTTTATTAGAATCAAAAGGTGAAATCCTCACTAGTCTATGTACGCCTCTCTCAGCCTTAAGATAACCATAGACATAACTTCCCTCTATCAAAACTGTTACATTTTTAATGCCCGCTTCTTCGCCGGGTAAGATATCAATTACGCGCGAAGTATAACCCTTTATCTCTGCCCAACGCGTATACATCCGAAAGAGCATATCGGTCCAATCGCAGGCCTCAGTACCTCCGGCTCCGGCATTAATACTCAATATCGCGCTATTTTTATCCAGTTCGCCGCAAAGCAGGGTCTTAAATTCCAGCTTAGAAATACCGCTCGCAAACTTTTTAAACTCACTCTCTATCTCAACGACAAAAGCTTCATCATCGCTATCTAAAGAAGTTAATTCTTTTAATTCGCTATATTTTGTATTTAGTTCCTGCCAAAGGATCGTAGTATTTTTTAGATCTTTTAGTTCTAAAACTATTTTGTTGGCAGAAGAAAGATCGCTCCAGAAACCCGCAGAAGACATCTTAACTTGCAATTCTTCTATACGCTTTTGCTTATTTTCTACGTCAAAGATACCCCCGTAGATTATTAAGACGAACCTCATTTTCAAAAAGTTTCTTTTTTAATTCTTCCATCATTCCCTAAGTCTCCTAATCTATTCCGCTATTCGTTTTATACCCTTTAACTCTAAATCTAATTCATCCTTAGAATCCGCGAAATTAACCGCATGTTCTACATCTATCTTTCCTTCTTTTATTAAACGTACTAAAGATTGCTTAAAACTCTGCATACCAAACAATGCTCCCTGCTCAATAAAATGCAGAAGCTCCCAGGTGTTTCCTTCACGCAATATTCTGGATATTGTGGGAGTGGTAAGCATTGTCTCATAGGCAGGAATCTTACCTATCCCGTCCTTGACCGGAAGCAGTCTCAAAGAAATAACAGCGCGTAACAATAAAGCCAATTGAGCCCTTACTTCCTTGTGTTGATACGGCGGAAATAAGTTAATTACGCGCTCAACAGTCTGATAAGCATTCACTGAATGGATTGTACAAAATACAAGCATGCCCATCTCCGCTGCCGTAATCGCTGCCTGCATGGTTGCTAAATCTTTTATTGTTGAAATATAAATTACATCTACACTCTGTAATGTTGCCTGCCTAAGTGCCGTAGGATAATCTTTAACATCCACGTCTAATTCACGCTGGCTAATAATAGATTTTTTATCAGTAAAAACGTATTCTATCGGATCTTCGAGACTTAATATATGGCGATTAGATGTATTATTTATATGCTCAATCATAGCGGCGATTGTCGTTGATTTTCCCGATCCGGCAGTCCCGGTTAAAAATACTAATCCGCGCACTTCTTTACAAACTGATTCTAATAATTCTGCCGGAAGATTCAACTCCCTAAAACTCGGCAGTATGCTCCTTATATGACGGATTACAACCATGGGTTCATTGCGCTGGAAGAAAAGACTTACCCTGAATCTCCCCAGCTCCTTTATGCCAAAGCCAAAATCAACATCAAAACTTTCTTTTAGAAGTTTTATCAGGCGCTCATCCGCAAACTCAGCTATCATACTGTTTAACTGTTGCAAAGTTATGCGCTCATCAGATACAGCTACAAGGCCGCTTGCTTCCCTTAAATACGCCGGAGCTCCCACCTTAAGGAATAAATCAGAAGCTTTTCTCTCTGGCATTAATTTAAGATAATCTTTAATTTTCAATTTCTAACCCCCTTATATTTTATAAATAGATAAAATATCTCTACTTAGCTGGATTTAATTTTCAAACTATTATATATCTTTTTCTCTAAATTTAGTAGCCTTTTTTTCATCTCAGGTAGAATAAAGATTATCCAACGGACTCTTGGGAGCATTTGATATATCTCTTAACACATGAGTATAAATCATTGTAGTCTCTACGTTTTTATGCCCTAAAAGCTCCTGCACCTCTCTGATATTCACGCCATTCATTAAAAGATGCGTGGCAAAACTGTGCCGCAAGGTATGCACAGTCGCGTGTTTGGCAATACCTACTTTTCTTACTCCCCTTTGCATAGTTTTTTGTATTGCGTTTGGGCTTATATGATGGCGTCTGATTTTTCCGCCCCTGGGGTCAACCGAAAGCCTAGACGAAGGAAATACATACTGCCAGCACCAATCTCCCGCGGCCTTGGGGTATTTACGCGCAAGCGCTTGCGGCAAATGCACTTCTCCATATCCTAATTTTATATCTTTATCATGCGCTGCCTTTACTTTCTCTAAATGTAATTTTAAATCAGTTTTAATATATTCGGGTAATATTGTTCTTCTATCTTTATCTTGCTTGCCGCCTCTTACAAATATGGCATTTAAACCAAAATCAATATCCTGCACTCTTAACCGCGCAAGCTCCATAAGCCGCAATCCCGCGCCATAGAGCAACTGTGTCATAAGTAAGTTTTCATCCCGGATATGTTTAAAAATCTCCTGAATCTCCTCAACAGTCAATACTACCGGCAATTTAGGCCCGCGTTTAGCCCTGACTGTTTTATCTAAATCTTTGAGTTCAATCTTAAGCACATCGCGAAATAAAAACAAAAGCGCGTTGAAGGCCTGATTCTGTGTAGATGAAGCAACACGTCTGTTAACCGCGAGATAGGTAAGGAAATCTCTTACATTAATAGAGTTAAGCGCGTCTTGAGTGATATTTTTATTTTTTATATTTTTAAAATAATCAAAAAAGCGCCTTGCCCAGTCAAGATACGCGCGCTCAGTACTATAGGAAAAATGCTTCAGCCTGATAGCATTACGCAGCTTTTTTATAATATCGTTATAATCTGCATCTCTTCTCTCTGAAGAAGAACTTTGTAAAAATCCGCGGATATTGTTAAAATTAGCCAAATATAATTTAATCGCGCCTTCAGCCTGTTTTATCTGCCAATCAAAAGCTTTGGACATCTCGAGTTCTCTTAAGAATCTCTTAACCTGCACTTTTAACTCGTTCTCTTTATTAGTATTCGCGAATTTTAAAAACTGACTCACCCAATGAGCATAAAAAGGGGCAACCTTCGCCGGCACAAGCCCTTTAGATATTAAAAATTGCTGAAAATCAGGCAAAATTCCACTATCCATAAATAATAACCTCATACATTGCCAAAACCCCCATATTATACGTAATACGCATTATCTGCTATTATAAATAAACTATAGACTTAATCAAGGCTTTTCTTTGACAAGCAACTTTAAATATGGCATACTGTGAACAGACAACCTGCTATTCTAAAAAGCAGCAGACAAAAAGTATAATCTATATATTAATTGTTAGAAGAAAAAAATGGGAGAAATAATCATGAATCAAGAATTAGAAAAGGCTTTAGAAGATGCTAAGAATGCAAGAGATAAATATGACAAATTATGCTGTTGGGAAGAAGCCGATAAAGCCGCTTCTGATATTAATGACTCGACTACAAGCGACGCACGAGAAAATAAAGAGATAAAATTAAAAAAACTTATAGGACTTCTCCAAGGAGAAAAGTTGACACAAAAACAAATAGATGGCTTCCTAAAAAAAGAAGGCCTCTTATAGAATATGAGAATCGGAGGTATTTATGAAATTCAAATGCTTTCTTATGCTTTTCTGCCTAGTTATTGCTTCTAATATAACTTGGGCTGGTGAAAATAAAATCGATGGTTATTTTTGGAAAACTCTTACCCCTAAAGAGAAAAATGTATATGTTGCAGCGTACATAGAAGGAATATCGCAGCTTAATTTAGAAATTAGACATCAAATGGATGTTTTGATTGGATTACATGACATGGAAAAAACAGAAGAAAATAAATATCTTGCAGCGTATGGTAAAGAAACAAAAGGATACTATGAAGAAAATTATAATTATTTTGACATTCCATATCGTCAACTTGTTGAAGGCCTAGATAAAATTTATGCTGATTTCAAAAATAAAACGATTAGGTTAAACGACGCTTTATTTTTGGTGAAGTCAATGCTTAAGGGTGTAAATGAAGAAACACTAGAAAAAAGCATAATCTTTATGAGAAAATCTGAAGAAGAACAAAAGAGAATTATCAATAAAGACTTTCTTGAAATGAAAAATAAATAAAACTTCTAACAACGCACTGCACCTGACTGTTACCCGCGGCGCTTCGCACCGCGTGCACCAGCAGGTGAGTTTGAATGTTAGAATCAATAAATATTAAAAAATTATGAAAAGCAAAATTATATCTATCCTTATATTACTGTGTACCTTACCCTTCTTTTTAGCACAAGCAAGTAGACTACCGCCAGAAGAAGTAAAACCTGTAATCCATGATGGTGTGAAATATATTGCCCCTCATTGGGGATTTTATAAAGATAGAGAGCAAAACGGTGGATATATTGAGGCTTGGGACGCTGAAAAAGATGAATTATTATGGGAATTAAAAATATATGGAATCAAATATAGTAAAGAACTAGAATCTGATGTGCAAGATATTTTCATTGTATCACTGGAGATAAAAGATAAAAAACTGACAATAGTTAATGAAGTGGGTGATAAATTTATTGTTGATCTTGACACTCATGAGATAAGCCCAAAAAATAAAGTTTATGACATTAAAGAAAAATATTAAAATATTCTAACAAAGCAATCCAGCGGACTGTTACCCGCCGCCTTCGGCGTCGGGATAACAGCCGCTGATTTTTGTGTTAGCAGGAGAATAAATGGAAGATTTATTTAAAATAATACTCTACTCCTCTTTTTCTGGAGTCACTGTATTCCTTGGGGGATTCCTTTCGAAATTATTTGAAAGATATTTTCGAGAAGGGCTTGTAAAGGAAGAAATCATTCATACATCAGTTGCATTCGGCGGAGGAATAATAATTGCTGCTGTCGCATTCGTTCTAATACCGCAAGGTATGAACACATTGTCTCTTGCGCCAATGGCAATACTATTCTTAACGGGAGCAATTATTTTCTTCTTTTTAGACAGATACATAGAGAAAAAAGGCGGAACACTTTCTCAACTATTGGCAATGTTGATGGATTTTGTTCCGGAAGCAATTGCATTAGGCGCAGTATTCGCTACTGACCATAATTTGGGGTTGTTGCTAGCAATCTTTATCGGCCTTCAAAACTTGCCGGAATCATTTAATTCATATTTGGATTTGCGCAACAGTGGATATACTCCAAAAAAATGCTTGCTCATCTTATTTTTTCTGAGTTTTTCAGGAGTCCTCGCCGCCATTTTAGGATATTTTTTTCTGAGTAATATGCCGCAACTTACAGCATCATTGATGCTGATTTCCGGTGGGGGCATGCTTTACTTAATATTTCAGGATATTGCACCAATGTCTAAACTGCAGAAAAGTTGGTTTCCTGCACTTGGTGTAAACTTTGGTTTTCTTATTGGAATGATTGGGCAGAAATTGTTGGGATAGGATATTTCTGCTAACAAATCGTTGCACCTGACATTTTTCCGCTGCGCTCCAAAATGCAGGTGAACTCAAACGTTAGGTATAATAATAAATAGAAATTAATAAGCATTTTTGATATAATAAAGGTATGATAAAGAAAATTGTGAAAATACTTAATTTAAGAGAAAAAGGGGGCAATCTTGCGTTTTGGCTTTCAAGATCTCCCAAAAAACGTATTGAGGCCGTAGAAATACTAAGGGAGCAATTAAATGGAAATGCAACAAGATTTCAAAGAACTATTAAAGTTATTCAACAAAAATAATGTTGAATACGCAATAGTTGGAGCATATGCTTTAGCGTTTCACGGTTGTCCGCGATATACTGGAGATTTGGATATATTAGTTAAACCTGATTCAAATAATGCAAAAAAAATTATTGAGTCAATAAAGGAATTTGGATTTGAATCCTTAGAGCTTACTATTAAAGATTTCTCTTCTAAAGAAAAGGTTATACAATTAGGCATACCTCCCATTCGCATAGATATTCTTACCTCTCTTACAGGAGTAACTTGGAAACAAATTTCAGCTCATCGCATCAAGGATAAGTACGGAGATATTCCCACCTATTTTATTGGAAAAAATGAACTAATTGCTAACAAGAAATCCCTTGGACGACATAAAGATTTAGCTGACATAGAATCTATTACTGAATAATACCACCTAACAACGCACTGCACCTAACTGTTACCCGCCGCCTTTTCCGCCACAAAGCATGGCGGACAGGCAGGCGTTGACTTCCTTTGCCTAAGCTCAAACGTTAGAACCAAAATATATTTACATAATACACTTGTATATACAAGTGTATTATGTTATAATTACGCATGTCTGATATACATGATATCCGCTGGAATCTACTAAAAAATAATAGGCTTAAGAAAACTAGAGGCGTATCATTTGAGAATATACTTCAAGGTAAGCTAATTGCAATAAAAAAGCATCCTAAAAAAGCTAATCAAAATATTATGCTTTTCAGATATAAAAGATATATTTGGGTTGTACCCTATATAGTTGAGGAAAATGGAGATAAATTTTTAAAAACACTATTTTCCATCCCGAAAATATACAAAAATGCACAAGGAGGATAAATTATGAGAAGACTTAAATTAACAAAAAATGAAAAAGAAATTGAAAATGCCTTAATTCAAGGTAAGTATGTTGATATTGATAAAGCTGATTTCAATAAGATTGCGCAAGCCATAGCGTCACGCAAGAAAAATTCTGTTCTCAACATACGCATAAATAGTGAAGATCTCAAACTCCTTAAGAAAAAGGCAGAGCATTTCGGCATACGTTATCAAACATTTATCTCAGAGTTACTTCATAGAATTGCTCATAATTAAAATACACTGTTCTAACAAAACAATCCAGCTGACCTTTTTCCGCGCCTTTCCGCCTTCGCTCAGGACGTCAGCTACCAAGCAGGCCCCCTGAAATTGCCAATGCAATTTCAGGGATTAAGTCCCCGTTAGGGGATGAGCTCAAATGTTAGAAGGAGAAAATAATTAAATATGGATAAAAAGTGTTTAAAATAACTTCTATGCGCGATAACGATACCCGAGATTACTGGAAAAACAAAACTTACCTCGAAAGGTTAGAGGCTTTAGAGCAATTAAGACAATACGAATGCCCCCCATATCCTACAAATAGACAAAATGCTTCTTTTGCCTAGATTTAATTTTCAAACTATGATATATCCTTTTCTCTAAATTTAGTAGCCTTTTTTTCTTAAACACTCCCAAAGAATACCCCCCTATCGCACCGCTTGATGCAACTACCCGATGACAAGGAATAATTATGGTGTAAGGGTTTCTATTCAATGCCTGGCCTACTGCTCGGACGGCATTGGGTTTACCTATTTTTTTGGCTACCCATTTATAAGTACGCACTTCTCCTAAAGGAATCGTAAGCACCGCTTTAAATACCTTTTGCTGGAAAAGAGTTATCTTTTTCACCATCTAATCCTTCTCTCTATTTAAAAGCTACTTTATCGTCTTTTTCTTTCTTAGTAAACGATGATAACTGATAGCGAATCTATGCGCCTCGTCTCTTATTCGCCTGACCAAGGTTAACGCCATAGAATCTATTTTTAGTTTTAGGGGGGCTGTTTGATTAGGCTTGTATATCTGCTCTTCTTTCTTTGCGATAGAGATAACGGGGATTCTAAGTCTTAAGGCTGCTAACTCCCTCTTAGCAGAATTAAGTTGCCCCTTTCCCCCGTCAATAATAATTAAATCCGGGGCCGGCACTTCTTTTGATACCACTCGCCTATATCTTCGCCTGATAATCTCGGCAATGCTCGCGCAATCATCTAATTTTTCTGATTTTATTTTAAACTTACGGTAATTGGTTTTATCCGGCCTGCCTTTTAAGAAACTCACCATCGCCCCTACAACGATATTACCCGATATGCTTGAAATATCAAATGCCTCAATGCGTTCTATATCTTTTTTAATATGCAAAATATTCTTTAATTCCTCTGATTCTAAATTCCCCAAGCTAAAAGGACGCGTTCCTAAAATACTACTTAAAGCAGAAATTTTATCGCGCATTTGTTTTGCTTTTTCAAAATTACGCTTTTTCGCATAAACGGACATCCTTTTAGATATCTGCTTTAGCAGTAAAGCATTTTTACCTTCTAAAAAGAGGCAAAGGTTATCAATATTTTCCTTATATTCTTTTTTTGTAATCTTTCCTACGCAAGGAGCGGGACAAAGCCCTAAATCATAATCCAGACACGCGCTCTTTCGAAGACTCCTACAGGAACGATAAGGAAACACCATTCTTAAAGTTTTTAGAGCGCTCCTTAATAACTTTGCATTTGTGTACGGACCAAAGTAAGCCGCGCGATTATTTATTTTCCTTCGGGCGATGATTAAACGCGGGAAATCTTCATTCTTCGTAACTTTAATTAAAGGATAATTCTTATCATCTTTTAAAGAAACATTATATTTAGGTTTATTTTTTTTAATAAGTGCGGATTCTAAGATTAAAGCTTCGACTTCATTCCTCGTCAATATATACTCAATATTTGCTACTTTCTCAAGCATTACTTCTTGCTTGATAGATATATGTTGTTTAGTAAAATATGAAGCAACTCGCTTTTTTAACGATGTTGCTTTGCCAATATAAACAATCTTCCCTGCACTATCTTTCATAAGATATACGCCGGGATTATCCGGAAAATCTTTTAAATTTAAGCTCAATTTTTTCTTATTCGCCATATGCTTTTTATCTCGTCTACCCCAAACAAAAGACAAAATATAAAAAAGGAAGGGACGGATAGAACAATAGTAAGAATTAAAGCGATATTTTCAGATAAACCGGTAAGATTGCTTCTTAAAAAAAACATAAATACACCCATAAGTCCGGAAGCCGCAATTATGCGCATAATCGTGCTAAGTATTTCACCGCTAAAAAGTTTACCAATTTTCTTCCTTAGTAAACGATAGAGGATAAAGGCATTGACAAACGAAGCTATAGAACTAGCCAGGGCTAATCCCCCGATTTTTAAATGCCAAATTAAAATAAGATTAAATACCGTATTTACAATAAGTGCGACTGCCGCAGATTTAACCGGCGTTTTGGTATCTTTTAAAGCATAGAAACATGATGTCAGAATCTTTACCGCGGCATAGGCTGGAATACCTAATGAATAGAATAAAAGGGCCGATGAAGTAATCAAAGTAGAATACGCATTAAATTCTCCCCTTTCGAAAAGCACTCTTATAATGGGACCTGCTAAAACTGCCAATCCTACAGCCGAAGGTATCGTAAATAGAAAAACGCTGCGCAAGGAAAAAGAAAGAATACTTTTAAGCTGATCTATCTCGCCAGCTGCTGCATGCGTTGACATTGCAGGAAGCGCGGCATTTGATATAGCAAAGCTAAATATACCCAACGGAAATTGTATCAACCTATTGGCATAATATATAGCAGCAACTCCGCCTACTCCTACAATCCAAGATAAAGATGCCAATATAGTATCAATAAAAACATTTAATAAGTATACGCCGGAACCAATCATGCGGGGTATTAATAATTTTCCGATTGATGCAGCCCCTTTATGCTTAAGATGCAACTCAGTTAGCTTAGGACGGAAACCATATCTTACCAATACAGGAATCTGTATCAAAAGCTGCAAGACGCCTGCGATTAATACACCCAAAGCTAAAATAGTAGGATTACCATTTTTATTATAAGCGACTAGAATACTCGCGATAAAGGCAAGATTAAAAATACATGGTCCAAAGGCCGATACGGCAAAAGACTTAAGAGTATTTAACACGCCCATACCTAAAGCAGAGATACCTATTAAAATAAGGTAGGGGAACATAATACGGCTAAGGCGGATAGTAAGATCAAGCTTATCCGGATCCGAGATAAATCCGGGCGCTATAACACGTACTATTAAAGGCGCAAAAAACATACCCAGGACAACGAAAAAACCTAAAATAAGCAGAAATAGAGTAAATAAAACATATACTAGCCTCCAGAATTCATGCTTTTCTTTATGCAGATATCCACTCAAGACAGGCACTACCGTAGAATTAGCCGCTCCTTCTCCGGCTAAATTACGAATAAGATTGGGAATGCGAAAAGCAACGAAAAATGCCTCGGCTATCCTACTCGTCCCCAACAACCTGGCAATTAAAATCATTCGGACAAATCCCAAAATCCGCGAAAGTAAGGTCGCCCCTCCTATAATACTTGCAGATTTAGCTATTGATTTGTTGGACATGATAAAACACCTAAATTGTAATTGACATATAAATAATTATATGCTATATTCTTTCCCTACAAAAGGAAAAGGAGAACAGACATGCCACAAAGAAAAACAAAATTAAAAAGTATGAAGTTAGATAAAATACGCCGTCTGCGCAATCGTAAGATAAAACAAAACCTAAATGCGGCAATAAAAAAATATCTAACGCTTGCTTCGGCAAATGATATAGAACAAGCGAAAAAAGCTCTTCGCGAAGTAATGTCTAAATTAGATAAGGCAGCAAAAAAGAATATAATTCATAAAAATACTGCCTCTCGCCGAAAATCACGCCTAAGCGCTAAACTAAAAGCGAAAGCTTAACAACTAATAATTCTAAAGCTGTGCTTATTTTTAGTCTTCCGGATTTAATATTTAAATCTGTCTCAAGAAGGATTTCAAACCCGCGGTTTATTTCTGGCTCAGAAAGCGACTTTTGCATTCTTTCCCATTGCCAAATCAATCCACCCAATAACATATAAGGTTTTACACCTCTTAAAAGCAAATCCGATAAAATATATAAAGCAAAGGCCTGATTCTTACCCTGTATTGCCCTACCTAAATCGAAAACATCATACGCCTTAGACTTTCTAAAATGCATTGCCTGCGCATAAGGAGCAATCTTATTTATCTGGGCGTTAGACGCGTTTGCTTCTAAAATAATCACCAGGTGCGGATGAGGTTTTTTTATAAAAGATACGAGCTTCTGATTACAGTCTTTGGATAAATTATCGATTCCACGGATAATTAAAAGCCGTTTTTCTGTATTAACCGGCAGACGCAGGAATGATTCTTCCAGTGTTTTTAAATCAAGTTTTTTAGCATATAATTCTTCCAGATTAAACTCTTGGAGATGCGCAGATAGTAGTTCTTTTTTTAAGTTCTTTAGCTTGGTTAGTTTGGCAGATTCATTTTCGCCAATAAATAGATAAACATTTGTTTTAGACATAGCTACTTAAATGAAAAACTCAAAAAGAGGGTATAAAAGGTGAGGGCTTACCATTCTTCTATTGTACGTTCAACGACTCTTCTGGCTAAATCAACCACGGCATCTGATAAAGCCGCTGATTCACTCTTGGCGGATGCGCCGGAAGTAAAATAAGTTGAATCTCCAATAAAACTATTTTCCTGCCATAGTATTTTATTTTCATCTCTATCAATAAGAGAAATATTAACCACCAGGCTTATGCGATACTCCTGAACTGTTTCATTATCCGCGCTCTCGTATCTTAAAGCATCCTTTACATAATTAACAAGCTCTCCTTTTAAAATAACATCTGCTGTATCAGGCCTGCCAATACGTAAATTTCCATCAAAAATAAATCTATCAACAACCGCTCGGGTGATCTTTACCTCTAACAGAGGAAAGTATGTCTTGTATTTACGGTTTTCGGATAATTCATCGGTAATATCGATCTTGTTGAGGAATGGCTCGATATAAACTGTTCTAATATTGGGGTCTACAAACGAACGCGTAGTATAGCCGCAACCGGCTAACGCAATGACAAATGACAAATGACAAATGACAAATAAAAAAAATCTGTGTAATCTTGGTCTCTTATCTGTGTAATCTACGTTTTTCACTGCATCTCCAGTACCTGATGACGTTCAAAAGCCTTAATGCCCCATTGACTCATGGGAAAATTAGTAAACACATACTCATAATAT
The DNA here is from genome assembly GCA_913009335.1 of uncultured bacterium. GTDB lineage: Bacteria > Omnitrophota > Gorgyraeia > Ghiorseimicrobiales > Ghiorseimicrobiaceae > DRER01. The sequence continues at coordinate 22,568 of CAJVXN010000021.1, forward strand.
AGTTTGGCGCTATCTATTTTTTTTTGCTTTTCATAAAATTCGCCTATTTCGAAATTGCTCCGTGCCTCTCTATTTTCTAAGACCTCAATTTGCGCATGGGCCTCTTTAGTTAATTCTGCATCAGGATGCGCTTTAACGAATTCTGTAAATCTTCCTTTTGCTTCCTGGGTTATCTGCTGATCATAGGCCGATGTTAAAGATACCTTTTCAGTACACAATGCAATCTGAAACTTTGCGGCCTCAACCCATTCACTCTGAGGGTATTCTAAAACAACTTTCTCAAACTCTTCCTTCGCTTCGGAAAACCTGGCTAAACTCTTTAAAATAAGCCCTATCTTATACTGGGCAACAGAGGCATATTCTCCGTAAGGAGCATTTTCTATAACATCATCAAAAACTTCAATTGCATATCTGTCGACGGGAATTTCTATACCAAGAATCTTTTTTCTTTCATCGGTCATAAACCTTTCGCCTATTTTATACTGCTGTTCTATTGCCTCATCGATTTTTTCACTAAAAGGATATTTTTCAATTAATTTCTGGTAAGCAAGGTGAGCCTCATACAACTTATCGAGGTTCTCAAAGGTCAAACCTGTGTAATACTGCGCTTCAGCTGCTTCCTTAGACTTAGGATAACGCTTGATGAGTTTCTTAAACTCAGCAAGGGCCTTCTTATAGTCTTCTGCTTCAAAGAAGCTTGATGCAAAACTAAGTTGTTCCTCTGGCGTATCTTTTGCCGCATATTTAGGATTGGTCCAACGGCCACTCTCCGGAGTCCATATCCAAAAGCTGGATGCTGCACCCACCCAGAGAAATTGTAATAAAATTAAGCACAAAATGACTCGTTTCATTATGCCAATAAGTTACCATAACTGACCCCTATTGTCAATCGCCTCATTTAAACTGTTGTTGAGGCTTAGCCTCAACAACTTTAAATAATTAGAGCTAATTATACTATCGTTTTAATAAAGCTAGATCTGCATTGGAAGGGGATTTATCGCGTTGCATAAATTGCATAAAATTCATCATTTGAGGAGATAGCATATTACGCATCTGAAGCTGGTTAAGAACGCCATTTAGTATCGCTTTATTCTCGATATCCTTAGTAATATTATTTTTAAAAAGGAGCATTACTTCATGAACATGGAACTCCACGGTCAAAACTTCTATGCTTATTATCACATTTTTTGCGGAGTAACACCCCGCGCACGCAGACTGCGGTTGTAGATCATTGCGGGATAAAATACAGATAAACTATATATAAAAGTGAGGTGGACAAACAGACGGTGCTTCTTAATATTTCTACGCGAATACTAAGCGGCCTTTAGGATGAGGAATAGACCGACCCAATTCTCTAGCGGTCTCAATCCATTCTTTAATTACTACTTCCGCGTTGGCTAAAGCCTCCTGATATGTAGCTCCGTCTGCCATGCATCCGGATAATTCAGGAACTTCGGCTATAAATGCTTTATCTTCCTGGCTCCAATAAATGATAATCTCATAATGAGGCATTTTTATCCTCCAAGCTTATATTTTAGGATTAAATTACGTACTTGTTTAACCTGATAAGGTTTAACTTTTCCTTTTTTGGATTGTAAATTTAAGATTTCTTCTACGTCTTCTTTGGTGAAAATATGGTGACTGCCACGGATTCTTTCTTCAAATCCCAATTTCTTCAGCAAGCCGCGTATATCCTCAAAACGGATATTTGCATCAGAAGCACCATGCAAAACCTTTTCTAAAACCTTTTGATGTCTATCCACAAATAGAGTTTATCATAGTCAAAAACACTCGTCAAGACTTCCTTAATGTCACTCAAGTATTCCTTATCTACCCTCTTAGACATAACACAAACTCCTTGCGATATTTTGAGCGACTTCCCTGGTTCTAATTCCCTTTATTCCCTCAGGCGTCAAAATATCTGTCTTTTTACCCAGTACTTTTTCAAGATAATCCGCTAAATCTATAAATTTAAGCCCTATAGGCCTTTCAAATTCTACAAGAATATCTATGTCGCTGTTTTGCCTCTGGGTTCTTTTTACAAAAGAGCCGAATAAGGCGATTTTCTTTACGCCAAAATTATCTCTTAAATACGGCATTTCTCTTCTTAAAATACCAATAACCTTTTCCTGCGTTAACATTCCGCAACCTCTTTTTTTATTCTATTCATAACGTCTTTCATCAGAATAACATAGTCTCCATAAAAATCAAGGTGATTTTCATTAAAGCTGTATTTTTACTCAAGAAGGGCAAGCTCTGCTTCAGAAGGGGTTTCCTCGCTTCGCATGAATTGCATGAAATTCATCATTTGAGGAGATAACATATTACGCATCTGAAGTTGGTTAAGAACGCCATTTAGCATCGCTTTATTCTCAATATCCTTAGTAATATTATTTTTAAAAAGGAACATTACTTCATTAACATAAAGCACAGAAAGGCTATTCCATCCGTTATTTAGCGCTCTTGCTGCCCGCAGTACTTTTACATCCGCAGAATTAAGGCCCGAAACATAAAATTCGTCTTTTAGGGTGAGTTCGATATTGGATAAATCTATACCGCCGGATTCTTCTGAAAATCTCTGACTATATTTCTTCATCGCTGACCCTTCGGCTTCGCTCAGGACAGGCGAGGCGGATTGACCACCACCTAAAGACGATCCGGCAGTTTCACTATTAACTACTTCTATGGCACTTAAAAGAAGATACAGCCCCTTAAACTCGTTACGGAAATTTTCATTATAATAATCTAATGTCTTACCATCAGGCAATGACTCTCCATCTCTATAAACACGTAAATACCATCTAAAATCATCAAATGCATCTCCTGCAGCTTCAAATTTTATTCTTATAAGCTTGCTTGGCCAATACCCATGCCTTTTTCCAATATCTTGAGACATTAAAATGTTTAAAAAATTCCTTAGACTTTTATGGATTATCAATTTATCATAGGTTTGATATCCTTCATTAAACGGATGCAGTATTTCCCTTTCGGTTTTTTCAATTATTACTGCTGCTTTCAAGCTATTTATCTCCTTCATAACTGGCTCTATCAACATTAGAGCCTCAGGACTATCCAATAAATCCTTAAAAAAGCCTCTTAAAAGAATATCATCACTAAACATTTTCTCTAAAGCCATATTATATAAAATTCTTTCATTTAGCGGAAAATTATGCCTAGTAAGCCATTTACGGACAATTGTTATCCGGCCATGCTCTAACCAGTCAAAATCTTCAAGCATTGTTTCTTCCCCGGATTTATCTTTAGTCTTACTCCAGACCATACATTCTTTTTGGCCCGGCCTTCTCTCTAGTATCATAACTTCATCAGCAAACCGGCCGAGTATGTTATATAATCCATTACCCTTGTTCATCGCACCAGGCTTCCTAGTCCCATCTTCTTTAACTTGTTCGCTTAGAGTTAGCAGACGAACCGGTGATGCCTTGCCATCATCCAAACTAATAATCTCAATGCCCTTATATCCTGCTTCATCAGTAAAAGCTCTTATGACTAAAAGACCATACCCTCCTAAAGCATGTTGCTGAATATTTAATACAAGTTCCTTAGTAATTCCATCGCAATCCCACATATCTTCTGTTATTTTATAATTGATAAATCTCGGTATTCCTCGATCCGGCACGGCTTGATCAGCAACCAGGGAAAGAGCCTCCCATCTGCCTCTGCTCGTTAAAAGAGTTTCTGACTCTTCAGGAATCTTCCATGGCCTCTCAGCTAATACAGGGTAGGGCTTATCTAACCCAGGATACCCCTTACCTTCAATCAGATAGACCATATCTCCTTTTGCCTCTAACGTCTTTTCAATTTCTTTAAATTCTTTCTCTTTTCTATTATGCATCGCTTCCCAGATAGGACGAAACTCATTTACCGCTTCTACCCTCATCGACGAAGAGGCGGATTGAGCCTCTGCTCGGAATACAAAATTAACGCTTGTTGTATTGCCTACCTCATCAACATCTATCCACACATCTCCTCCCAAAAAATCCCTAACTCTTGAACGAACCATCCCTAAACCTAACCCGCGACCACCTGCTTGCCTTAATCCTTTTCGCTTATTACGCCCAAGCCCTAAAACAAAAAACAACTCCTCCGGATTATTTCTATATCTCTGGTAAAATTTATCGACGTATGATCTTCTTTCTTCAGTCTCCGGTAAATTTTCAAATCCTTTCAATCGCTTTGAATCAACGTATCCTCTTAATTCGTCTAGATGCAACATTACTAATTCACCTGTCTCCTTATTTACTAACAAATGGTTTTCTTCTTCTGAAGCCTTTAATAATCTTTCATACAATTCACTATAAATTGACTTATCAATAACACCTTTATTGATTACACTCACTTGAAACACTCCAGAACCGTCATCTTCTGATAGTTTAATTGTAATTTTACTTTCAGGATTTTCATCATAAGCATTCAACAACAATTCTCCTACTGCAGATTTTAAAACAACTGAAATATCTATAGAGTCATCTAAAGAATATATTTCAAAATGTTGATCTAATCCTTCAAAAACAATTTGCGATAGAGATGTGTACATTTCAGGATATTTATTCACAAGAATTTCTTTCACTTGTTTAAAAATATCCAACATATTGACCTCTAAAAATGCTTTAAAATCCTTCTCTCTTAGTCCTTGAATCCCTTTCATCGCTGAAGAGGACGAATTAATCAATTCACCTAAAAGATCAACAGCTGCATTAATATTCTCATATTCTATTAATTCAAAATCTTGTCTTTTTTCTGCCAATACGCCTCTTGCGTCGGATATAAAATTTCTGATCTTGTTATTTAGGAAGGCGCCACTAAGATTATCCCGTATTACCGCGCGCAACAATTCGCTCCTCCCTTCATCTGCTATCAAACCTCCCGGTAATCCTAATGCCTTTATCAAAATATCGGAAACCATTGGAACGCTTCCTACCTTATCAGACAACAAATCTCTTCTTTTTAACCCATCCAGCCTATCGAAAAAGTTCTCTATCTCCTCCTCCATCGCCGAGGATACAAATTGAGCATTAATAGGTAAATCAACCTGCATAACACCGGATTCTATAATAGTATTCAGCACTTCATATCCGGACTCTTCTGCATAATCTCTAATTGTTAAGGGGGTAAAATATCTATTCCCGTTTTTTGTACGCCACCAAACCCCTTTTAAATACTCACCCGCGTATGCGTTAGATAAATATGGTTCTCCTTCAAATTTCTCCACAATCTCTTTTACGGCACGCTGAGCCGGATGTTCTACGTATTCATCAATATTTTCTAAGATTTCAACCTGATCTTTTTCGGTAAACCTCATAATACGCCTTGCCTTATCAACTACACCCAGCTGTTTGCGCTTCTCAAGAGGAAGAGAACCGGAAACCCTCATTGTCCCTTCAGGAAATCTTTCAGAATCAAAAACAGGAATAAAATCAGAAGAATATAATTCTAAAATCCCCTGCTGATTTACAAGTTCTCTTTCAGCTGCTATTACAACATCATTAGGGCTTAATTGTGCGGCTAGCCAAACTTTATTAGCAAATTCTACCCAGTCAATATTATTAATCGAATCTAAAGCTCCTGTCTCAATAGCTATTTTAATAACATAATCATTGAATAATGTTTTTTCTCTATCATACAGCTTTAGTGTTTTTCCTGTCTCTAGTAATACACGGATATCTACTATTTCTTCAGACGCCCTAAGCCTGGATGCAACCTCACCAATAAGTTTATCTAAGGAAATATTTCTACTATCCCTCTCCATCGGCGAAGAGGCAAGAGAGAATTCCAAATCCGGCATTTCATTATTGAAAATAGGGCTGGTTGCGCCCGTCACAACTAAATCACTAGTTAAACCTTTCAATAAATTAGTATCTTCTGGTCTATCTGGAATAAGATCTGAAATACTAACTATCTTAATACTAGAAGCCGCAGATACTGCCTTGACTGAACGGCTAGCTAAATTACCTAATCCTGCGCCGGATGAAACTATCGCGGAACTTGCTGTCTCAAAATTAAATATTATCCCTCCGCTAAAATACATGCGCTTAAGATCAAAAATCGTATCCTTTATTTTATATTCACCATTTTGATAAGAATTAACATACTCCTGCCAGATTTTCTGCTTTGACCAGGGAAGTTGTGATTCCAGGCCATTTGTATAGCCTCTATCAATACATAGCGAAAAAACACTTCCCGAAGATCTATGTTTCTGCTTATACCATTCTGCTAAAATAAGCGAGTGGTATATCTGGCGCAACGGCGCATACCTGAGGGATGTATTTACATCGTTACTTAGCACAGGCAAGACTATTTCCTTCATCAAATCTTCGGAAAATTTTTGAATTTTATCAGCAGGGTTTTGTTTTAAATACTCATTTTCAAGCATTACCTTAAGCTTTGCCTCTGCGATTAATGCCCCATCTTCTGTTTCAACTATTACTGCTTCATCCGGTACAATCCAGACACGGCTTGATGTTGCAACTTTTGATTTTTTAACTTTATCTTTACCAATTTTGGCATACAACTTATTCCAAAATTCCTTTCCATGAGAATTTGACGGATGCATATATCTGGCTACATCTTTCTTAAGTTGCAGGTCCTGCTCTAACAACACCCTCCCCATATCTGTCCTAGAAAGCTCGTCCGATGTAATCCTCCTTGGTTCATCCGGACGCAGGTTCACCCAAAGAGATTGATTAGAAAGACTTAAACCCAAAAAGAAATAATTAATAAGCTTTTTGGTTTCGCGATTTAAGGCTAAAGAAGATACGCTCCCTTTATCCACCAAGAAATTAAAGTAATTGAATGGGTTTGCGGAATTAACGCTTAGATAGCGCAATAAAGGCGCAGTATAGAGCACTCCGCTATTGGCCGCGGAAGGTGTAATTTGAGCAAAACCTACCGCATTGCAGAAGAAACAAATAAGAATAAATAAACTTATAACTTTTCGCATATAATACCACATTACTTTTTCTATATAATTGTATATATACTATATATAATATAGTTCTAGTAAAGTTTAATACGTAACTCCTTTATTTTCAATAGGAAAAAGCCTATTTTATGAAAACGCTTTCTTTTCAAATAATGCCCATTTTAGCAGGTTCCACTTATTCAGTGAGAACTAATTAAGATAAAAATACGCTCCGGGGATTAATGAAAGAAACCCTGCGGATTTAACTAGAATAAATACCATCGCTCCTGCAGTATAAGCAAAAAACGGGGCAACAAAAGGAAAGATAAATATGCTAAACAACAAAATAAACCCTGTAACAATCACAAAGGAAACAAACGGCACAATAACTAAATTTGCCAAGATTGTTATGGGAGTAAAAATCTTAAAATAGTAAACAATAATTACGCTCGTCCCTAACCACGCGGATAAAGAAACAGAAAACGACTTAACTATTACATGTTTTATACGTAATAGCCTTTCTACCTTAGGAGAAAGATAGACAATGGATAAAACACTTACAAAGGATAGCTGAAAGCCTATATCATACAATTGATACGGATTATAAGCTAAAATAATTAAGGCGGCAAGACCTAAGGAATTATAAATATTTACTTCCTTATCGAGCAAAAAACCAAATAATACAACCGTAGCCATAAGTACCGCGCGCACTACCGATGGCCTTGCCCCTGCAAGCAAACAGTAAAATATTAAAAAAGCAATAGTCAAAACATAACGGGCCTTTTCAGGCATACGCATTGCCTTTAAAAATACCAGAAAGATAAACATAATTATCCCTATATGCAATCCGCTTATGGCAAGAACATGCTTTCTGCCGGTTCAATGCAGGGTGAAAATCGAGGAGTGATTTTTGGAAGGGTCAAGCAGATATCAATAATACCGTCGATGTTAACAGCAAGTTTTGTATTCAAAAGTTTCAGGACTTTTCTTTTTGCGTGGAAAGTAAAGTTGCTTATCTCTTTTTTGATTTTAGAAATATAATCTATTGCTTCACTAATTTTTTGTTGAGAATTATTGCTGTGAAGTTTTACATCTATCTCATCAGCCCTATTTGATAAAACTTCTTTTGTTTTATTCATATTATCTAACTGTATTTTTAACTGGCTTATATCTATAACATTCTCCCTGTATGCCTCTATCAATCTTTGTTCTTCCGCAGTAAACCTTTCGATCTTACCTTTAATAAGCTCTAATTGCTTCTCTGTGGATTTCTTGTCTTTTGCCTTAAACCTATCTTTTCCTTCAATAGCCTCTCTTACCAAAGAAGGCTCTTCAAGAATTTTTTCTATCTCCTGCCATACAGTTTTTTCAAGAATCTCTCCCTGAACATATTTAAGATTACATTTTACTTTTCTCTCAAATTTGTTTTTAGAAAAATGCGTGCATCTATAATACAGTTTAAAATAAGGCCCGTATCTTTTCCCGTTCTTAACTGTTGTCTGCTTATCTGCTGTCCCTGCAATAGTATTGCCACAATCACCGCACTTGATTAAGCCTTGAAGAAGATATTCGTATTTTGTATTTCTGGTTGAATATGTCTTTCTTTGTTCAAGCAGACTTTGCGCCTTTTCAAATATCACTTCCCCTATAATAACAGGCACTTTGACTTCTATCCACTCATCCTCGGATTTTATTCTATTCTTAGTGCCAAACCTGTTTGCATGCCATATACCTGTATATACACCGCTTTTTAAAATATTGTGAATCCTGTCCGACTCAAATATTTTGCCTTGTTTTGTCTTGTAGCCTAACTCCCTGACCTTTCTTGCAACTTTCAACAAAGATGAATCCGGCTGAAGATATAATCCAAAAATATGCCTTACAATTTCTGCCTCTTTCTCATTTATCTCAAGCTTTTTGGTTTCCTTGTTATAATTATATCCAAACTTGCATGGCGTTGTTCCCGAATAATAACCCTCTCTGTATCTTCTCAACCTTCCTGCTTTTGACCTTTCAATAAATGTATTTCTTTCAAGCTCTGCGATACTGCCAAACAAAGAAAGAACAAACTTGCCAAGATAATTAGTGGTATCAAACGGCTCTGTAATAGATTTTAAATCCACGCCATACGAAGACATCTCATCAACAACATTTAGTAAATCCTTGTTGCTTCTGAAAAATCGATCCAGTCGGTATACCAAAACAATGTCAAACCTGCTTTGCCTTGCATCTGCCAATAATCTCTGGAACTCTGGTCGTTCATAACTGGCTCCTGAATAGCCACCGTCGATATAAGTGCTATATATTTTATAACCATTCTCTTTTGAGTGTTTATTCAAAAGCTCTGTCTGCGAGCCTAAAGAAAAGTTTTCTGTCTGCTCTTCTGTTGAGACGCGGGCATACAAGGCTACTTTTATAATCTTTTTTGTTAAGGCTAACTTACTCATTACTCACCTTCCTGTAATCTTTTTTAGCTTTTTTATATCCTGCTCTGTATAAATCCTATACCTGCTCATAGGATCTCTTTTTGGCTTTGGGATTTTCTTTGCTTTTTCCCAGTTATAGATGGTGCGGGTTGTTACGCCGAGAATTTTTGCTAGGTCTCTCAATGAATGCCTTTTATACTGCTTCATTTATTATCTCCTATCTGCGTTTCATATCTTTTCTTCTATTTTCATATGTTAACATAAAAGCTAATTTTCTGCAAGAAATTTCTTTTGAATCTCCTCTGCTTCTTTATCTGTCTTATCTGACAATTCAAGAGCAAAATGAATAACCCTCAACAAAGACTCTAAGAGTATAGGGTCATCCTTATATTCAACCTTTACCCTTACCCCAGAAATAGTAAATTTTGGTTTTCTTTTTTTCATCTTACATCTCTCAGTTTAAGTTCCACAAATTGGCAGATTATTTTTCAGTCGATGTAAACATCTTTTTCTCTATTTTTTTTACAACCTCGGGAACGAACCCAGCAATATAAAACTGTCTATAATTCCAGTTTGTTTTTCTTTCCATCACCACAGAATCAATAGCAAACAGAATATATCCCGCCACTATTTTAACAATGTCGATTATAGCGGGAGTGCCCGGGCATGGATTTCTCTTTTTATTAGCTGACTCGGGAAAGGCATCTAAAAATCCTGCTTTCCCCGGCTCCTGAATAAATATATATCCGGTGTTAGCTTGGCGATCCAAACCCGTAAAGACAACGGGTGTGGTTTTAAAGTATTTTGAAATAAATATTCTGACTTCGTCATTATCCGGCGCGCAAACACAAATATTACAACTTGTATCTATTCTTTCCTCAACAGCTCCCTGAAACATAAAAGGATAGGCAATTATTTCTGTTTTCCGAATACCCTCTTTAACCAAATTCTGAGCTAGGCAGATAGCCTTATTCTTATATAAATCTTCTTCGTAGAAATATTGCCTTGAAAGATTTGAAATTTCTACGCTATCGCCATCAAATATCTTTAGGCGACCAACTCCTTTCCTGACAAGACCTCTTGCAATTTCTCCGCCTAATCCACCTGCTCCAATAAGTGAAACACTAAGCCCATTCATTATCTCTTGCTTATACCCTTGAACTTTTTCCTGTCTGTCGGTGGTGGTTTCTCCCTCCTGAGACTCAATCTCTTTACAGCGAAACCTAACTGACTTCAACAAAACGGTAGAGTTTTCCATCATTTTTCACCTCCAATCCTTTCCCATAAATTTGTATTTCAAAATCCAAACTTGAATAAAATCGGATATAACCATCTCTACTGAATATTGCATGCAGCACCTTGTACCCACCTCTGTCAAAATTTTCTTGTAATTTCAAATCAGTAGAGGAAGGTAGTGTTGCTCCTGCACCATTTCCTGGATGAACATGGAAACACCCATGCAGTTTATGTTCATATCTTGCCAATTCAATCAATACCTTACTCACTGAATCACTCTTGCCTTTAGCAAATACCGATGTCTGCACCTCTTTTTCAAAATCAACTATTCTGTCCAACACGCTTACATTGCCAATGCAGGGGCCTGTAAGAAAATGCAGAGATTCGATTCTCTTGTCAATGTTAAGAAGATTATAGCTATCCCTAAGAAACATCGAACTTACTACAAAAACCTGCTTATCAGTTTGTTTGCTTGAAGGAAATAAATCTGTTAATAACTTGCCTATCCTCACTGTAAACAACGTCTGCTGAAAAAATGAGTTTGCCTTCTCTATATTATATTCTTTACATGCTTGGGCTATTTTTCTTGAAAGCATTTCAATGTTGTTGTTAATTTCATTCTTTATTTTTTCAATTTGAACAGTTAAGACCCTAAAAAATTCATGTTTCATAACGTACCTCCATTTTTATTTTATTGCTTCTGCAATTAACATTTCTACGGCAATAATTCCTTCACTTAGATTCCTTGGTTTTTCAGAAAAATGGATAGAATAAATACCATCGCCCTTGTACTTAAAACAGACCCCATGACTACTATCTTTTACTTTTGCTGGTAGATAAAAAATAAAAAAGGAATAACTATTGAAGAAATTTTCTTTTACTATACCTTCCCATTTACCATAGAGTGTTTTGTAATATCCCCTATAAAATCTACCGTTTTTTCCCCAACCGCTTTCTTGCCAATATGGACAGGCTTTTTCTGTTTTTAGCAATTTGGTTTCCTTTTTATATAAATAGTCATCGTTTATTATGATAGGTTTACTTAAATGCCGTATGCCAACAATTCTAATATTGTTGTTGCTATCAAAAAAAGGGAGGGGGGTTGAGCCCCCCGCCCCCACTGAAACGTCCCCAGGAGAAGCGTACAATTTTTCGAAATTTGTACTCTCCTGAAATAGATCAGTATCTGGAGCCAACGGCTCACCACCTTTTCTTGATAGTTTGTAGCCTTGTAGTTCTGCATTTTCAAGGACTTGCTGAACTGTACTACCTTCCGATATGCTCATATCCTTAATCACATCAGAACCAGCGACCACTAAACTAATTTGTTTTTCCATTGTCTTCACCTCCTTCCTGTTTTGGATTTTCTTCCGCGCGTATTGTTTCAAGCGGAATAAATTCTTCTATTAGTTGAAATTTAGTTTTTCCCAATAATTCTTTATTTAACTCTTGAAATGTTTTCTTTCTAATTTTTTCCAAAACCGTTTTGTCTGCACAGATTATTTTAACTTCATCACAACCTACCCTGAAATCAAGCCGGATATTTTCAAGAAAATGTTGCGGGCTAAGTTGGATTTCATTGGCGATTGTATATTTAGTTTTTATGTTCTGCGATAGAATGTCTATTTTCTTCCCTCGGACAAACGCCTCGATTATGGCGATCTGACCCTGTTGTCTATAAAAATCTCTTACTATTTCTTGTAATTTTTTATGACTATCACTTTTCACTAATATATTCCTTCCCTGTTTCGGTTAATTCCAATTCTATTATTGAACGGCCCTTTCTTCCTGTTTTGCACACACCCTTTTTAATAAGTTGGTTTTCTATGGCTTTATCTTTGACGTTATTGCCTCTCCTGCCGGAATAATTGAGTGCCTTGTAAATATCTGTTACCTTCGTAGCAGGATTATTTTCTATGTATCTTAAAAAATCCTCTAAGTCTTTTAATGGATTTTGTTTTGTTCCAGTTTTTATTTGTACTTTAGCGAATGATTCTCTATTGGAAACAGCGTTAATCTTTGCTCTCTTACTTCCCTGACTTTTTCCCGTAGTCTGGCTAAGCTGTGCGAATTTAGGTTGCATTAGCCTTTCGAGTTCATCATCTGTAATGTGTCTTTTTACATCAGACTTGCGTGTCATTATCAGAAAAGGATGGGGGAAATCTGTCATCTTTACAAATGCCCTATATCTACCAATTCTTGGGATTTCTGATTTTAGAGTCGCGCTAAACCCCATTGATGTTGCTATTTGGTTAATTTCTTTTGGGACGGTGTGTTGAAAAGAAATTTGGCAAGCCGATGCTCTTGTGAAATCTACAAGTTCACTGGAAAATTGATCAGTAATTATCCAATAGCAGCCAATAGACCGACTTCTTGTATACATATCTTTGAGATAGTTTGTGGCTTCTCCTATTCTTGATTTTCCAAAAATACCTTTAGCTTCATCTATCGCAATTATCCTTTTCACCTGATGTCTTTTATTGCTGATACTTCCCTGATGATAATATTGCCTTAATTTTAATTTGGTATACCATGATCTTTTCTCTTCGCTTAACTCACCTATTTCATAAGAAACAAAACTGAAACTGTCCAACATCTCCAAAGAGAAACCTCTAGCGCAATTAGTCATGTTGCCAAAGGAATACAATATATAATCAAGTTTTCTTAATGCGGTTTCTATTTTCCCTCGGTCAGAAACGCTTGTGCTTGAATCGAGTTTCTTTTCTTTTAAAAATTCTTTTAAATTTATTAGTGTTGGTGGATCTTCATTTCGGTAAACATCAAAAATTCTGTAAAGCTCTTCGGTGTAATTAAACAATAATTCTTGGGTTTCAGGTCTCAAATTGAAATCTTGTTGAGTAATCTCCCAGAAGAATTGTAAGTGCTCCTCCGGCTTCCCGATTGGTTCAAGGGGATTTAATCTTTCATTCTCAGGATTCAATACTAAACCTGAACAGCCTGGGATATGTAAAAGGTCCCGATAATCAACTGCAATATCGAATATGTTGACATGGGTTCCTTGTCTGATTATCTGCGGGATTATATGTTGATTCAAATTTGACTTTCCCATTCCGTATTGACCATAGACAGAAAGGTTCCCGCTAAACTGCGCTAATCTTAATCGGGCATCAATATTGTTACCAATAACCTGACCGAGATCAATTACTCCACCCCTGAAAACTTCCGAATTTGGTAAACTTCCATTACCCTGCTCTCTTCTTCTCTTCTCAATTCTGCCTCTAAGTCTTTGCTCGGTCATGTTCACCTGTTGTTTAATTAGTAAATAATTGTGGCTAAAGGCCATGACGACATCGAGAGAGTTTTGGACGAATCTTTCATTTTCAGCACCAGCCTCAATTGCTAAATATTTTATATAGTCATACGCCTTGAGGCTATCTGACCTCAAGTCAACTTTCACTTTTTCCTCGTAGGGATTTACTGCTGTCATGTTATTTTTCATTTTTGACCTCTTGATTTATGAGTCTGCCAGGTATTGCGATTATTTACAGCCTGTCTGTAGTGTGTTAAACAGAGAGATCGGAAGAGCGTCGTGTAGGGAAAGAGTGTAGATCTCGGTGGTCGCCGTATCATTAAAAAAAAAAGAAGTAAAAGAAATAAAAAAACAAAAACATTACTCATTCTCCCACGCCTTACCCTACTGATACCGTTCGTCCATTCCTTGTCGCC
>CAJVXN010000022.1 GCA_913009335.1 uncultured bacterium
TTGGCTAAAAGGAAAACATGAAAGCGGGATTTAAAACAGTTAAACCAATAAAAATAGAAGAATAGAAAATCTGTAGAGGGTTTTACAGTATTTTAGCTTTTATAAAAGTTAATTTTTCAGCAATCTCGTCTATTTTTCTTGACAGTAATATGGTAATAGGTTAAAATTCTTTATATGGTTTCAAAAAGCTGGATAAAGAAGCTTTTTAATGAAATAAAGCAATGGGTTAGTGATGGCATCATAGATTCTTCCCAAGAAGCGCGTATTAAGTCCCATTATGCCGGACGCCTGGAATATGGACGCCTTATTAATACTATTACTACGCTGGGCTCAATTCTTGTTGGGCTCGGCGTACTTCTTTTTGTGGCATCTAACTGGGATAAGCTTGGGCGCGCGGTAAAAATAACCATTATATTCTCAGTTACCTCTCTTTTTAATCTTGCCGGATATTATTTCCGAAATGTTAAAAAAAATCATCCCGGGCTTTCGCAAGGGTTTTTTCTTATGGGGGCATTTTCTTTCGGCGCGGGTATCTGGCTAATCGCCCAAATTTATCAGATACATTATAATTTCTCCGGAGGGATTCTTTTCTGGATTTTAGGTATATTGCCGCTGGTCTATATTTACCGTTTATGGACCGTACTTTCTCTTTCTTCGATTTTAAGTTTTATCTGGCTTTGTTCTTACCAGAGTTATTATTTTCAGAGGGCAGGCTATGGTTTTTTTATTCTTCTGGCAGTCATTCTTTTCTTTTGCTATAAACAGGGGCAAAGGTTTCCTTTGTTCGTAATGATAGCAGCCGTAGCGTCGTGGTTGGGGCATTTCTGGTTTCTTGAGTTCTATAGGGCGGAATTGTTTAGCGAGGCTAATGCCATTATCGCGCATTTGGTGTTTGCAATAGTTTTTATTGCTTTAGGATTTATATTATATGCTTTGGGGGTATATCATTTAGCGCGCAAGCAGTTTGGTAAATTTAGTTTTCTGTATAAATTTCTGGGTATTATTTTTATCTGTCTGCCGGCTTATTCACTTAGTTTTGCGCATCATTATGATGATTATACTAGGGGTGTTTATCCTTTAAAAGTCGGTCTGGTTATTGGATTTTTATTTATTCTTGCGATTTCAATTTCTCTATACTTACGTAATTTATCCAGGAAGGAAGGAAGAAACTCTCAAGAGATAAATTTAGTCTTATGTGTTATTTGTGCGACTATATTTGCAGTAGCTGTTTCCTTAATGCTGCCGAGATTTACATCTTTATGTTTTAATATTATTTTATTCATTGAGACTTTAGGGTTTATGTATTTAGGATTTATTAAGCATAGCGAAGGAATATTTCGCTTATCTATTGTTATCTTTTTTGTAAATGTGCTAAGCCGTTATTTTGATATTTTCTGGAAGATGATGCCGCGGTCTTTATTGTTTATATTCGGAGGCATAATTTTAATTGCGGGAGCTATATTTGCCGATTCTAAAAGGCGTCAGATAGAAGAAAGAATGCATGAGGGTTAATCGATGAAAGATAAGCGCCTGATTATTATTATAATTATACTACAGATAGCATTTCTAAGCGGAATGGTATTGTTTCATAAGGTTAAGTTGCGGGGGGCTAGCCGGATAATGCTTAAAACAGTACCGGTTGATCCGGTAAGTATTTTCCGGGGGCATTACGTCGCGCTCAGATATGAAATAAGCCGCCTGCCTAAGACTTTATTAAAGGATGCGCAAGCAAAAGATTTAAAAGAGGCGGAAGAGTTGTTTGTTTTACTTAGGCAAAGTAAAGAATCTGATATTTGGGAGGCTTACGCAATATATAGTAATTTACCGAAAGGCAACCGCGCTGTTTATTTGCGGGGGCGAGTACCGAATTATAGTAAATATTTATTAAGCGATAGCTCTGATGATATCCACCTAGAATATGGCATAGAATCCTTTTTCTTAAATGAGGATTCGGCTAAGAACGCTGAAAATGCTAATATGGGGGGTAGGATGAATTGGGGTATGCGTAATAAAAGAAGACAGGAGCTTCTTGCTGAGCTGGATGAGGAAACCCAGCGTATTAGTCGAGCAGGTATAGGAAAATGGCTGCTTGATCAGATATATGATGAGATAGAAGCATGGGTAAAAGAAGGTATTATAACTGCCCAGATAAAAGATACTATACATGCGAAATATGATACCGCGTTAGAACAAATAAAGGCTATTGATGAGGAATTGGATTCGGGCAGGGCCTTTGGCCAAAAGCCTGTTGTAGTTGAAGTAGCTGTTAGTCAGGATGGCCGCGGATATCCCGTAAAATTGTTAGTAGATGGTAAAGAATATAAGTAAGCCGCATGTTTAAGGGGCAAATAACTACTTAAATCCTACCTTGTTTATCGCTATCAAAGGTATAAGAAATCATTTGACATAAGCCGCTAGCTTTGGTATAAATTAAAGACTGCCTAGTGGTCAAAACCTACCTGATTACAAGCAGTAATATTCTATTTATGTTTTTTAAGGAGAGCGCAAAATGTCTAAAATTAAAATAGTTATAGATATTATACGTAAATTAATTAATTATGTTTTAGGTTTATTTTCTAATGATATGGGGATAGATTTAGGCACAGCCACTACCCTTGTTTACGTCAAAGGAGAAGGGGTAGTTTTATGCGAGCCTTCGGTTGTTGCAATACAAAAGGGGACCTCCAAGGTGTTAGAAGTAGGGGAGGAGGCCAAGAGAATGCTTGGTCGGACTCCGGGTAATATCATTGCTATAAGACCGATGAAAGACGGAGTTATTGCTGATTTTGAGATTACCGAGGCAATGCTCAGGCATTTTATAAAAAAGGTCCATCATCGCCGGGTATTGGTAAGGCCTCGTATGGTTATTGCTATTCCTTCAGGTATAACTGAGGTAGAGAAGCGCGCAGTCAGGGATTCGGCTGAGCGTGCGGGGGCGCGGGAAATATTTTTAGTTCAAGAGCCGATGGCAGCGGCAATCGGCGTAGGCCTGCCCATTCAGGATCCCACAGGAAATATGATTGTTGATATTGGAGGGGGAACAACTGAGATTGCCGTAATATCTTTGGCCGGTGTTGTGTTTTCAAAGTCTATTCGAATCGGCGGAGACGAAATGGATGCGGCAATTATTGAGCATATTAAAAAAGTATATAATCTTATGGTGGGAGAGCGTACAGCCGAGAATGTCAAATGGAAAATAGGTTCTGCCTTCCCTCTCGATGAAGAGTTAAGCATGGAGATAAAAGGCCGGGATTTGATTGCCGGACTACCAAAGACCGTTACTGTTTCATCAGAGGAAGTAAGAGATGCTTTGCAGGAGCCGATACGGGCTATCATTGATGCAATAAAAATAGCTTTAGAGAGAACACCTCCTGAATTATCCGCGGATTTGATTGATCATGGTATAGTTATGGCCGGAGGCGGATCTTTATTGCGCGGTTTGGATAAACTTATCTCTGAGGAAACCAGCCTACCTGTACATGTAGCGGATGAACCTACCACTGCTGTTGTCTTGGGTACGGGTAAAGTTTTAAATGAGTTGAAGTATTTAAGGCGTGTAACCGTCCCTCCGAAACAAGAAATGTAGAGAATATTATCTAGGTGCCGTTATTTAATGTTGTACGCAAAAGAAAAAAACTCTCCTTATTAATATTAGCGATAATATTAATCGTTATCTTTAATTTTTCAACCCTATCTTTTCCTAAATTAACGTTATTTAATATAGCAAGATTGCCGATATATATGGTGAAGTTTATATTCGCTGAAACCAAAGCTTTATTATCTTATCACGTTACAAAACGCGGTAATATCCGGCTTACAAAAGAAAATTTCGAGCTTAAACAGAAATTACTTGATTCCAGCGAGGCTGTCTTTGAAAATGAACGGTTGCGTAAATTACTTGATTTTAAGAAAAAAACAGAATTTGTTTTGATTCCCGCCAGGGTAATTGCTAAGGATGCGGCTAATTGGACAAAAAGTTTAGTTGTTAATCAGGGCAGAACTGACGGAGTAGAAATCGGGCAACTAGTTATTGCCCCGGCAGGTGTTGTGGGGAGGATCTTTGAGGTATCAAAACGCAGCAGCCGCGTTATGCTCATAATTGATCCTAATTTAAATGTTGCTTCTATAATCAAACAGAGCCGCCAAACCGGAATAGTTTCCGGATCCCTCTTGGGTAAATGTGTTATGCGTTATTTAAGCACTGATTCGGTTATAGAAATAGGTGATACGGTGCTTACGTTAGGATTAGACCGTAAGTATCCTAAGGGTATAGTGATTGGCGAGATTGTTTCCTGGTATAAAGATTCTGATGGGGTGAGTTTCTCAGCGGTTCTGCGTCCAGAAGTTGATCTTTCCAGGCTTGAAGAAGTTTTAATAGTCAGTGTAGCAGCAGAGAAATAATTTTATACTTAATTCAATATATTTTTTTGCCCGCACATAATTTTTATAAACATGCCGATTCTATACTTACTGCTTTATTTTGTTTTGTCTATAAGCCTGCCGGCTGAGTTGTTTCTTTTTAATATCCGCCCGGATTTATTATTAATACTGATTATATTTACTGCTTTATTTAATCTAAAAAGATGTATATATATTGTTTTTTTTGCCGGCTTGTTTAAGGATATCGCTTCAGGGAGCTTTTTCGGTTTAAATATATTTTGTTTTGCTTTGTGGGTTCTGATAGTTTCCCAGGTAAGTAGGAATTTTTACAAGGATAATAAATATATTTTTTCAGCTGTCGTGGCCGTTGCGACAATTGCAAATTACCTAATTTATATTATTCTAAATAGCGTTTTTGGTAAGACTGGTTTGGGTGAAGCGAGATTTTTATTTATGACAATATTAGTAGAAGTTATGTATAATGTTTTATTTTCTTATTTTCTTTTCGATGTTTTTAAGAGAGTTGTAAAAAGATACCGAATACCTCAGCAAACACGTTGAAATCTCGCTGAGTTTTCAACGGTTGCCCCTGCGGGCAGATTTTTCTAACTAAAAATCTAGGTTAAATGCGTATTAAGATATTTTTTAAAATAATAATTATTGTTTTATCGTGTGTTTTATTTGGTTTGTTCTATACACAGATTATAAAAGGTAATTTTTATAATGATCTGAGCCGAAAGAATCGCATAAGACTTATTACCCGGGAGTCATCACGCGGAGATATATTTGATGTCGAAGGGAGGATTTTAGCTGATAGTAGTTTATCTTTTAGTGTAAGCATCATTCCTCAAGAATTAACCCATAAGGATAAAGTTTTTAGCCTGTTAGCAAAAATCCTAAAAATGGATAAGGGTAAGTTGGAAAAGACATATAGGTTAGGACTTATGGCTCCTTTTGCACCCGTTATAATTAAGGATAATTTGGCAAAAAAAACAGCACTCCTTTTAGAAGATAATAGATATAAGTTAGCAGGAGTTTTTGTTCAGGGAAAACCTCAAAGGAGGTATCCTTCCAAGGAAGCCTTAGCGCATATCATCGGTTATGTAAGAGAGGTAGATAAGTCCCGCATTACCCGCTTAAGAGATTATGGCTATAAAATAAAAGATAATGTGGGTTATGGCGGGATTGAAGAAGCGCAGGATATTGTTTTGCGTGCTGAAAAAGGCGGCATGCAGGTGGAGGTGGATAGTAAAGGGCATATGGTTAGACTTCTTGGGCTGCGTCCATCCCAAAGAGGTAGGGATGTACGATTAACTATCAATCTAGATATGCAGCGCATCGCCTATGAGGCTTTGGGAAATAAAAAAGGGTGTATTGTGATAATGAATCCTTCAACCGGCGCAATTCTAGCGATGGTAAGCAATCCTTCATACGACCCAAATATTTTTATTAATAATGACAAAAGTAAAATTATGCGCCTTCTGAATTCAAAATCCGCGCCTTTTTTTAATCGGGCAATAAGCGGTGCCTATCCTGCCGCGTCGTTATTTAAAGTTATTACAGCTTTAGCAGCTTTAGAGTCCGGCAAAATATCCGCGTCAACAACATTTTTCTGCGAAGGAAAGATGCGCATAGGCAATAGGATTTTTAAGTGTTGGGACACTCATGGGAGGGTTGATTTAGCTAGCGCTATAGCAAGGTCCTGCGATGTGTATTTTTATAATACGGGCCTTTTGGCAGGACCGGATAAAATCGCTAATTACGCGGCTAAGTTTGCATTGGGTAAACGGAGTGGAATAGATATATCAGGGGAGGTGCCGGGGCTTGTGCCTACAGTTACATGGAAACGTTGGAAGAGGCAGGCGAAGTGGTATAAGGGAGATACGGCTAACTTTTCAATAGGCCAGGGAGATTTACTTGTAACACCTCTTCAGATGGCGCGTTTGATATCGGCATTTGCAAACGGAGGATATTTGGTTAAGCCATATCTGATTGAAGAAATAGACAATAAGTCTTCTGTCAGGAAAAAGGCTTTTAAAAAGCTGCAGGTTAAATCTAAAAATTTAAAACTGATTAGAGATGCTTTGATAAAAACAGTAAAAGATTTAAACGGGACGGCTCATATTCTTAATATGTCTGGTTTGTCTGTAGCGGGTAAAACCGGCACGGCGCAGGTATATAATCGTTCTTCTCATGGATGGTTTATGGGGTTTGCGCCGAGCGATAAACCTAAAATAGCCTTCTGCGTGTTTACGGAGAATTCCGGAGGAAGTTATGTTGCTTGTTCTGTAGTAAAAAAGATACTTAAAAGATTTTTAGAAGATAAGCTTATTTAGGAAAGATTGATAGAGGTCAGGCTTTTGTAGGCCGGGTTGATTTAAGGAAAACCAAAATGCATAAAAGCGCAAAACGTCTGTTTATTATTACGATTGCTATAGCAATTATCGGGTTGTTAACTATTTATAGCGCTTCTTATCAGGATGGCGCGCTTCAGGAGAGAAATATATTTACGCGTCAACTTTGCTGGGTATTTTTGGGTGTCATAGTTTTTATAATATTTTATAATTTTAATTACAGAAGATTATATGATTTGACTTTTGTATTTTATGGCCTTAGCATTGTTTTTCTTATCCTTGTGCTTATTTTTGGAAAGATAAAATTTGGCGCTCAGAGGTGGCTTGTGGTAGCAGGGTTTAGTTTTCAGCCTTCGGAATTGGCGAGATTCGCGGTAATATTATTTTTAGCGCGGTATTTTAGCCGCAAGAATATTTTTAGCGTAAGATTGAGAATTAAAGATTTAGGGATATTGCGTAGTTTGGTTTTTCCGGGAATTCTAGTAGGGATACCCGCGTTTTTAGTGTTGAGACAGCCTGATTTAGGGACATCGCTTATGTTTGTATTTATATTTTTAATTTTAGTTTTTGTTGCCGGAGCCAGAAAAAGGTATATCGTTTCATTGCTGGGACTATCTTTAGTTATGCTTCCTGTATTTTGGTATTTTTTAAAGGATTATCAGAAAGAGAGATTGTTGGTTTTTGTAAATCCCAACATTGATCCTTTAGGAGCGGGATATACAGTTATTCAATCAAAGATAGCTGTGGGTTCGGGAACATTATTTGGCAGGGGGTGGCTTGGGGGGACTCAGAATACGCTTAATTTTCTCCCTGAACGGCATACAGATTTTATTTTTAGTTGCTTTGCGGAATCTTCGGGTTTTTTGGGATCTACTATTTTATTGTTTCTTTTTTATTTGTTATTTAAAGAGTGCATAAACATAATCTATTCAACCCGTGATCCTTTTGCCAGATTGCTTGTAGTGGGAATTGTAGCAGGTATATTCCTACAGGTAGTTATAAATGTGTCAATGACTATCGGGTTTATGCCTATTGTGGGTCTTCCGCTTCCTTTGCTTAGCTATGGAGGCACATCAACATTGATTACTTTTATGAGTCTGGGCGTTGTTGCGAATATTAGTAAGAAGAGAATGATTTTTTAATATGGACGAAAAGATTTTAGAAAAAGTTTATAAGCCGGCCCGTTATTTAGGTATAGAGTGCAATGTAATCAAAAAAGATTTAGACTCTGTTTCTCTGCGGTTTGCTTTATGTTTTCCTGATTTATATGAAATCGGCATGAGTCATTTGGGATTTCGTATAATTTACGGATTGTTGAATGATATTGAAGATGTTGCCTGCGAAAGAGTATTTATGCCGGATGAAGATTTAGAGCGTTTGCTGCGTGAGGATAATATCGGCCTGACTACATTAGAATCGGGCAAGCCTTTGTCTGAGTTTGATGTTATAGGATTTTCTTTATCTTATGAACTTTTATTCCCTAATGTTTTAAATATATTAGAGCTTTCTGGTATCCCGCTTTATGCCAAAGACAGGAATAATAAACATCCTTTAATAATTGCCGGAGGATATAGCGTTATTAATCCTGAACCGATGGCTGATTTTATTGATTGTTATCTTATCGGAGAGGCAGAGGAAATTCTACCGGTTGTGATTGATAAAATTAAATCCGCAAAAGCAAAGGGCGTAGACAGGAAGAAGTTATTGCGGGAATTATCCTTGGTTCAGGGTGTTTATGTGCCGGGTCTTTGGCGCGTGGAGTATAATTCGGATAAAACAATTAAGTCAATTTTACCCGTGGATAACTCCCTCCCTCCTAAAATTAAAAAATGCCTTGTTTCCGATTTTAACAATAGTTTTTTTCCGGAGCGCTGGCTTGTTCCGTATATACAGATAGTCCACGATCGCGTAATACTAGAGATTATGCGCGGCTGTCCTAATAAATGTAAGTTTTGTCAGGCCAGGTCTGTTTATTATCCTTACCGTATTCGAAAACAGGAAAGAGTAATTAAGCTCGCGCAGTCACTACTTAAGTCTTCAGGTTACGGCGAGATTTCCCTTTTAGGCTTATCTTGCGGAGACCACCCGCAAATACAGCAGATTTTAAGTCAATTGGTTTCTTTATGCAAGGATAAAGGAATAGGAGTCTCGTTGCCATCTTTAAGAATAAAAGATCACATAGCAGGTATTCCGGCTTTACTCGCGCGTATTAAAAAATCAGGCCTTACTATTGCTCCGGAGGCAGCGAGCGAGCGATTACGTAAAGTTATAGATAAGGATATTGACATGGAGCAATTATTACTTGTGGTTGAAAATGCGTATAAGTCCGGATATAGGCGAATTAAGTTATACTTTATGATTGGTCTGCCTACGGAAACAAAAGACGACTTAAAAAAAATCGTGGATTTGGCGGCAAATTTAGCAGTTAAGCGAAAACAATTATGCGGAAGGTTGGGAGAGATAACTTTAAGTATTTCTACCTTTTGTCCGAAGCCGCATACGCCTTTTGAGAGAGTCGCGATGAGTAAGTTAGAAGAGATAAAAGAGAAGCAATCATTTTTGCGTTCTTATTTACGCAATCCTAAAGATAGCGGTGTTAATTTTTCTATCGCTCGCGCAATAAAAATAGATTTTCATTACGCGGAAAAGAGTCTTATAGAAGCTGTTTTGTCTCGATCGGGAAGGGAAGCATCCGCGTTGATACATGCAGCCTTTAAGCTGGGGGCGCGAGGTGATTCGGGAAAGCATAAATTTAATTTTGATGTATGGAGGGAGGCAATTGATAAATCAGAAACCGATACGTCTTTTTATGTCAATAGAAATATAGGTCAATCGGAAATTTTACCCTGGGAGCATATAGATTTAGGGGCGAGGATGGCTTTGTAATTCTGTATTTTATTTAGAGGGTGAGGTTAAAACATTTTTATCTGTTTTTTAGACAAGCAGTTACATTAAGATAAAAGGGTAACCTTGACCCCGTTAGAGATAGCTTGCCAAAGGCAATCGACAGACACCTTTGGTGTCTTACCTCTAACGGGGTTGACACTGTCTCGGATATAGCTTAAGATATATAAAGTTGTTGATATTGTAAAATTTATAGTAAATGTTACGCTGTCTATATCTTAATGGTAGGTGATGAAGGTTATGACAAATCGATTGAGGAGATCATAATGAAAAATATATTGAAATGGTTATCGTTATCTTCCCAGGGACTTCGCTGTAAATTAAGAATCGGTTTCTATCTTATGTCTGTTCTTCCGATAGTTATTTTTCTGTGCGTGATTTCCATATACATGCTGCCGGATATAGATATCAAGGTAAATATTGGCCTATTGGTAGGGGTTGGTATTTTTATCGCGATTAGCGGTTTCTTTGTAGTCAGGCAGATAGTCGATCCGATACTTAAAATTTCCTCCAGGGCCAAGACGATAGCCAGCGGGAATATTGATTATAACATAAAAACGCATCGCGATGATGAAATTGGAGATTTGGAAGACGCCCTAAATGAATTAACGCTTCGCATAAAAGGAAACATGAAAGAATTAGAGAAATACGGTGAAGAGACAGAAAAAATAAACTTAGATATTAACCGCAAGGTCGTCGCTTTATCGGGGTTATTGCAGATAAGTTCGTTTATTTCTGAAGGGGCGAGCCTTGAGGAAACATTCAATTTAACGCTGGAGAAGATGTCGCAAATTGCTGATTCTGATTTATCGTTTCTTCTCTTGCAGGAAGGTCCAAATTTAGTGGTAAAATCTGTATACGGTGAAGGCGCTCAACACCTGTTAAATAAAAAAATGGGCCTAAAAGACGAGAGTTTGTTTAGTAAAATAATGAAAAATATGCACAGTTTTTCTTTAAATAATAATACCCCCAGGAATGTAGCTATGGATAGATTTTGTCATGAGTTTGGGGTAAAGAATGCTTTTATTATGCCTGTTCGTGTGCGCGATAAAGTAATAGGGCTTGCGGGAATCGCTAACAGTAGGGGGATTGACTATAGAAGTGACGATTTTAGGGTTATGGATATTTTTGTTAAGCATATTGTTATCGCCATAGAAAATGATACTTTAACGCATAGAGTAAGTAATCTTGAAATAAAAGATGCTTTAACCGGCTTGTATAATGAAGTGTTTATAGTCTCAAGACTGGATGAAGAGATAAAAAGGGCGATTATTTACCAGCGTCCGTGTTCGTTTATTCTGTTTCGTGTTAATAACTACAAAGAATTCTCCGGTAATTTTAACACTTTAATAGTAGAGTCTACTTTAAAAAAGATTGCCGTGACTTTAAGAGGAAGCATAAGCGATATTGATAAAGCGGCCAGATTCAGCGAGGCGGATTTTGCTGTTATTATGCCCGAGAAAAATAAAAGGCAGGCTCAGACTATTGCAGCTGAGATTGTAAAGAAAATAGAGTATTTATTCCAAGAGGAATCTGATCCGGGTAAAAGAATTGTTATGATTGCCGGTGTATCTGAAAATCCTATTGATGGAGTAACCAGTTCGGAGTTAATTAGCAAGGCCAAAGAATCATGATGAAGCAGGTATAATTTTTAGCTTTTAAATATGACATTACCTATTAAACGTATTAATCCCCAGCAGTTAGGTGAGCTCCTTGTTGAGCGAGGCATTATAACACAGGCGCAGCTTAGCCAGGCTTTGGAAGTCCAGGGAGATAAGGGGGGATTGATAGGAGAAGTTTTAGTCGAGCTTAAAATGGTTAAGGAAGAGGCGATTGCTCAGGCATTGACTGCTCAATATGGGTTTCCTTATTTACCGTTAGTTAATTACGAAGTAGATCCGGAGATAGTTGATATAGTTCCTTATAACGTAGCCAAACAGTATTGTTTAATTTGTATCGATAAAATAGGTAATAATTTAACTGTTGCTATGGCTAATCCTTTAAATCGTTCGGCCATAGAAGACATAGAGTTGCTTTCTTCTTGTTCTGTGCAGATTTTTGTAAGTACTACCAGCGATGTAAGAGCTGCTATTACCAGGCACTACAAGAGATAAATAACAAATCAATATTCAATGACAAATAATACAATATGATTTAATTATCTGGATTTTGTTATTATGAGCTGTGATTTTAATTTTTGCTTTATTACGGGAAAATTAGATGCCTTCTTTAAAAGATCGCCTGACAGAAATATTATTAAAAAATAATATTATTACAGAAGATAAGTTAAAAACTGCTATTAATAGGCAAAAGGAAAAAGGCGGCAGGTTAAGTGATATATTAATTGAATTAAAGTTTATAACCGAGAGTGAACTCGTTTCTAGCTTGAGTCAAGGTTTAGGTTTTCCTATCATTGATCTTTTATCGCTTGAAATTGACCCCGAAATAATAAATATCATACCTTATCAGACCGCTCAGCAGTATCAGATTATTCCTTTATCCAAAAGAGAAAAATTTTTAACTATAGCCATGGCTGATCCGTTAGATGTGTTTGCTATGGATGATATTCGTGCTTTAACCGGATATAAAATAATTCCGCTTATTGCTACGGCAAGTGATATAGCTAATACAATAGATAAATATTACGGATCACAGGAAGAGGGGGAAATTAATACAGTTTTAGATAACATATCTGAAGATCAAATAGAGCTGGTAGAGAAACAAAAGGAAGAGACTTTGGATACCGGAGCGCTCCTACAGTTAAGCCAGGAAGCCCCTGTTATAAAAATTACTAATATGATTTTAGAGGACGCGATTAAAATGAAGGCTTCTGATGTGCTTATTGAACCATTTGAGAAAAAAATGCGCGTGCGTTTAAGGATTGATGGTATTTTGAAGGAAAGAGAGTCTCCCCCCAAAGCATTACATCCATCTATTATTTCAAGAATTAAAGTTATCTCCAATCTAAATATAGCCGAACATAGATTACCTCAGGACGGCAGATTCAAGATTAAGATAGAGGGTAAACAGGTAGATTTTCGCGTTTCAATTTTGCCGTCTAGTTTCGGTGAAAAAGTAGCCTTACGGATATTAGATAAAACAACAGCCATGTTGAATGTGGAAAAATTAGGCTTTGGTGATTATTCGTTGAATCTTATTAAGAAAAATGCTCTCAGGCCTCATGGGATGATTCTTGTGACCGGTCCTACCGGATCAGGTAAAACCACTACTCTATACTCTATTTTAAAGTTTATAGATAGGCCGCAAAGGAACATAATTACAGTAGAGGATCCCGTAGAATATCAAATAGAAGGTATAAATCAGGTGAGCATCAGGCCTGATATAGGTCTTACGTTTGCTTCCAGTCTTCGTTCAATACTAAGGCAGGATCCTGATATTGTTATGGTGGGAGAAATTAGAGATTTTGATACAGCAGATATCGCAATTAAGGCAGCTCTAACAGGGCATTTAGTTCTTTCAACCCTCCATACGACTACAGCTCCCGCATCTATTGCCAGGCTTGTAAATATGGGGGTTGAACCGTTTTTGATAACTTCTTCACTAATTTGCGTTGTAACACAGCGTCTGATACGCTTGATTTGCGTGAAATGTAAAGAATCTTATAAATTGACTACTGAATCGCTGGATAAGCTGAAAATAAAACACGCTAAGGATAAACCCCTTGTTTTTTACCGCGGCAAAGGATGCTCTTTTTGCTCTAATTCAGGTTATAAGGGGAGAACTTCTATCGCCGAGGTATTGGTACTTGTTCCTGAAATTAAAGACTTAATTATGGAGAAAGCCCAGGATTACAAGATAAAGAAAGTAGCGCGTTCGCTGGGAATGAAAACATTGCGAGAGTCAGGCATGGAAAAAGTATTCGCGGGAGTAAGCACACTTGAAGAGGTGTTAAAAATTACGGCTGCGGACGAGAGTTAACTATGGCGACATTACAAGAAAAACTTATAGAGATACTTATAAAAAATGAGTTCCTTACTTCTCATCAAATGGAAAAAGTACTTAAATCCCAAAAAGAAAAAGGGATGAGTATAAAACAGATTTTAATTAGCGAGGGTTTTATTAAAGAGGAGGAGCTTATTTCTTTGCTTGCCAGGGAGCTTTATATCCCCCCGCTTGATTTATCGCGCTATAAGATAAATAAAGAAACAATAGATTTAATCCCGGAGCGCGTAGTGCGGCAGTATCATTTAATCGCGATATCTAAAATTGGGAATATGCTTACGGTTGCAATGAGTGATCCTTTGAATATATTTGCCCTGGATGATTTAAAGGCTTTGACTAATTATGAGATCCAGCCGGTTATATGCCTTGAGGCGGAAATCAATAAGGCGATATCAAATTACTATAAGAGTGATAAAGAAACAATAAGTGATATTTTAAAAGATGCGGATGAAGCAACAGGGGTAATAGATGTAACAGGCGAAGAGGAGTCTACGATTAATTTAGGGGTGACTTTAGGCGAGAGTAAGAAAGCGCCAATCGTTAAAATTGTAGATTTAATGATTGCCCAGGCTTTAAAAAGAAGAGCATCCGATATACATATCGAACCGGAAGAAAAAAAGATGCGTGTGCGCTACCGTATTGACGGAGAGCTTTATGACGCGTTTAATTTATCTAAGATTAATCAAAACGCGGTATTAGCAAGGTTAAAGATTATTTCCGGTTTAAATATTACGGAATCACGGCTGCCTCAGGACGGCAGATTTAAAATTAGAATGGAGAATAAAGAAATAGATTTTCGCGTCTCGGCCCTCCCGACTATATTTGGCCAGAAATTTGTTCTGAGAGTTTTGGATAAAACCAATATTAATATCGGATTAGAAAATTTGGGCTTTAGTAAACGCTCTTTATCTTTGTTTGAGCAGGCGGTTAATAAACCATATGGCATGATTCTTGTGACTGGTCCTACCGGGTCAGGCAAGTCAACAACTCTTTATTCAGTTTTAAGTAGATTAAATACCCCGGACAGAAATATTATTACTGTTGAGGATCCGGTAGAATATCAGGTTGAAGGTATTACGCAAATTCAGACAAATTCCGAGATAGGCCTGACGTTTGCCTCGGGTCTTCGTTCGTTATTGAGGCAGAGTCCGGATGTAATCATGATCGGGGAGATACGTGATTCTGAAACAGCAGATATCGCAGTTAAGGCCGCATTAACCGGGCAGATGGTTCTGTCTACTTTACATACTAATGATGCAGTGGGGATAATTAGCCGTCTTGTTGATATGGGGGTTGAACCTTTTTTGATCGCTTCCAGCGTTATTATGGCTTGTGCTCAGAGATTAATGCGTTCAATATGCCCGAGGTGCAAAGAAGCGACTGAATTGCCTAAAGATATTATTAATAAATTAGGGCTTAAAATAGATAAGAATACGGTTTTTTACAAGGCAAAAGGATGCGACTATTGCAATAATACAGGTTATTTTGGTAGAATAGGTATATTAGAAGTGATGGATGTTAATGATGAGTTGCGCGATATGATTATCAAAAAAACACCTATAGAAGATATACGAAATTATGCGGTAGCTAAATGCGGGATGATTACTTTAAGAGATGATGCAATTTTAAAACTTTCGCAAGGAGTGACGACGCTTGAGGAAGTTATGCGCGTAACTACGGAGGAATAATTTAATGCTAGAAGGTAAAGTTTTAGTTATAGCTAATAATGAGTCTCTCAAGTATCATGCAAAAAAAGATTTAGAGAAGCATGAGTTTTCTGTCGTGATCGAAAGCGATGAGGCAGAGGCCTTTGAAAAAATCAGAGAAGATAATTTTGATGTAATCATGATTAGTATTGAAGAGGGCGCGGTTGATGATAGCGTATTATTGCAAAATTTAAAAGGTATTAAAAGGGATGCTTTGGTTATTGTTGTTTCGAACGGGTATTCAGATAGTTCTATTAATGATATGCAGAGGCTCGGTGTTTTTGATTTTCTCCCGGCATCGTTTGAGCCAAAAAATTTATTTCTTGTAATCAAGCAGGCAATGTTATCCAGAAAAGAAAAAAATAACATTGTAATTGACCGGGAAAAGATAAAAAATCTGGATAAGCAAATTGCGCTTCTAAATAAAAAGGTAGATGAAGGCGCAAAAAATACCGCGTCTTTATATAGGGATCTGCAGCAATCCTATATGCGTTCAATAAAAGCTTTGGCCCAGGCGCTTGATATGCGCGATGAATATACACATAGTCATTCGGAAAATGTTACAAAATACGCTGTTGCTGTAGGAGAAGAGATGGGGTTGAGTTTTCAGGATATAAAAGATATTCGAGACGCATGCGGATTACACGATATAGGCAAAATCGGGATACGGGATTCTATTCTTTCTAAGGAGGGTGAATTAACAGAAGCCGAGTGGCGCTTGATGAGAGAGCATCCGATGAAGGGCGCAGTGATTTTACAGCATTTGGGATTAAAAAATGTAATTGAGTTAGTAAAGCAGCACCATGAGCATTATAACGGCAATGGTTATCCGGCAGGGAAAAAAGGTGAGGAAATTCCTCTAGGGGCAAGGATTATTTCTTTAGCCGATTCTTATGATGCTATGACTTCTGAGCGCGCATATAAGAATAGGCGGTTTTCACAAGAAGAAGCACTCCAAGAGATAAAACAAAATGGCGGGACGCAGTTTGATCCTAAGGTAGTGGCTGTCTTTTTAAAGATAATCGATAGGTTTACGGAGTAAAGTGACTAGAAAGGTATTTTTATTCTAGATTACAATAGAAGGGGGTAAGAGTTTGCCGAATTATAAATATACCGCTAAAGATAAAACAGGTAAAACAATTACAAGTATAAGCCAGTCCGCTGATGAGAATTCTTTAATAGAAAATCTGCATAAGCAAGACATGATAGTTGTTTCTATTAAGGAAGAAAAGACACGAAAAATGGCAGCACGTTCTGTAAAATTGGATGAGTTGGTAATATTTTCGCGTCAGTTTGCCACAATGATTGATAGCGGTATACCCTTAGCACAGACTTTAAGTATCCTAACTGAACAGGTAGAAGATAAATACCTTGCCCGGATTATCTTAGAGATGCGCCAGGCTATTGAAGACGGGTCAAGTTTTTCCGATGCCTTAAAAAAACACCCCAAGGTTTTTTCTGATCTTTACGTAAACATGGTAAGAGCGGGGGAGGTTTCCGGGGGGCTGGATGCTGTATTAGATAGATTAGCCGTGTATCTAGAAAAGACTTCCGCGTTAATACGTAAAGTACGTTCAAGCCTGGTATATCCTATTGTAGTAATCAGCATGGCTATTTTGATTACTATCTTTTTGCTTGTTAAGGTTGTACCGACATTTAAGGGTATATTTACTTCTTTAGGCGGAGTATTACCTCTTCCTACGCAGATCTTAATCGCCGTAAGTGATACAATAAGAACGTCTTTTCTGTATCTTGTTATTGGTGGTGTTATTATTGTGGTGGGAGCCAAGAGATACATTGCTACTTCTAGAGGCAGATATCAATTTGATAAATTAACTCTGAAATTACCTATAGTGGGGCCGTTATTTAGAAAGGTAGCTGTGGCAAAGTTCTCCCGTACGCTATCGACCTTAGTTAAGAGCGGAGTTCCGATTTTAGATGCTTTGGATATAGTAGGTAAGACTTCAGGAAATAAGGTTATTGAAGAAGCTATCCTAGGTTCACGTAAGGCTATAAAAGAGGGTGAGCCGATAGCTGATCCTTTGGGTAAAAGTAAAGTTTTCCCTCCTATGGTCGTAAGGATGATTGCCGTAGGGGAGCAGACAGGTCAATTAGAAAAGATGCTATCTAAGATTGCTGATTTTTATGAGGATCAGGTAGACGCGGCCGTAGCAGGAATGACCAGTCTTATTGAGCCTTTGGTTATTTTATTTCTCGGTGTTATCGTTGGTGGAATTGTCATATCTTTATTCCTTCCGATTTTTAAAATCTTCGAGTTGTTAGGTTAAATATTGATATTCTCAGGAGGCATAATGCATATTAAAGAAAGCATCCCTTTAAGTAAGTATAGTCGTTTAATTAATTCCGGATGTGTGGTTTTAGTTAGCATGCGGCTAAAGGAA
The DNA here is from genome assembly GCA_913009335.1 of uncultured bacterium. Classification (GTDB taxonomy): domain Bacteria; phylum Omnitrophota; class Gorgyraeia; order Ghiorseimicrobiales; family Ghiorseimicrobiaceae; genus DRER01. Next base: position 17,710 of record CAJVXN010000022.1, read on the forward strand.
AAATTAAACATTGTAACTATTGCCTGGCATGCCCCTGTAAGCAAAAATCCTCCGCTTCTGGCTATTTGTGTAGCTAGAAGTCATTTCTCGTCTGAATTAATTACAGAAAGTAAAGAGTTTGTTGTAAATATTCCATCCTCGGAGTTGATTGATGAGGTAAAACTTTGCGGAAGTTTTAGCGGCAGGGACAGAGACAAATTTAAAGAAGCAAAGCTTAATACTCTAGATGCGGAAAAAGTTAGCGCCCCTTTGATTAAAGAATGTATTGCGCATATAGAATGTAAGGTAGGTAATATTTACGAAATCGGCGATCATAATTTGTTTGTAGGGGAGGTATTAAGCGCATCAGCGAATCCGGGTTTATTCGACGGAGAGTTTTTGTTGATAGATAAAAAAACAGCGCATACCGTGAATCATTTAGGCGTAAACAAATATATAATCGCAAAAGAGATTACAAGTATTTAGACAATTTTAAGGTTTTTATGAATAATGTATTTAATGTAATTAGGCATCGTAGGTCTATTAGAAAGTTTAAACATAAAGATATACCTCAAAAATATATTAATAAAATCATATCTGCCGCGCATCTTGCTCCCAGCGCCGGGAATCAAAAGAACTGGGAGTTTATCATAATAAGAAACAATAAAATTAAGGAAGATTTAAAAAAAGCAGTTATTGATCGTATCGATAGCATATCTTTAAAGATGAATTCTAGACACGCTAAAAATGAAATTATATCTTATGCAAGATATCTTACATTTTTTAACGAGGCCCCTGTTGTCATAGCAGTAGTTGCAAAACCCTATGATTCGTTAACAGGGCGTCTGTTAAAACGCTATGAGCCTAATGTTAATCATGTCTCAAGCGCAGGTATACAGTACGTAGCTGCTGCGATACAAAATTTCTTGCTTGCGGCATCTGCTTTAAGGATAGGCTCTTGCTGGATGAGCGGGCCGTTAGTTGCTAAGGAGAAATTAGAGGAAATATTGTCGATTAAGGCACCGGATGATTTATTAGCGCTTATTCCGTTGGGATATGCGGATAAAAAAATAAAGCCGCATACATGGCCGAAATCTTTAGACGGCATTCTAAGAGAAATAACTTAATAATTAATAATTTTAGTTAAGTCAATGAAGGCGATATCCAAGAAACAGGCTCAAGATATAGATAAAATTGCGCAAGAGAAATTTGGCATTACGGCACTTCAGCTTATGGAAAATGCCGGCAGAAGCACTGCCGAAATTGCGCACGATATGTTGGATAAGGCAGGAAGAATAGCTATATTTTGCGGCAAAGGCAATAATGGTGGAGATGGGTTTGTCGCAGCCCGCCATTTATTAAGCAAGGGGATAGATGTAGATGTATATTTATTAGTAGGCTATAATGATGTTAAGAATGATGCAAAAGTTAATTTAGACATACTTTCTGCATTAGGCCTTAGCATTAATGAGCTTATAAGCCCTGCTTCTTTAAGGAAAATAGATTTTTCCTCTTATGCGCTGATCATCGATGCCATTATCGGAATAGGGTTATCCGGAAAAATAAAAGGCATAGCAGAAGATATAATCAGGAATATTAATAATACACAAACTTTAGTATTATCGGTAGATATCCCTTCCGGGCTTGACGCGGATTCGGGGGCAAGGCCGGGAATTTGCGTAGAGGCAGATAAGACAATAACCTTCGTCTCAATAAAAACAGGCATGACCGGCACAAGTGGTTCTTCATATTGCGGGGAGATTGTTATTCGGGATATAGGTTTTCCCGCGTATTCTCTTAACATATTATCTTCATAGCTTATATATTCTTCGTAGCTATCTTAGTGATTTTACTTGACTTAGCACCTTAAGATAAAGTAGAATAGCGTATATGGTTAGACATTATCATGGGAAGGTTGGTTTTAGTCTGATAGAAGTTATGGTCGCTTCTATAGTTATACTTGTCGCTGTTTTAGCTTTATGCAGAGTTTTCGCGAACTTTTTAAATCTTACCGTACAGGCAAAGGAAATAACCGTTGCTACTGATGATTTAAAAGACACATTAGAGTATATTAAATGTTTACCTTTCTCTGCTATTACGGATTCCCTCGCGGGAGGTTTTGCGCACGGAGATAGTGTGGGTTCAACTATAATAGGAGGTTTTGCTTTAGGATCCTCTGAAAATATAGTTGTGACATATCCCCAAGGGATTAATGCCGATCCTTTAGAGATAAAGGTAGAGATTACTTGGACAGGCAGGGGGGGAAGAGCTTATTCTCAAGATTTTAGGACCATTAGGACAAGCTATTAGAATAAGAGGATTATGAATAATAAGGCATTCACATTAGTCGAAACCTTAATGGCTTCAGTTCTTATGTTGATATTAGTAGGGGTATTAACCCTGGCTTTTTTTCAGGCAAATTCTATTTTTTATGAGACTGATATTTTAGCAGATCTTCAAGCAGACGCCAGATTGGCAATAGATAAAATGGCAGTAGATTTAAGGCGAACTTCCTTAAGCTATATTGACAGTATTATCCAAGATTCTCCTGTAGCCGGAACAGACATCATAGATTATTATCTGCCCGATGATTCAAGCCCGAAGGACGGGATACCTGATTTAGATAATAATGGAGATATAATTTGGGATAGCGTTAATAAGATTAGGATAGACACAGTGACGGGCCAGCTCCGCATGATTAATAATGGGGTTGTTACTGTTTTGGCTAATAACGTTAAAAAAGTCAATTTTTTCAATCAGCCTAGGGATTCCTCTTTATATCTGAATGAATTAAGGGTTGTTTTGGAATTGGAAAAAACCGCTCCTAATAATAGGACGTATAATACCACTTTTACTTCCATTATTAATATGAGAAATTAAAAATGAGTAGATTATTTAGAAAAAAGAATAAAAAAGGCATAGTTTTAATTCTCGCTTTTTTAATAATTGTGCCTTTGGTTATTCTGGCAGGATCAGCTGCGCATAGAGCAATAAATGAGTTTAATTTGGTTAAAAGGAACAGGTTTTCCATAGAGGCTTTGTATCTTGCTGAAGGAGGCGTGGATCAGATTGCCTATCTTTTTGCTTATAATACAGCTAATAATATCTCCGATGCGGATAATAATATTATTACCACGAGTGGTCCTGAGTCAATTCCTAATTTACCTTCCGGATTTCTTCCCGCGGATTTTAGTCTAAACTATGAATGTGTGCTTGAACAAGCGGAATTTACAGACGTTGATGCTCTAGGTATTACTACTTTTGTAACAATTTATAAGATTACTGTCTATGCTTGGCGTGGAACTGAGTTATCAGCAACCGTAAATCAGTTTTTTGCCCGTAAGAAAACTTATACTTTTCAACATGCCGTATTTTATGTCGATGATTTAGAAATACTTCCCGGGCCCAATATGACTTTATCGGGGAAAATACATAGTAATAGTGATATATATATCGGAGCCAACAATACTTTAACTATCGATACCGATTACTTATATACCGCCGGAGATATCTATAATCGGCGTAAAAATAATGGTACACGGCCGAGTGGTGATGTGGCGATTGAAATAAAAGGATCTCCCGGTACTTATGCTAATATGGAAATAGCCGGAGCATATCTTGACAGCGATGATTCTGATTGGACAACTGATTCCCAAACGCGTTGGAATGGAACCGTAAAAAGCAGTGTTCACGGGGTAACTGCTTTGGCGGCTCCCGAAGTGAGTTCCATTCAGCCTGGTGGTTATTATGCGGGGGAAGCAGGTTTGAAAATAACAAAAAAGATAGATGGGAGTTGGGAGATTTTTTCAGGAGCTACCCAGATAAATATGAGTGATCTTCCGGCGGATACGATTATTGAGAGCACTTTTTTGGATAATCGAGAGAATATAAATGTTACGGTAACCGATATAGATATATCCAAGTTGAATAGTTCAGGTTACTTTCCCTCTAACGGCCTTTTATACGCGACCAGAGAGGACGCGAGCTCTTCTCAACCTAATGGGATTCGTCTTATAGAAGGGGGAGCGCTTACCTCGAACTTAACCGTTGTTTCTAATGATCCCGTGTATATTCTGGGAAATTATAATAACGATGTTAATAAAAAATCAGCAGCGATAATTTCTGATGCCGTCAATATTTTGTCTAACAGCTGGGATGATACTAATAATAATTTTAGCGATAGAAATGCTTCGGTTACAGAGATAAACGCTGCTTTTATCGCGGGAAATGTGCCGACACCGGATGGTGCTAATCCCTATAGCGGAGGATTAGAAAATTATCCCCGGCTTCATGAAAATTGGCAGTTCGGTGGTACCAAAGAGCTGATTATAAGGGGTTCATTTGTAGAGTTGTGGGAGAGCCAGATTGCGAAAGGCTCTTGGAGTTATGGAGATCCTAATTATAAGGCCCCTATCAGAAACTGGGATTATGATACCGATTTCAATAATAGCAGTAACTTGCCTCCCTTTACTCCTTTTGCCGTAGAGATGGAGAGAGTAGCTTGGTGGAAAAATTAAGCCTTAAAACTGTTTTAGTCGCAAGGCTAGAAGAGTAGATATAAAGAAGCTGAGATCTTTCAGGTGAAGCCAGCGCAGGAAAAGATGTAAGATTTATAGAGAAAGAGTGTGATTATTCATTAGGTGCAGGCAGATATTATGGCGTTAGTAGAAACAATTTATAAAAAAATTTCCCGGGTTTTACCAAAGTCCGAAAAAGAATCTTCCGCTGTTGGTTTAGATATTGGTAATTTTAGCGTAAAATTAGTTAAAAGCGATATCCATAATAGCAAGCGGACAATTTCTGCTTTAGCCTGCGAAGATATAAAAGGGAGTAATGTCGGCGATGCGATTAAGAGAGCAATAGACAAAACTGCAATAGGAGAAAAGAACGTAAATATCGGTCTTTCCGGCAAGCAAATAATTTTACGCTGCATAGTGTTACCGGAGATGGATAATAATACTTTTAAGAGCTCAATGAAGTATGAAGCGGCTAAGCACATTCCCTTTTCTATTGATGAGGTAGTTCTTGATTATTCTATACTTAAGCATAAAATAAATACTAACAAAATGCTTGTTTTAATCGCGGCAGCAAAAAAAAATTATATTACAGAGAGGCTAAGATTAATTTCAGATTTAGGAATTGAAGCAGGTGTTTTGGATATTGATTCTTTGGCGGTTATAAATATATTTAATTTAATAAGAGATCGCTCCGGGCAGAATAATTCTCAATCTAGTCATAAAGAAAAGCAGGGTAGCGGCATATCGGTATTATTAAACATTGGTTCAAATATTAGTAATCTTGCGCTTCTTGATGGTGATCTGCTTCGGTTCAGCCGCGATATTTCTTTTGGCGGCAAGGATATATCTGCTAAAATTTCTTCGAAGTTAAAGATTGATTTTAACGAGGCAGAAAAAATAAAATTATCGACTGATGGTAATCCGGATGCAAGGTTTGCCATTGAGGCCAGCCTGGCTGAGCTGGTAAATGATTTAAGGCTTTCTTTTGACTATTACGAAAGCCAGACCGGTAAAACGGTAAATCATGTTTATCTAAGCGGGGGCGGGAGTTGTCTTAATAAAATAGATGAATTTATGAACAGCGCGATGAATATTGATTTTGAAGTCTGGGATCCGTTTGATGGCTTTGAAATTTCACAAAGTGTAGATAAAAATATGGCGAAAGAATTTAATCAGCGTTTTGCCGTGGCAGCTGGTTTATCTTTACGTTAAGACTTATCAAAATGATAGAATTAAATTTATTGCCTCAGGATTTACGCAGCAGAAAACAGATAGTTTTTAATCTGGATAAAATTATCTATTTTTCTAAAATTGGATTTTTAATCCTTATAGGTATCCATATCTTATTGCTTTTTATTTGCTTATTCTATAAATTCCGCGCGGACGCGCTTAATAAAGAATGGGGACGTATATCTTCTCAAAACGCGGATGTTATATCTCTTAGAGGCGAGATTAGTGTTTTTGAAAAGGTGATAGAGAATACGGATAAATTAACGCGGGTACAATTTCCCTGGACACACAAGCTTGATAGGTTAAACAGTCTTTTACCTAACGGTCTCTGGTTTAATCATATCCGTGCCGGCGCCGGATCTTTAGATATTACCGGTTCGGTTGTTTCCCGTAATAAAGATGAAGTGGAAATTCTCAATAACTTTTTACAGGACCTAAAGAAGGATTTTTCTTTTTACGCGGGCTTTAAAAATTTAGATGTGGTTTCCATTGTAAGAAGCAATTTATTCGGCGTGGAAGTGATTAATTTTTCAATCAGAGGAATATTAGAGTAGTTTATGATAGACCTATCCTTTTTTAAAGAGAAAAAAGAAATAATCAAGCCTTTGGCAATAATAGCTATCGTATTGATTTTTGATTTGATTTTTATTTTAAGGCCTCAGATAATATTTTTAACTAAGGTTGTGCCGGAGGCCGGAGAATTAAAGAAAAAGGTAGTTGCCGCAAAAAAAGATATTGCTTCAAAAGATAATTTGGCCAAACGCCATAAGGAATTAAACGAGAAAATAGTTAACTATGAGGGAAAAATAATACATGAAGAAGAGGTGCCGCTATTTTTAAGTGAGATTTCCCGTATCGCGAAAGTTTCTGATGTGGAGCTTATGCAAATAAGGCCTCTAGTGTTAGATAGGGAGGCGACTACAGATTATAATGGTAGGATATATTCCCGCCTGGCTATAAATTTAGATTTAAGATGTGGATATCATCACCTGGGTAGGTTTGTTAATAATTTAGAAACCGCGGATAGATATATAAAAGTTTTAAGTTTTGACGCGATTTCAGTAAATGATCCTCCTTTTGAATATCCGATCAAGATGATGATTGAGACTTACGTAATTAATAAAGATGAAAAAAAATCATATTAAACTTTTCCTACCTAAAGGAAAAGTAATATTGGCTTCTAATAGTAACAGAAAGGCCAATGATATAAAAGCCGTATTTTTTCGCGGCGCGTTGATTTTTCTGTTTGTTATTTGTTGCATGCTTTGTAATATTTCCAGTGTTGCAGCGGGAGCCGAAAAAGAACAAGAGCTTACTTATGATTCTTTGGGATATAGAGACCCCATGATGCCTTTGGTTACGACTTCCGGATTAATTCGCGACTTTGGACCTGCAAGTACTAGTTCAGATTCACATCTAGAGGGGATTATCTATGATCAGAACGATAATTCTCTGGCAATTATAGATGGGGAAATAGTTGAGGTTGGAGATGTTGTAGGGGGTATGCGGATATTGGAAATCCAGGAGGATAGGGTTATTATTCAGAAAGATGGCGAGTTGAGAGAAATAAAATTGGAGGAGGAATAATGGAGAAGAATAGCAGGGTCAAGTGGCAGCTTTTTTCTGTTGTTATTTGTTGTTTATTAATTAGCAGTAACAGTATCTTTGCTCAAGAGCCGCCGGTTCAAGATGTATTTGATACGCAAGAGGAATACATTGAAGAAGACTATGCGGCAATAGATGTTCCTAATATAACTTTAGATTTTAAAGAGGCCGATATTCGCAATGTCCTTCGTATTATTTCATTGAAGAGCGGCGTTAATATTGTGGCTGGGCCGGAAGTAGTAGGATTGGTTACTATTAGATTAGAAGATGTCCCCTGGAATGAAGCGCTTGATGCGATAGTTAAAACATACGGATTTGGTTATGTGAAAAAAGGTAGTATTATTATTGTAGCTCCATTAGAAAAGCTTGCTGAACAGCAGAGGCTTGAGGCGGAGTTTTCCCAGACGCAGGCTATAGAAACTAAAGTTTTTCACCTGAAATTTCTTGACGCGAAAGATGTGGCGGATACTTTAGAATCGTTAAAATCCGAGCGTGGGAAAATTACTGTTCTTAAAACAACAGGGCAGGCAGGATGGCAGTTTGGTACGGTAGATGATCAATCTAAACGTGACAGGCTGGATAGCGGACAAGTTTCACGTTCTAAGATTTTGATGGTTACTGACGTACGTCCTGTTTTAGATAAGATGGAGGAGGTGCTCGCGGAAATAGATGTGATGCCTCAGCAGATATCAATTGAAACAAAGATAATCGAAATTAATCGTGATCATCTTAGAGATTTTGGTTTTGATTGGGGTACGGGTGCCTCGGGTGCTGAATCATCAACAATAGGTTTGGTTACTGCTAATAAAACTATCGGTGCTGATGGTACTGCTAGTGCTAACTCGCAGTTTGGAGCACAGTTATTATCCTCGGACGTTAGTTCTTCGGTGTTTGGTCCTAAGTCAGCTACGATATCGGGAGCAGAACCTTTTAACGCGGGTTTTGAGATTCTATATAAGAAATTGACAGGTACGCAGTTTGAAGCTATCCTGCATGCTTTAGAAGAGGATATTAGCACCAATACTCTTTCAGCGCCCCGGATATTAACGTTGGATAATCAGGAGGCATCAATACTTGTGGGAACCAGGTATCCGTTTCTTAAAGCCGAGCAATCAACTACTACAACCGGAGGAGTGCTTTACAATTATAGTTTAGATAAGTATCAGGATATAGGCATACAACTAAATGTTGTACCTCAGATAAGCGGAGATGATTATATAAATTTAATTGTTCATCCGGCGGTTACATCTTTTACTCAGACTGTGAAGGCCCTTGATTCTGACGGGGCGACATTGGCTGAATATCCGATTATTATTACCAGAGAGGTAGATACGCAGATATTAATTAAAAACGGAGAGACAATAGTTATTGGTGGTTTGCTTAAGGATGTTCAGCGTGAAGGCCGCCAGGGTGTGCCTGTTTTGGGCAAGATTCCCGTAATAGGATGGTTATTTCAGAGAAAAACTTACGATACGGAAAAAATAGATTTACTTATTTTTATTACGGCTAAAATTGTTGATACCTGGGAGATTTCTTCGGAAGAGCTTTCCATTTTAAACGAGCGACTGGAAATATCGCTTGAGCAAGAGCGCGGCAATAAATGATGTTTGATAATGATAAATGTGTCACTTCTGGCAGGATTACGATAAAGTTTTATTTTAGTAAAGAGAAATTGATGCGTTTTATTTCGCATTTGGATCTTATGCGTTTGTTTACCCGGGCAGCTCGCAGGGCAGGGCTGCCTCTCTTTATAACCTGCGGATTTAATCCCCATCCTAAAATTCGTATAAAACGGGCATTGAAATTAGGTATAGAATCTAATAAGGAAGAGGCGGAAATTTTATTAACCAAAAATATATCCGGCGAAGAGTTTTTCCGCAGGCTCAATACGCAATTGCCGGAAGGAATACAAATTAGGAGTAAGTATTAAGGAGTAAGTATTAAGTAAAACTTTATTTTTTCCTTTTCGTAAAGAAGACAGTAGGCATAAATTATTTGTTTTTTTTGATGCTTTTTAATCTTTAATTCTTACAACTTATAACTAATTATGACTAAAGAAATACTTATTAATGTTGAACCACGAGAAAAGAGAGTTGCGGTAGTTGAAGATAGTAAACTCTATAATTTTTTCATTGAAAGGCCGGATCAAAAAACCCTTGTAGGAAATATCTACAAAGGAAGGATTGAGACAATAGTTAAATCGATAGGAGCTGCTTTTGTCGATATCGGTTTAGAGAAAAAGGGATTTTTGTATCTTTCTGAAGCATTTGATTTAGAGGTAGATTTAGAAGATAACTCTCATCAAGTTAAGGATCAGCCAAGAGAATTTAAGGCTGGTCAGGAAATTATAGTACAGGTGGTTAAAGAGCCCTTTGGCACAAAGGGTCCGCGGTTGACTTCGCATGTTTCTATTCCCGGGCGCTATTTAGTTATTATGCCTCAAGATACGCACAAAGGAATATCCCGCAAGATAGAAAATGATAAAGAAAGGGCCCGTCTGCGTGTTTTGCTCTCTGAGTTAAAGCTCCCGAAAGATATTGGTTTTATCGTGCGTACGGCAAGCGAAGGGAAGAGTAAGAAGGATCTTCAGAAAGACACGCATTTCCTGCAAAAATTGTGGCGCAGTATTCTCAAAAATAGCACTAAATTACCTACGCCATCTTTAATTTATGAGGAATATGATGTAGTATTACGTATTGTGAGGGATTCATTCACAGAGGATGTTACTCGTTTGATTATTGATTCTAAATATGAATTCAAGCGGGTGCATCGTTTTATATCCACGTTTCTGTCTCATCTAAAGAAGAGAGTAGAATGGTATAAACAACCTACCCCGCTTTTTGAGCAACGCAGAATTGAGGAGCAGATTGATAGAATTTACGGCTCAACGATTTTCTTAAAATGCGGCGGTTATATTATAATTGAGCCGACTGAAGGGTTGGTTGTAGTCGATGTAAATAGCGGCAGGTTTAAGAAAAAGATGAAACAGGAGGATATGGCATTTACTGTTAATTCAGAAGCAGCAGCTGAAATTGCCCGTCAGTTACGCCTGCGTGATTTAGGCGGGATTATCGTGATTGATTTTATCGATATGTCAAAAGATGGACATAGGCGCGCCGTAATGAATAAATTAAAGAGGGCTCTATCTTTTGATCACGCCAAGACAGATATATCGGGCATGTCTAAGCTTTGTTTGGTTGAGATGACGCGTGAACGTACGCATGGGACAGTCGAGAGTTTATCATATGAGACTTGCCCTCATTGTTTAGGTAAGGGTAAAGTAAAATCCACGGCAACATTGGCTATAGCGGCTTTAAAAGAAATAAAGAATGGGCTTAAAAAACTTTCCAGGAACGCCCGGGAAGTAAATATCTACCTGCCTCCTAAAGTGGCCGATAGATTATTTAATGAAGATAAACAGCATATTGCGGCCCTACAGAAACAATTTAGGAAGCGGATAAATATAATTGCTTCTTGCGAGTTAAGCGCCGGAGAATCAAGGATAGTTTCCTAGGTTCCTATTTTTAAAAGTATAGAGGGTGAGCTTGACCCCGTTAGAGATAGGTCACCAAAGGTGACCGTCTAGTGAGTTAAGGTTTATATAAATTTATGCTTCTGTAATTTGCTGTGAGGGTTACTTAGTTCTATAAAAAAAGTATCTCTAACGGGGTTGACGTAGGATTTATATTATGTTATTATTTTTGCTCATTTACAATCTGTAACTTTTTGTAATTTTGTTAATCTAATAAGGAATATCCCGCCGGTTGGATTTAATTTATTCTGGCGGGATTAATTCGCACTTATAACTTACTCATGCTTTGTGTTCGTAAGTTATGTGCTCATTGAAGGAGTCAGAGATGCCTAAGAGAAAGATGTATGCGATAGTGGAAATAGAAAAGAAACAATATAAAATAGAAAAAGACAGTGTTATCGAGGTTGAAAAATTAAAGGTTGAAAAACGTAAACTTTCTTTTGATAAGGTGCTGTTGGTTTCTGGTGAAAATATTGTTATAGGCCGTCCTTATATCAAAGGGGCCAAGGTGAGCGCTGTTATTTTAAGAGACATAAAGGCTAAGAAAGTAATAGCCTTTAAAACTAAAAGACGTAAAGGCTATCATCGTAAAATAGGACACCGACAGACACTAACTAAAATAAAAATAGAAGATATAAAAGTAAAATAAGAACGAGAGTTTATATTATTTTTATTTAGAAACTATTCGGTGATTAATAATGTTCATTGATAAAGTCGACATATTAGTTCAGGCAGGCAGGGGTGGTAATGGCGTAAACAGCTTTTATCGGGATAAATTTATGCGGTCAAAGAATAATAGAAAAGGCAAACCTGATGGGGGAGACGGCGGAGACGGCGGTAGTGTAATAATTAAGGTTGATACTAATGTTATAAGTCTGTTAGATTTTTATTATCGTAAGAAATTTTCCGCGAAACGCGCCTCAAACGGAAAAGGCAAAGATCGGCGCGGGCAAAACGGCGAAGATTGCTATATCCACGTTCCTCCCGGAACACTAGTTAAGGATAAGAAAGATAATTGTATTTTGCGGGATTTGCAGTTTGAGGATAGTAGTTTGATAGTGGCCAAGGGCGGTCGGGGAGGCAGAGGAAATAGACGCGCTAGTCTTGCTAGCGAGGGTAAAGACGGAGAGATAAAAAAGATAACCCTGGAGTTGAAACTAGTTGCCGATGTGGGTTTAGTAGGAATGCCTAATGCCGGAAAATCAACCTTGCTTTCTAAGATTTCGCATGCAAAGCCTAAGATTGCTCCCTATCCTTTCACAACTAAAAGTCCTGTTTTAGGAATAGTAAAAGAAGAAGATTCTTCATTTGTCGTTGCCGATATTCCCGGTCTTATAGAAGACGCGCATCTGGGTAAAGGTTTAGGCTTCGATTTTTTAAGACATATCGAGCGAACCAGAATTTTAGTCCATTTGGTTGATATGTCGGAGATTGATCCGATAAATAATTATCGCGCGATTTGCCAGGAATTGGAATTATACAGTAATAAACTTTCAAAGAGCCCACAGATTATTGTAGCGAACAAAATGGATTTAGACGCCTCAAAAAATAATTTAAATAATTTTAAAAAATCAGTGAATAAAGATGTAGTTGCTATATCCGCAAAAGATAATCATAATCTGGCAGATTTAATCAATGCAATACGTGAAAAATTATAAAAGAATTGTAGTTAAAATCGGTTCTAGCATTTTAAGCAAAGAAAATAAGCTTGATGGTAGCAGTCTAAAAAGTCTGGTTTCTCAGGTATGTCTGCTTCTTGATAAGGGTATTGAGGTGATTATTGTCTCCTCCGGTGCGGTTTCATCGGGCTTAAACTGGATGAATTTAAAGTCACGTCCTAATAAAATTGATTATCTTCAGGCCTGCGCGTCTGTTGGGCAAGCTATTTTGATGCAGAGTTATATTAACGCTTTTCTATGCGAGAATAGGCATTGCGGGCAATTACTTCTTACCTGGGATGATTTTAACGATAGGGGCCGGTATTTAAACGCAAAGAATACTATACTTGCTCTTCTAAGATATAAAACGATTCCTATTATTAACGAAAATGATACTGTGTCAACACAAGAGTTAAAGTTCGGAGATAATGATAATCTTTCGAGTCTTGTGGCAATGATGGTTAAGGCGGATCTATTAATAAATCTTTCTGATGTGGATGGTTTATTTGATAGAAGCGGCACTAAGCTGTCTATGGTATCCACTGTTACTCCTCAGATAAAAAAGCTAGCCTGTCCTACAAAGAAAAGTATTTGCCGCGGGGGTATGATTACAAAGCTTGAGGCAGCAGAGAAGCTTACTAAGTCCGGCATCCCCTACATTATCGCTAATGGTAGAGTAGTTGATATATTAATACAAATTGTTCTTGAGCGAAAAATGCTCGGTACGAGTTTTTTACCTATAGTTGATAAATCCCGTAGTAAAAAGATATGGATTGCCTATAGCGCAAAGCCTAAAGGCAAAATATTTATCGATAGCGGTGCGCATGACGCATTGGTAAAAAGAAATAAAAGTCTTTTATCTGTGGGAATATTTAAAGTCGAAGGGAAATTTGATAAGGGTGATATTGTATCTATATTAGATAAGGAAGGGTGTGAGTTTGCCCGGGGGGCTGTAACTTGTTCTGCGCAAGATTTAGAGAGCATAAAAGGGAAAAAACAAAAAAGAGAGATAGTGCACCGTAATAATCTGGCGATAATATGAAAACAGAATATAATATAACTAAAATGTTAAAAGGTGCAAGAAGCGCAAGTTTTAAACTATCGGCTTTATCATCTGATGTTAAAGATAGGGCGCTTTCGTTTATGAGCCAGGCTATTATTGACAAAAAAGACTATATTATCCGGCAGAATCATAAGGATGTTGAGGCTGCTCGCAGTAAATCACTGTCTGTGAGTTCGATAGATCGTTTAGTCCTTAATGCTAAACGGATAAGCCAAATGAGCGATTCTTTAAAGGAGCTTATTTTACTAAAAGATCCCGTAGGGGATATAATCTCTCAGAAAAAACGTCCCAACGGTTTAGTGATTAAAAAAGTTCGCGTCCCGATTGGCGTAATACTGATAATTTATGAATCGCGTCCTAACGTGACAAGTGATTGCATTGGATTATGTCTTAAGTCCGGAAATGTATCTATTTTAAGGGGTGGCAGTGAGGCATTTAAAACTAACACAGCAATATTTAAGGTATTAAAAAATGCAGCCAAGCGCGCGGGCCTTCCCGAATACGCCTTTAATTTAGTATTAACTACCAGAAGAGATGTTGTAAGTATGCTGCTTAAACAGAGTGATTATATTGATTTAGTTATTCCCCGCGGCGGTGAGGGGTTAATCCGCAAAGTTGCTGAGACTTCGCGCATACCCGTGATAAAGCATTATAAGGGAATTTGTTCTGTTTATGTGGATAGCAAGGCAGATTTAAAGATGGCAGAAATTGTATGCTTAAATGCTAAGCTGCAGCGGCCCTCTGTATGTAACTCAGTAGAGACTCTTCTTCTGCATCAGACTATTGCAGATAAGTTTTTAGATAGAATATTTACTAAGCTCAACGATGCGGGCGTTGAAATAAGAGGATGTTCTAAAACTTATAAAATACTGAAAGGGAAGATAAAAAGAGCAAAAATATCTGATTGGTCAACGGAGTTTTTGGGTTTTATTCTGGCGGTAAAAATAGTTCGGACCATAGATGAAGCGATAGATCATATAAATCAATATGGCTCTCATCATTCAGATAGCATAATTACAAGTAATAAGAATACAGCCAATCAATTTTTAAGCTGTGTTGATTCTGCGGCTGTTTTTTTGAATGCGTCAACGCGTTTTTCAGACGGTCATCAGTTTGGTATGGGTGCTGAGATTGGTATATCAACAGATAAAATCCACGCTAGAGGGCCAATGGGCCTGGAAGAATTGACTATATATAAATATCAGGTTTTAGGAAACGGGCAGATACGTACTTAGTCAATAGCAGTATTCTATCTATCTAAAGATAGCTATTTAATCAATATGAAAATCGGTATTTTAGGGGGAACATTTAATCCTGTGCATTTTGGTCACTTGCTTTTAGCCGAAGGTGTAAGGACTAATTTGTCATTAGATAAGATAATTTTTGTGCCTGCAAATTTTCCTCCTCATAAAAAAAATGGCGATATCGCGGTTGCCATTTTAAGATTAAAAATGGTTAAACTGGCTGTATCTGGCAATCCCGATTTTTTAGTTTCCGATATTGAGATTCGAAGAAAAGGCGTATCTTTTACTATCGATACGCTCAAAGCATTAAAGAAAAAATTTAACCAGAGTGATGAGCTATTTTTTATTATTGGTTCAGACGAATTAAAAGATTTAGACAGTTGGCGGGATATTAACCTGATTAGGAAAACAGTAAAATTTGTGGTGGTCGCACGGCCGGGATGCGATTTAAGCAATATGACGGGCGAGATTATCCAGACGGATGTTAAAACTTTAGATATATCAGGATACGCAATAAGAGAGCGCATAAGAAACAACGAGTCAATACGTTATTTGTTGCCGGATGCGGTAAATAAATTTATCGCTAAAAGAGGATTATATAGTAAGTAATTAATAATTTATGGAGGCGAAAAAAGTAATGCTCAAAACTATTAGACAACAGGTTAAGTTTGGTACGGATGGATGGCGGGGTGTAATATCTGATAATTTTACTTTTGAAAATGTTAGGATTGTCAGTCAGGCAGTTTGTGACTATCTTGGCTCTGGGGTATATAGCGGCAGAAAAAAAATAGTGGTTGGATACGATACGCGGTTTTTATCAGATAAATTTGCTCAAATCGTAGCAAGTGTTTTAGCTGCTAACGGGTTAACTGTATTGCTTTCCGAGAAACCGGTTTCAACTCCAATGGTAAGTTTTGCTACTAAAAATAGAAATTGTTCTTTGGGTATCATGATTACTGCCAGTCATAATCCTGCCGAGTTCAACGGTTTTAAGATCAAAGATTCTAAAGGCGGTTCTGCGGATGTTTTTATTACGCGTAAGGTTGAAAGTTTTCTGGGAAAAACTACGCCTAAAATAATAACGCTTGCACAGGCGCGTAAGAGGCGACTATTAAGAATCGTTGACCTAGAGGAAAAATATATTAATTTTGCCCGTTCCTACATTGATATGAAGTTGTTAAAAACATCTAAGCAGCGTATATTGCAGGATGTAATGTATGGAAGTGGGAATGGATTGTTGACGAAAATTCTTTCCGGGACCACTATTAAGGTAACGCTTATGCATGATGAGATTAATCCTTCTTTCGGTGGGCTGCGCCCTGAGCCTACAGTTGAGAATTTGGGCCAGATTATATCGAGGATGAAGAAAGAAAGATTTGATATAGGTTTGGTTTTAGACGGCGACGCGGATAGGTTAGCCGCAATCGAGCCGGGAGGGAGATTTATCCATCCTCAGCAAATCCTTGCTCTTTTACTGCTGCATTTAAAAGAAGATAGAAAGTGGACGGGGGGAGTTGTTAAGACTATTGCCGGTAGTGTAATTATTGATAAAATAGCCAAGAAATTAGGTGTAAAACTATATGAAACCTGTGTGGGTTTTAAATATATATCAAGCCTGATGCAGAAAGAAGATATTTTAGTCGGTGGGGAGGAAGCTGGGGGGATGGGATTTAAAAATTACATTCCCGAACGCGATGGTGTATTGGCAGGACTTTTACTGGTAGAGATGATGATGTATCGTAAGAAAAATATTAGTCAAATCATAAAAGAGATGGAGGATGAATTCGGCAGGTATCATTATGTAAAGGACAGCTTAAGATTATCCGACGTCGTATTTAACCAGGCCAAGGTATTAAAGGCGCTCCCTGCTAGATTATTAAACAAGAAAATTATTGATATTAAGGATTATGACGGTATAAAGATAATTTTTGATGATGAGGATTGGCTTATGATTCGCGGTTCCGGTACTGAGCCGATTGTGCGTGTGTATGCGGAATCGAAGCAATTAGCTATAGCGGAAAAATTAGTCGCAAAGGGTAAAAAAATAATCCTGGATTCATAATTTCGTTGTTTCTTTATCTTTTCGTAACATAAAAATAAAAAGAGACCTTTCGTTAAAAGGTATTACGAAAGTCTACTCCCTCAGGATTCAATGTTATATATAATATGTAGGTTTATTTGGTTTGTTCTTTTTAAGATTTTTGTTGGACTTAAGGGTTATGGTAGAGATAATATACCTAAGTCAGGGGGGTTTATTCTCGCAAGTAACCATGCAAGCAACATGGATCCTGTAGCAATTGGTGTTGCTAGCGCGCGTCCGATAAATTTTATGGCCAAAGAAGAATTATTTAGTAATAAATTTTTTGGATTTATATTGGGCCGTGTAAATGTATTCCCTGTAAAAAGAGGCAAAGCAGATTTATCTTCCATAAAAGAGGCAATAAAGAGATTGAAGCGAGGCGAGGGGCTGTTATTATTTCCTCAAGGCACACGACGTGATACAATAGAATTAGAAGATGCTAAAGGCGGCGTGGGGTTTTTTGCCAGTAAGGCAGGAGTACCTATTGTGCCTACATTAATAAAAGGTTCTGATGTGTCTCTTCCTAAGGGTAGTAAATTACCTAAAAGAACAGGTGTTAATATATGTTTCGGTCAACCGATATACACCAAACCAAATCAGGATTATAATCAGATTGCTCAAAGTGTTATATCTGCCATTAAGCAGTTAGAACAGGCGCAAAATAAATCCAAAACAAAATAATCCAAAACAAAATAATTGACAAATCAGGTATTTTGTTAGATAATATTGCCTCGCGTGTAATCATACCTTTATTTCTTCTGGCGTAAATCTTTAAGGTTTATAGAGAGTTAGGTTAAATAATTGTTTTGAGTATGCGTAAAATTATAAAAATAAAAGGAGAGTGACTTTTAATGATTGTTGAA